>CAINDJ010000051.1 GCA_903847325.1 uncultured beta proteobacterium | reverse complement strand
GGGCAAGTAATCAACTTTCTGACGATCAAAAGCTGTATGCAAGGCACGTAACATTTTTAATGGGTTAGCCACGCCATCGACTGAAGTCCATGTCGCACCCCGCACCTCTGGGCCGATACCCGGAACAAGATCCATCAGCTCTTTGCGATCCAGCATTTTCCAGTCGTACTGAACCATACCTGGTTGTGACATCAACCCATTCATGAATTTGATTCGCTCTTCGTATTCAACTTCAGTCAGGACAGGATGCAAGCCTCCTTTTTGCTCAAGTCCGACTTCAAGACCAGTAATGTCATGTAACAGACCCGCAAGCTTTGGCCACAACTGTTGCGAAGACATTGTCCAGTGGCCATAGGCAGGCATACCCATACCTTTACTTTGCACCCACACCAGTCCGAAGTTGCCTCTTGATGCCCGAAAGGCAATATCACCCTCGTCCAGCACGGCAACGTGATCTACTTTTTGACGCAAGCCAAAGGCTACCGCCGAACCCACCAACCCACCGCCAATGACAAGTGCGTCATACACACCCTTGTGGTGCCTGGGCCGCGGGGCAGGCAAATCGCCTGCAGCGTTCATATCGTGTTTTGTTTCGCTCATGCGCGTCCCTTACCAACAAACAGTTTTTCGAGTCCGACCAAACGATCAAGAATAAAGATCGCAATAATCGTCATGTAAATAAGTGCTGCAGACACTGCCGTCACCAATGGATCGATGGTGTCTTCGATATGTAGAAATATCCGCACAGGCAATGTCGTTGTAGAGGGCGATGCGATAAATATCGACATTGTCAACTCATCAAAACTTGTGATGAATGCAATGACCCAGCCACTCACCACACCTGGCATGATCAATGGCAATACGATACGCCGGAAGGTAATCCATGGCGAAGCCCCAAGTGATAGCGCGGCGCGCTCAAGCGAAGGGTCTAGTCCCGTCGCAGAGGACAACACCAGGCGTAATGCATAGGGAATGACAACAATAATATGTGCGATGACCAAACCGAAGTATGTACCGGCAACACCGATCGTCGTAAAAAATTTAAGGAATGCCAAGCCGAGCACAATATGCGGAATCATAAGTGGCGACAGAAAAAATGCCATGAGTGCTTCGCGACCGGGGAAGCGGAAGCGGGCGATTGCTAACGCAGAGGGAATTGCCAGTACGATAGCAAAGCTTGCAGATAAGAACCCAAGCCCAAGACTAAAAATAAAGGCGTCAATAAAACGCGGATTATTCAGAATCGCTTTAAACCATCTAAGGGATAAGCCGTTTGAGGGCAGGGAAATAAAACCATCTCCCGTAAAAGCAACCGCACACACCATTACCAGTGGTGCGAGAATGAATAATATAAAGAGGGTATGAAATACCAAACCTATCGGGCCGTTTCGCAGATACATGTCAGCCCCTTTAGTGAAAGACCGCGCCGTAGCGACGCTCTATCAGTCGGTTGGTGGTGATCAAGACAATAATTGTTGCGATCAATAACAACACCGCCAAAGCCGAACCAAGCGGCCAATTCAGGGTATTTAAAAACTCGTCATACGCTGCGGTTGCGACTGTTTTAAGCCGACGTCCACCAATAATCGCGGGCGTAGCAAATGCACTCGCAGACATTGCAAACACCATGATTGCACCGGATAAAATCCCCGGCATGGCCTGAGGAACAATCACACGACAAATCACAGTGAACTGACTCGCACCAAGCGAGAGCGCGGCGGCTTCGGTTGATGGATTGATTTTCTGCAAGGAAGCCCAGACCGAGATCACCATAAAGGGCACCATCACGTGCGTCAAAGCGATCCCGACACCAAGGTTGGTATACATCAAACTGACGGGGCCTGATGCCAGACCCAATGCCTGCAAACCTTTACTGATCAGTCCTGTTGAGCCAAACAGCAATGCCCAGCCAAGTGTGCGTACGACCACCGAAATCAGTAACGGGCCCAGCACCACCATCAGAAAGATACCCTTCCAGGGGTTGCGCATACGGCTGAGCACATAGGCCTCTGCCGTACCGAGGATCACGCAAGAGACTGTTACTAAGAAGGCTACGCCAAAGGTTCGTGCGAACACTTCATAGAAATAACTATCGGTCAGAATTTCAAGATAGTTTTTGAGTGTGAACGAAACCTGAATCCCACCGTAAAACTCGAAATTGAAAAAACTAATCAGAAACACGCTTGCAATTGGAGCAATTAAAAACGTTGCGTAGAGCGTTAACGCCGGGGCGCTTAATAGCCATGGAGCTTGGGAGGGTTTGATCATGACGCGCGCACTCAGACGGCCGCGCCAACCGGGCGCATATCCTGTGCACGCCAACGCAAGTGCACAATCGCACCCTCGTGAGCAACGGGCTCGCCATCGTTTTGTCTGATCACAAGCACATCACCCACAGAGGTTTTTACCTGACAGAGCCAGTGATTACCCTGAAACACCCGGGTTTTCATGATGCCCGGTAAAGCCGAGGGCTGCGGTGCGCTGAATAATATTTTCTCTGGCCGCACAATGACACTGGCCGTAGGCATGGGCATACCGTCCAATGCAATTAATGCTTCTGCGATGCGCACAGAGGGCTCTGCAGCAGAGAGGTCTGCTAATACCTGAAAAATATTTGCCTTACCCAGAAAACCGCCAACAAACTCAGAGTTTGGCTGCTCATAGGCAGCGTAAGGCTCGGCGATCTGTTCTACTCGTCCCTGATTCATCACAACAATCCGATCCGAAAGCGCAAGCGCCTCTGATTGATCGTGCGTCACCAGGACTGTTGTCGTGCCAATGCTACGCTGGATGCTACGCAACTCTAATTGCATTTCCTCGCGAAGCTTTGCATCCAGATTGGACAGGGGTTCATCCAGTAATAAAACAGCTGGCTTAATAACCAGGGCGCGGGCGAGCGCAACCCGCTGCTGCTGTCCTCCTGACATTCGTGCAGGGTAGCGATCCGTAAGATGGCCAAGTCCAACGAGCTTGAGTGTATCGGCCACGCGATCAGCGCACTCCGCTTTTTTTATCCCTTGCATTTCAAGACCAAAGGCTACATTTTGTGAAGCGGTCATATGGGGAAACAAGGCGTAATTTTGAAACACAATCCCCAGGCCGCGCTTATTTGCAGGGATGTTATTCAAATCGCGACCATTCAAAACGATACTGCCAGCGGTTGGCTCAACAAACCCTGCGATCATTTGCAGGGTTGTCGTCTTGCCACAGCCCGAAGGTCCAAGCAGAGAGATGAACTCGCCCTGCTTGATTTCGAGATTTAGACCATCCACCGCTGCGGTGGAACCATAGCGTTTGGTTAAATTATTTAATACGAGATAACTCATTCAAACTCCATGGCCCAGCGACAGGATAAAACGTTACAGATGTTCAGCGATTAACGTTCGATTTCACGTGTCCAGCGTTTGTTCCAGGCGTCGCGATTGTTGTTGATCGTGTCCCAGTCGACAACAATCAAGTCGGCCGCACGTTTGCCAATTGGCATCGGTACATTTTTATCGTCAGTAATCACTGCCTTTTTATTGACAGGTCCATAACCATATTCAGTACCCATCTTGGCCTGGACCTCGGGAGTGAGCAAATAATTTATAAACTCCTGAGCCAATGGATTTGTATTGGGCTTCGCAACGGGGCAGGCGGAGGCGAGCAGTGCATAAGCACCCTCTTGCGGATACACAAAACCAACGGGGAAACCAGTATCAGCAAAGGATTTAACGCGTCCTGTGCCCCACACACCAATAACCGCCTGGCCACTCTGGAACAATTCCGTCATCTTGCCTGGTGATGGCTCATACACTAGGACATTGGGTCCAACCTTATCTTTAAAGGCTTTAAAACCTGGATCAATATTTTTCTCTCCGCCGCCGCCTTCACGTGCGAACTCGATCACGGCATGTAAACCGTAGGTATTGTTCAACGGAGGAATAACAACGAGCTGTTTGAATTTAGGGTCTGCCAGATCTTTCCAGGATGTCGGCGCAGGCCAGCCTTTCTCTGCAAATATCTTTTTGTTGTACATAATGCCAGTCGCGACAATCCCTAAGCCGATCGCCTTGTCGTCTTTATAACGGGCGGTCGGGTAAATGTCATCGACAGGCATGCCTTTGATTGGCGCACAAAATCCGAGGGCAATCGCCTGATACATCGGACCATCATCCACAATCGCGACATCTATTTCCTGATTACCTTTTTGAGCTTGCAATCGCGCGATAGTATTGGTGGAGTTGCCCGCTACGAAATCAATTTTGACACCGTGTTTCTTTTCAAACGGGGGAAGATATCTTTGCGCATGATGTCTTCGAACGAACCTCCGTAGCCAGCCACGACCAGCTTTTGCTGAGCCGATACGTTTGTAGCGACCGCAGCCATCATTGCGGCTGAAGCAACTAATGCAAAAAGTTTGCTCATATGCACTCCCAATCAGGAAAAGTTTGTCAGTCCAAATGTACGGACATATAATGTACGTACATTTACTTTACGCTTTGTAATATTTTTGTCAATCTTTTTTATAAAAAAATAAAAGTGATTGAAATTGAGGGAAAGATTATGAGAGGATGTGTGCATGACAAAAATAATCACTGACACAACAGACGAATCCAATGCACCACGCTATAAGGCGGTTTATTCAGCCCTGATGCAGCAAATCCGTGACGGTCTCTATCCGGTTGGCACCTTGCTGCCGCCAGAAATTGAGTTGTGCCAGAAATTCGATGTCAGCCGCCACACTATTCGCGAAGCCATCCGCATGCTCAATGAGGGTGGTATTGTTTCGCGCCGCGCTGGCGTAGGTACTCGTGTCGAGACGACTAAAGCAACAACGCGTTATACGCAGCAGATTTCACAGCTATCCGATCTTTTTCAATACATTAAACACGCGGTCCTGCAGGTCAAGATGGTGAAAATGCAAAAGGTCGGAGTACGCAATGCAGAAATGCTTGAGTGCAAAGCTAACGAAGAGTGGCTCAGGATCATCGCCGTCAAACTTCTCGAAGGACAAGCTGCTCCGGTCGCGTACTCTGATGTGTTTGTTCACCCCGACTATTCTGCCGTCGGCAGTGACGTCGGCAAAGTCAAACTGCCTCTCTCGCTATTGATCGAACAAAAGTTCAGCAAACGAATCATCGAGGTCAAACAAGAGTTTTCAGCCACACCGATAAGCGGGGATACCGCGCGTGCGCTCAAGCTAAAACCCGGTTCTCCTGGTCTTGTGATTACACGCAAATATTATGGTGAAAAAGAAACGTTGATGCTGCTCACCAGCACAACCTTCCCATACAAGAAAATGAAATACTCAATGTCACTGAAATTCGATCTGCCACAAAGCTGATCGAATTTCAGTCACCTGTAACTCAAACGAATATTGAGTTTTACCCGCTTACAGGTATTTTTTAAACCAGGCCTGCATTTGATTCCAGCCGTCTTTCGCCTCAGTCTCGCGATAGCTTGGGCGGTAATCCGCATGGAAGGCGTGAGGTGCTTTCGGATAAACAATAAATGTTGAAGCCTTCGCCGCAGCCGAGCCTTTTTCGAGTGCGGCTTTCATCGTGTCAATTGTCGAAACAGGAATACCGACATCCTCACCACCATACAAACCTAACACCGGTGCGCTCATTTTTTCAGTGAGCTCGACTGGCTGGGTAGGTTTCATCGGGTCTTTGTCACCCACCATGCGACCATACCAGGCAACGCCTGCTTTCAAGTTTGGATTGTGTGCGGAATACAGCCAGACAATCCGGCCACCCCAGCAGAACCCGGTAATCGCCAGACGCTTGGGATCCCCACCATTTGCAGCAGCCCATTTAGCGGTTGCATCCAGATCGCTCATGACCTGTGCGTCAGGCACTTTGTTCACGACCTCAGCAAAGAGCTTGGTGTTTTCGGTGTATTTCGAGGGATCGCCCTGACGCGCGTAGAGCTCAGGGGCGATCGCCAGATAGCCAAGCTTGGCAAACCGGCGACACACGTCTTTCATGTGCTCATGCACACCAAAAATTTCCTGCACAACCAGAACCGTACCCAGATTGGTTTTACCTGCAGGTGCTGCACGATACGCAGGGATTGTCCCATCTGCGACGGGGATCTTAACCTCACCGGCATCCAGACCCTCGACGCTGGTTGTGATGACGGTCTGCGCCATGATGGGACCTGCGGCAAGCGTAAACCCGCCTGCCAGAGAGGTCGTCAGAAAGCCGCGGCGATTCAGGGCCAGAGGTGGCAACAGGCTATCGAATTCAGGATTTGGTTTATTCATGTGGGGTCTCCTTAGGTTTACACAAAGTTTATCCCCAGTTATGCAGCACGGGGTAATATTTATTAAAAATTCAACATCAGAGACAAAGCAAAACAATGACGATTTCAAGTGCACCAAAGCAGCGCAACCGCCCCAATGATCCGGCGCGTCTTGCCAAACTGTTAAATCCCCAATCTGTTGCCGTCATTGGCGCCTCAGACGACCCTTTGCGTATCGGAGGGCGTCCGATCTCCTACATGTTGAGCCAGGGATTCAAAGGCAAGATCTACCCCGTCAATCCCAATCGTGAAACAGTGCAGGGCGTTAAAAGTTACTCCTCGGTCGCGGCCCTGCCTGAAACGCCGGATGTGGCCATCGTTATCGTGCCAGCCAGCGCGGCACTGGAAAACGTCACGGCGCTCGCCGAACGTGGCTGTGCCGCAGCGATTCTCTTTAGCGCAGGGTTTGCCGAAACGGGTCCTGAGGGTGCGGTTGCACAACAAAAACTTGTCGATGTCGCGCACAAACACGGCATGCGTCTGATCGGCCCAAACTCTTTAGGTCTGATCAATCCTTGCAATCATTTTTATGGCTCGTTTGCGACCGGCGTTGAACTCGGTTTTCCTAAAGCAGGCGGCGTTGCGATCATCAGTCAGTCAGGCGCTTATGGTGCGCACCTGATGGCAGTGGCAACCGCCAATGATATTGGTCTGTCGGCGATTATCCTGACCGGTAACGAGGCCGATGTGACCGTGGGTGACATGTTGCAAATGGTCGTGGCCGACCCGGAAACACGCGTCATCATGATGTACTCCGAAGGTATCAAAGAAGCGCCCAGTCTGATCGCGGGGCTCGAGGCTGCACGCCGTGCACGCAAACCAGTCGTCATGATGAAAGTGGGGCGCAGCGCAGTCGGCAGCGCTGCCGCACAATCCCACACGGCTTCGATTGCCGGTGATGATAAGGTCACAGATGCTGTGCTCAAAGAAATGGGCGTGGTGCGTGCGCAATCAACTGAACAGATGCTCGATATCGCACGACTCGCGACACGGGGCATTTATCCTGTGAACAATACCCTCGGGGTGATCACGGTCAGTGGCGGTGCGGGCGTCGTGATTTCCGATGCCGCCGAAGCGGTAGGTCTGCCCATGCCTGAAATGCCCGCAGCCTCGCAAGAGCGTTTGCTCAAGTTGCTGCCCTTTGCAGCACCACGCAATCCGGTTGACGTCACCGCGCAATATTTGAATGAGATGTCGCTGATTAATACCTTTACCGACGCGCTGATTGAAGAAGGCGGTTACTCCTCCATACTTGGATTCTTTACCTACACGGGTGGCGCACCCAGTATTGCGCCACGTCTGCGCGAGCAATTAAAAATAGTCCGGGCTAAATATCCCGACTGCATATTTGTGCTGTCACTGATGGCGTCGAAAGAACAAATACGTGAATACGAAAAGGATGGATTCACCGTGTTTGAAGATCCCGCGCGCGCAGTCGTCGCGATCGAGGCGATGGGACGTTTTGGGGAGGCCTTTGCCAAAGAACCAGGACTGCCTGCGCCTGAATTACCGTCATTCTCACTTCCGCAACAAACACCCAGCGAAGCTGAATCAAAAACATTGCTCGCGCATGCAGGTATCGCCTCTGCACCTGAACGCGCGTGCGCATCAAGCGAAGAGGCCGTTCATGCGGCCATAGCAATCGGCTACCCCGTTGTCATGAAAATCCTATCGCCTGATATTCTGCATAAATCAGAAATCGGCGGCGTATTACTCAATGTGAATTCAGACACCGAAGTGCGTGAGAATTTTGCACGACTGTTGCAGCGCGGACGCGATGCTGCACCCCAGGCGCGTCTGGACGGCGTATTAGTCGCCAAACAATTATCGGGGGGTGTCGAATGCATACTTGGCGTGCATCGTGATCCCGTGTTCGGACCGGTTGCGATGTTTGGTCTGGGTGGAATTTTTGTTGAAGTATTACAGGATGTAGTGCTACATCGCTGTCCGTTCGGCGTTGATGTCGCAGAACAAATGATCCGTTCGATTAAAGGTGCGCCACTATTGCTTGGCGCACGAGGCACAACGCCAGTGGATATTCAAGCACTCGCACAGATGCTCTCGCGACTCTCTGTTTTTGCCATGGAGGCAGGGCCGCATCTGCAGTCAATCGATTTGAATCCTGTTTTTGCAATGCCAGCGGGTCAGGGCGCGTATGCTGCAGATGCCGTGATTGAAATCAATACGATTGAAACTCTAAAAGGTATACCGCGATGATTCTTTATCATGCTTCATCTTCCTACTATTCGATGATCGCAAGACTCGCTTTGCATTCTGCGAAAGTGCCTTTTACGAGTCGTCGCATGGACATCCATCTTGCTAAAGAACAACTCTCGGACTGGTATCTGAAAATCAATCCGCACATGACTGTCCCCTCGCTTGTTGATGACTCGCAAACGCTAACTGACAGTCGTGACATCCTCAACTATGCCGCCAAGCTGGCCGGCCCTCAATGGATGGATAGTGATCCGGCGCAGAACCAGAACATTGAAAATGTGGTCGCAGGCCAGTATGCCATTCCGATTGAAAAACTAACCTTTGGTAAAGCGCTGTTAAGTATTGCACCGCTTAGGCTTATCGTACCCAACATGCTGCGTGGAATTATTAAAAAACTCGAAGCCGAGCTGACGAGTTCACCAGATCCTCTCGCACTCACTAAAAAAATCAATATCAATCGCGAACGGCTTGCCTACTTTACAGAAGGCAAACTCGCGGACAAGCTTGAGATCGAGCGCACGCATGTACGGAATTTTTTAAATACCATACCTGCGACTTCGTCGATGTTATTTGGCGAACAAACCAGCTCAGCGGATGTTGTCACTGCTGTGTTGCTTGGACGCCTGAAAATGATTGGTGAATACAGACTAGTCGATCAAGGCAGTCTGTTAGATCAGTGGTTTGCACGCATGCAGGCAACCGACGCATTCAAGCAATCCGACATCTGGATGCGCTTCCAGCCCTGGCGGATTGTTCTGAAGCGCTAATTCAGTTTGATGTTGCCTGCTTCGGCGACTTTGCCCCATTTCACAATTTCAGCGTGTACATATTGCTTGAATTGCTCGGGGGAGCCGCCAACGCCTAACGATGCATGTGTTGCGAAGGTTTTTTGCATCTCTGGCTCAGTGATGACCTTGAGTGCAGCGTCCGCTAATTTTTGCAAAACAGCAGGTGGCGTCCCTGCAGGTGCAAACAAGCCGTTCCATGAGCTGACTTCAAAATCTGCAATCCCTGCTTCGCCCATCGTCGGAACATTAGGCAATTGAGGTAGTCGCTCTAAACCTGCGACGGCAATAGCTCGCAACTTGCCGGCATTGATACTTGGCAAGGCGCCTGCTGCGGTCATAAACCCCATCGATACATTGCCACCCAGCACATCGTTGAGTGCTGGTGACGCACCTTTATAAGGCACATGTAGCAGATCAATACCCGCTCGCAACTTCAGCATTTCTCCCGCGAGGTGTGGGGACCCACCGGCACCGGAGGAAGCAAAACTCAGCTTGCCTGGATTGGCTTTCGCATAGGCGATCAATTCATTTAAATTGTTGATCGGCAAAGAGGGGTGAACAACCAGCACGCTGGGCGATGACATGAATTGTGTAATCGCCACCAGATCGCGCTCGGTGTTGTAATTCAGATTGTTATAGATCGACATGTTGGTGGCGTTCGCAACCGTGCCGAGCAACAAGGTGTAGCCATCGGGCTTGGCACGCGCCACAAACTCAGAGCCGATATTGGATCCGCCACCGGGTTTGTTTTCCACAATGATGTTTTGGCCGAGCTCCTTTTCCATGCCGTGCGCCATCAAGCGACCAACCATGTCGGTCGGGCCGCCTGCTGCGAAAGGCACAATCAATTTGATCGGCTTATCGGGATAACTTGCCTGCGCGAAACTTAAACGCGTATGCAGGCCTAGCGCACTGAGCGACAGGCCTGACAACGATGCTTTGAGCAGCTTACGTCTTTGAGTCATTTGTTTCTTTTATAAACTAAATTATTGATTACGTGAATATGCATGCGGCGAGATATTATTTCTTCGGAATTTTGCCAGCGGTCGCGGGGGGCATCAGAAAATCAAAATCCACGCCCTTATCTGCTTGCGTAACGCTTTCGAGGAACAGCTTGCGATAACCTCGCTGTGCAGTAGGTATCACGACTGGCTTGAGTGAAGCGCGGCGTGCGAGCTCTTCGTCTGAAATGAGCAAGGACAACTCGCGATTCGCTACGCTCAAACGGATGCGATCACCGTTTTGTACATAGGCCAATGGACCACCAATCGCGGACTCAGGTGTCACGTGCAACACGATCGTGCCAAACGCTGTACCGCTCATGCGGCCATCAGAAATGCGTACGATGTCCTTGCAACCCGCAACTGCCAGCTTTTTTGGAATCGGCATGTAGCCGGCTTCGGGCATCGCTGCGCCTTTCGGTCCGATATGTTTGAGTACCAGAATGTCTTCAGGTGTAACATCAAGATTGGGTGAGTCGATACGATTGGCCATGTCCTCAAGGTTTTCAAACACGACTGCGCGACCCTCGTGCTCCATGAGCTGTGGATGCGCGGCTGATTGTTTGATGATGGCGCCGCCTGGTGCGAGGTTGCCCTCAAGCACGGCGATACCACCCTGTGGATAAATTGGATTGCTCGCGGTTTTAACCACGTCTTGTTTAAAGCCTGGGCCTGCGGCGTCGATCTCTTCGCCCAGGGTGCGGCCTGTGACCGTCATTGCATCGAGATGCAGTAAGGGCTTGAGCTCACGCAGCAATGTCGCCATACCGCCTGCCGCGTGGAAATCTTCCATGTAATGAATGCCAGACGGCTTCAGATCCAGCAGGACGGGTGTTTCACGACCCATGCGGTCCAAAGCTTTCAGATCGATCTCAAAGCCCATGCGACCGGCGATTGCCGTCAGGTGAATAATTCCGTTTGTTGAGCCACCGATTGCGAGCAACACGCGCATTGCATTTTCAAAGGCTTTCTCGGTCAGGATCTGATCAATGCCCAAGCGCTTGCGTGCGAGCTCTACTGCTAAAGCGCCACTTTCCTCAGCGACACGCATACGGTCTGCGGTCACCGCAGGTGGCGTTGCGCCACCTGGCACAGTCATGCCGAGCGCCTCAGCGATACACGCCATGGTACTGGCCGTACCCATCACGGAACAGGTACCTACGCTTGCCACAAGCTTGCCATTGACCTCGGCGATTTCCTCTGCATCAATTTCCTCTGCGCGAAACTTGCCCCAGTAACGTCGGCAATCTGTACAAGCGCCTACACGCTCACTACGATGCGATCCGGTCAACATGGAACCTGTGATGAGCTGTACGGCTGGCAGTCCGGCAGATGCCGCGCCCATTAGCTGTGCAGGGACAGTCTTGTCGCACCCACCGATCAGCACGACGGCATCCATGGGAGCTGCGAGCAACACCTCCTCGGTGTCCATGGACATCAGGTTTCGCAGGAACATACTGTTTGGCTGCGAAAAACTCTCATGGATTGAGATCGTGGGGAAATCCATTGGCAGACCACCTGCCATCATGATGCCGCGTTTGACGGCCTCCATGAGCTGGGGCATGTTGCCATGACAAGGGTTGTAAGCACTGCCCGTGTTTGTGATGCCAATCACCGGACGATCAAGTGCTTTATCTGTGTAGCCCGCGCCTTTGATAAAGGCTTTACGCAGGAATAATGAAAACCCCCGATCCCCGTAATTAGTCAGGCCTTTAGCCATACCATCCTGGTTGGCAGCTGGATTAATCGCGTGACCTTTCTTTGAGTCGTCAGTATTGGACATGTTTAAGCCTGAAATAAGTTCGGGTGATGTGAGGTTTGTCTGAATTTTGTAAAAGTTATTGGGACAATCGTAGCTTCTTTTTAAGGCTTAGTAGAGTTGTTTGATGCAGATGTTGTTTGATAAAGATCAACACACTATGTCTATTTATATTATATAAATATGTATATTATATATTTTGAAAAAAAGACATGACTACCGCCTACAAAGAACTCGCGGTTTAGTCCACTGGTGGCTTACCCAGTGCAGGGCCCGCCCCCACGCGTTCGGTGATCAGCCCATAGTGCTCAGGTCGTCTGTGGGCAGCGTAATTAAACACATGCTGTTTAAACGTATCGCCCATGGCGAGGTCAGCCATACAAAAAATCACCTCGTCATCCACGCCCTGGACTTGCGCCATAATTTCACCACTAGGTGCAACGATTACTGAGCCGCCAATCAGGTGGCTACCGTCTTCGACACCTGCTTTAGCGGCAGCCCCCACCCACACCGCACTCTGATAGGCGGCTGCCTGCAGTGTCAGCAAGTTATGAAACATACGCAGATGTGACGGCTCCGGCCAATGGATATTGACCGATGGCGTGTTGTAGCCAAGCGTAATCAGATCCGCACCCTGCAATGCCATCACGCGCCAGGGCTCGGGCCAGCGTCGGTCGTTACAGATGCACATACCGATCTTCGCATCCATGGTCTCCCAGACATTGAAACCCTCATTACCAACCTCGAAATATTTCTTTTCTAGATGTTGAAAGGGCGCCTGAGGCTTGTGATCACTGTGACCGGGTAAATGCACCTTGCGATAGCGACCAACGATATTAGCTTGCGTATCAACAAGGATGGAGGTGTTGAATCGCCGGCCATCTTTGGAAATTTCAGCATAACCAAGATAAAAACCGATACCGAGTTTTTTACTGGTGTCAAACAAGATCTGAGTTTCAGGCCCTGGCATAGTTTTTTCAAAATACCTCTGCTCGGCCTCTTCCTCCGTCATCCAGTAACGGGGAAAAAAGGTCGTCAGCGCCAGCTCTGGAAAGACAACAAGTTTCGCCCCTCGGGAAGCCGCCTCGTGCATCATTGCAAGCAGTCGCGCGACGCACTGGGCTCGGGTGTCTTGAGGCTGAATGGGGCCGAGTTGTGCGACGGCTAGGCCGAAGGGTCTTTTTTTCATCTGTTTCTACAGCCTTGTTAACAAACTTTTAAAGTGCAGGACACATCTAAGATACATCAAAGGGTACCAGGATAGATCCCGCCGTCCATCACCAGGTTCTGTCCACTGATAAAGCCGGATTTTGCTCCGCATAAAAAGGCGCAAGCCTGACCAAACTCATCAGGCTCACCAAACCGCCCTGCAGGAACAGCTGCTTTTCTCGCGGTCATCACTTGTTCAATATTTTTACCGCTATCTCGCGCAAGTCGCTCTGCAGTCTGCAGCAAACGATCGGTCGCAAAAGGACCTGGTAATAAATTGTTGATCGTCACGTTGTGTGCAACAGTCTGACGCGCGAGTCCTGACACAAAGCCCGTCAATCCCGCACGCGCGCCATTAGACAAACCAAGAATTTCAATCGGCATTTTGACTGAAGCCGAAGTGATATTGACGATGCGACCAAATTTGCGCGCAATCATTTTATCGACCGTCGCGCGGATCATCTCAATCGGTGTGAGCATATTGGCATCAACCGCACTGATCCAGTCCTCGCGAGTCCATTCACGGAAATCACCCGGCTTGGGGCCTCCTGCATTCGTCACGAGAATATCGGGATCAGGACACACGGCCAAAACTTTTGCGCGTCCCTCAGGCGTAGTGATGTCTGCAGCAACGGTTGTGACCTTGACACCACTCTCATCGCGAATACTCTGTGCTGCGGCCTCAAGCGCGTCCTGGCCACGCGCGATCATGACGAGATCAACCCCCTCACGTGCGAGCTGCTGTGCACAGGCAAGACCAAGTCCTTTACTCGATGCGCACACGATCGCGCGGCGTCCTTTAATTCCTAAATCCATTGTTGTCTCCTCGTTGTTATAGCTTGCTTATAAAGTTAAGCGATTTTTGTTTGGAAAAACTGTTTAATGGGTTTGCGTTTACGTTGCGATGCCTGCCAAATATCGTAATCGTTTTGTAATCCTAACCAAAATAATGGTGATGTTTGCAGTGCTTCACTCAAGCGCAAGGACATTTCAGCCGAGATACCCGCGGCACCATTCAATATTCTTGAAAGTGCGGTTCGCGTTACACCTAAATTCTTTGCCGCTTCTGTAACAGTTAAGTCGTTTAAATACTCACGCAATACCAATCCCGGGTTAGGAGGGTTATGCATTTTTAAGATAGCCATATTTAGTGATAATCCTGATAATCAACCATGACCGCGTTCATTTCTTTGAACGCAAATGTCAGCCGCCAATTTGAACTGACGCTTAATGACCAATGTGCTTCCACATCTTGACCCGCTGGGTTATGTCCCGTCAACGAATGTAATTTCCACGCAGATACATTTAGGTCTAAAGCTTTTTGTGCCCTATTTAAAGCAAATAACTGCAAACGTAGCTTACCTGCATGATGTGGCTGTATTCCCGCGACAGTTCCTGTTTCAAAAAACTGTCGCAAACCTTTATGTCGAAAACTTTTAATCATAAAACTCCGTGTAGTGTATAGCATCAGTACACACGTTGAAAAGTGAAAAAAATGCCCGGTAGATATTTAAATCCACCGGGCGTTCAACTCTTCAAATGGATTTAAAACGGAATATCGTCATCCATGTCGGCGAGATTAGCGCCACCCGCAGCAGGTGCAGCTGGGCGCTGCGCCTGAGGCGCGCGTGCTGGAGCTGAGGCGCGTGGTGCGCCCTGGCTCTCGCCACCGCCCATACCACCACCCATGCCGCCGTCGCCACCATCACGACCGCCAAGCATTTGCATCTGATCAGCCACAACCTCAGTGGTGTACTGATCAACGCCTTCTTTGTTTTGCCATTTGCGGGTTTTCAGGCGACCCTCAACGTAGACAGGGCGTCCTTTTTTAAGGTACTCGCCAGCGATCTCGGCCAGGCGGTTATAGAACACCACGCGGTGCCATTCTGTTTCTTCGCGACGCTCGCCAGAGGTTTTGTCTTTCCAGTTGCTCGTCGTTGCGATCGACACGTTGCAGATGGCTGCGCCATCAGGGCTGTAACGCACCTCAGGATCACGTCCAAGATTACCAACCAGAATTACTTTATTGACCGATGCCATGCCGATCTCCGTATGTAATAACTACTTTATTCATAAAAGGTCCGACCAGCGAACCCACGAGGCGTCATCATTGTCCAGTTTACCAATCGACGCCAGACGCAAAACTACGCAATGCAAACAGTTTACTTTACGGCAGGTTCTGAAAGGTATCCCAATCTGGACGGTGAAACCATTCGGTCAGAAAATCTAAAAATGTCCTGACCCGCACAGGCAGGTTCTTGCGGCTGGGAAATACTGCGTAAATATCGACGCCGACTGGCTTGAACTTGGGCAAAACCGTCTCCAGGCGCCCGGCCATGAGGTCTTGTTTGACCATATAGGTGGGATGCATTGAAATCCCTTGGCCAAGCAAGGCCGCGTGTCGCAAGGGCTCGCCATAATTAGCGCGAATCGTGCCTCGCACCCTTACGCTCGCCTTGCCCGTTGCGCCTGTGAACGTCCAGATATTGGTGGGCGATTTGAGCGCATGCACCATGCAGTCGTGCTCGGCGAGGTCGGAGATGTCCGCCGGATGTCCGCGCTGGGCGAGATAGGCAGGCGAGGCCACCAACACCTGAGGGACAACAGCCAGACGGGAGGCGACCTGACTGGTGTCTTTCAGTGCGGTTGCAATCCTGACCGACATGTCCAGCCCCTCAGCCACCAGATCGCTGCGGCCGTCATCCAGATACAACACCACCTGAATATCCGGGTGGGCCCTGGAAAACGCCATAATGATCGGCACCAGGTGAAATGCTCCAAAAGAGGGCGGCGCCCCTACGCGCAACATGCCTTTGGGCTCTTTGACCG
The DNA here is from genome assembly GCA_903847325.1 of uncultured beta proteobacterium. Lineage (GTDB taxonomy): Bacteria > Pseudomonadota > Gammaproteobacteria > Burkholderiales > Burkholderiaceae_B > Zwartia. The sequence continues at coordinate 3,300 of CAINDJ010000051.1, read as the reverse complement.
TCAAACGTACTGCAGCATCCATACCCTCGACACGATCAAGCAGCTCGCGGCCGTTTTCAAGCAGGGACAGGCCGGACTCCGTCAAGCTGACGCTTTTAGTGGTGCGGGTCAGTAACTGCACGCCCATGGTCTGCTCGAGCCAGGCAACGTGCTTGGTCACGTTACCGCGAGCCATCCCCAGAGACTGAGCAGCTTTAGAGAAACTCAGGCCTTGGGCAACCTCTATAAAAACCTCGATGGCACGTAATTTATCCACTTCAGTTGACCTTTACATTGCGCATCATTATTTATCCACAGGGCGTATCCACCTGACTTATCCACAGGCCTTTCACCTGTAATGAACACCTTATCCACAGTCAAGCAAAATAGTTATCCACAACTCATCCGATTGACTTAGATCATGGCATTGCACCACCATTGTTCTCATATCGTGAACAATAATTTCACGTTTTGATTCTATTCTAAATAGGTAGAACCCGATAGACTGCATCATCTTTTGAAAACACTGCAAGTAAGGACTCGATCATGCTCAACGTGACGCCCAGTGACCAGGGCTTAGGCGCCAAGGTAGAAAACCTGGATCTTTCGCAACCCCTGACTCAAGAAAACTATAAAAAAGTCGAAGGTCTGCTCGGGCAATACGGCGTGCTTTGTTTTCCGAAACAAAACCTGACGGCCCTGCAGCTCAGAGATTTCAGCAGCAAATTTGGCACGCTTGAAATCAATGTGGCGAATGTGTACCAAGAGCCAGGGCTGCCCGATGTGATGATCCTGTCGAATAAGCGTGTCGACGGCAAACCGATTGGTTTGGGGGACGCAGGACAGGACTGGCACACCGATATGTCCTACAGCAAGATGATTGCATTTACCAATGTGCTCTATGGAATTGAAATTCCACACCGCAATGGTCAGCCGCTAGGCAACACCGAGTTTTCTAATATGCGTGCGGCCTATCTGGCACTGCCAGAAGAGCTCAAGCAAAAGCTCGAAGGCAAAACCATTCTGCATGATTTCAATAAATTCTGGGAAAACATGCGCAAACAGCCTGGCAGCACACGCGCCCCATTGACTGAAGCGCAACGTAAAGCCAAGCCACCTGTGTCTCATCCTGTATTTCTAACGCACCCGATCACTGGCGAAAAAGTGCTCTATGCGAATCCTGGCTACTCGATTCAGATCAACGAGCTGCCCAAAGAGGATAGCGACGAGATCCTGAACTTTTTGTTTGAGCATCAGTTGCAACCGCAATTCAGATACAGTCATAGGTGGACCGAAGGCGATGTGCTGATGTGGGACAACATAGGCACCATCCACAATGCGGTCGCAGACTACAAACCAGATGAGCCGCGCTTTATCAAGCGCTGCCAGGTGATGGCGGATCGTTATTTCCCGCAAGCCGCTTGAATAGGTCACCGAAACAGGTCTATTAAACAAGCTTCTGAAAGAATCCTTCACTTACTCGTAAATGGGGCGCCTTGATATCAAGGCGCCCCTGTTAACCTTGTAAGCCACGCTTTTCATTCAAATTAGTAACAATAAAATAAAGAACTCAACGTGAAAACAACATCCCTCTCTAAAGTCCGTCTGTCTAAACCACAGGTTTTTTACCGCCGTGCCGTCTTGGCGATCGCCTTGATGGGTACGCTGATCGCGGCATCGTTTCCTCACACAGCCACTGCTCAAACACCTCCGTCATATCCCACGCAAAACATCAGAATGCTGATCGGTTTTGCTGCGGGTGGCCCCACCGATGTGATCGGTCGCATCCTCGCACAACACATGTCCGCAACACTCGGTCAGTCTGTTGTGGTTGAAAACCGGACTGGTGCCAACTCGCTGATCGCGACACGAGAAGTCGCCAAAGCAAAACCGGATGGCTACACGGTGCTGTTTGCTTCGCTGTCGCATAACGTCAATCGTTTACTGCTCAACGAAAAAGCCGATTACGAACCACTCAAAGATTTCGTCCCAATCTCTTTGGCAGCGAACTTGCCACTGGTACTGGTCACAGGATACGACTCTCCCTACAAGACCATCGAAGAACTCGTTGCCAAAGCGAAAAGCTCGCCTGACTCTATTAGCTATGGCTCAGCGGGGAATGGTGGCTCCGCACATTTGGCCGCGGCCATGATGGCCACAGCATCAAACACCAAAATGTTGCACGTACCCTTTCGCGGTAATGCGCCTGCGTTAACTGAAGTGATGGCAGGTCGTGTGTCCTTCATGTTCTACCCCTCGATTGGTATCGCCGCACATGTCGCAGACAAGCGTCTGCGTGTACTCGCAGTTGGCTCGGCCAACCCAATGCCTGAGTTTCCTGGTGTACCCACCATGGATGCCTCGGGCTTTCCGGGGTTTGAGCAAACCGCTCCGTGGGTGGGTCTGCTCGCGCCTGCCAACACCCCCAAGCCGATCATTGACAAGTTAAATGCCTCATTGCTGCAGGCACTCAACCTACCAGAGGTACAAAAGCGTTTTAAAGAACTGGGCGCGATCTCCGTGGGCGATTCGCCCGAACAATTCAGAGCGTTTCTGGAGAAAGACAACGAGCGTTGGGAAAAAGTGATCAAGGCCTCGGGCATCACTGCTGACAAGGCTGATTAAACATGAGTCTAGCCAGCATTGCCGCGAGCGCATTCAGCATTGATGATTTGCGCGCACTCTCGCGCAAGCGCCTGCCACGCGCGATTTTTGAGTTTTATGATGGCGGTGCCGAGCAGGAAATCACCTTGCGTGACAACCTCGAGGCATTCAAACGCATGCGTATTCTGCCCAAGTCACTGAATGATGTTTCTAAAGTCGATACGACTTGTGAGCTCGTAGGAGGCCCGTCTGCAATGCCGCTGGCAATCGCACCAACCGGTGCGTTGAATTTTGGCCGGCATGGCGCAGACATTGCGATCGCACGCGCGGCAGCCGCGCTTGGTGTGCCCTATTCCCTCTCGACCTCAGCCACCACAACTATCGAGGACATCGCGCGCGCAGCACCCGGCAGGCTTTGGTTTCAGGCTTACATTTTGTCCAACAAGGAAAAGCTTGCGGCCCTCATCGCACGCGCACATGCGGCCGACTACGAAGGCCTCATGATCACGGTCGATCTGCCTGTTGGCGGCAAACGTGAGCGGGATTTCCGTAATCATTTGCAATTCCCTTTCAAGTACACCCCGCGCAATGTGATGGATTTTGCGATGAAGCCTTTCTGGTCGCTCAACATGCTGCTTAAGGGTGTGCCGCAGATGGAAAACATCAAGGAACTCAAACGCGATACGGGAGGTGGTCAAAAGCTATCATCCACCGCTG
>CAINDJ010000050.1 GCA_903847325.1 uncultured beta proteobacterium | reverse complement strand
GATCGCACTGCTTGGTGGTGCGTGGACGGGTTGGAATGCAATGAGTATTGGTTTGGGCTTGGGCCATATTTTGGCTGGTTCGATCTGGGCGCTGTTCCATATTCTGATTGTGTTGTTGCAGGCCTTTATTTTCATGATGCTGACGCTGGTTTATATCGGTCAGGCTCACGAAGGCCACTAATACTGACCTGCTTCTCTCAAAAAGAGGAGTGGGTAGTTAGATTTACAGCAGTGTGTGTAGTTTGATTTTTTGTTTTTTGATTTTTTGATTTTTTTAATTTTTTATATCTACATAGATACTAATCAAGGAGTTGTCATGACTAACGTCGCTTTCGTAGCTCTCGCTTGCGCATTTATTATCGGCCTCGGTGCTGTCGGTGCTTGCATCGGTATTGGCATGATGGGTGGCAAGTACCTCGAAGCTTCAGCACGTCAGCCTGAGCTGATGAATGCACTGCAGACCAAAATGTTCCTGTTGGCTGGTCTGATCGACGCTGCGTTCCTGATCGGCGTGGGTATTGCGATGTTGTTTGCGTTTGCAAACCCATTCAAGTAAATCGATTGAAAATTCAGTCCGTTCTGCGGATTGAGTGAACACGCTGCTGTCAAATTTTCTGACAGCATTTTGATCCAGCCCCAAATGACATTTCGTCTCTGGGGCACAAGATGTAATAGGGAAACGACCGTGAATCTGAACGCGACGATCTTTTTCCAGATGATCGTGTTCTTTGTCCTTGGTTGGGTCACGATGAAATTCGTGTGGCCTCCTCTGACAAAGGCAATTGATGAGCGACGCCAAAAAATCGCTGATGGTTTAGCTTCTGCTGAAAAAGGCAAAGCTGATCTGGCGCAGGCACAAGCTCGTATCAGTTTGATCGAGGCATCTGCAAAATCCGATCTGCATGCACGCATGACAGACGCTGAAAAACACGCTGCTCAAATTATCGAGCAAGCTCGTGCTGAAGGCGAATCCGAGCGCGCTCGCATTGTTGCGCAGGCTAAGCAAGACGCCGCGCAAGAAGTGCAACGCGCACGTGACGCACTGCGTAATGACGTAGCCGATCTGGCTGTCAAAGGCGCTGAGCAGATCCTTAAGCGCGAAGTCAATGCGCAAGCCCACGCCGAGTTGCTTTCGCAACTTAAGGCACAGCTTTAATCCCCGGGGTCGACATGGCAGAACTTTCTACCGTTGCCCGTCCGTACGCTGAAGCACTATTTGCTGCAGCGCGCGATGACAAGGCTGGCCTCGCAGCATGGGCCGATCAGGTGCAGCGTCTGGCTGACGTGGCGTCGGTTGAATCTGTGCGCGAAGCGATGATGGATCCACGTCTTGAGGATGCGCAGCGTATCAGCGTATTTTTGAGTCTGGTGCAACCCGCCGTCGAACAGCCATTGCAAAATTTTGTGATGCTGCTTGTTAGTAACGACCGTTTGTTGTTGCTTACGCACATCGCAGAGCAGTTCCGTGCCCTCAAGGACGCAGCAGAAGGCGTAGCGCAAGCAAACATTACCAGCGCATTCCCGATGACTGATGTCCAGGTGTCCGAGCTGATCACTTTGCTCGAACCCAAGTTCGGCCTTAAGCTCAAGCCCCACGTAACCGTAGATGCCTCCTTAATTGGTGGTGTGCGCGTGCTCGTGGGTGATCACGTACTCGACACATCCGTGCAAGCCCAGTTGGTACGCATGCGCGACACAATGGCGGCGTAACGCCAGTCAAAAGATTCCAGGAGTCTGAACATGCAACTCAATCCGTCAGAGATTAGCGAACTACTAAAGAGCCGTATTGAAGGTCTGGGCACATCGTCCGACATTCGTACCCAGGGCACGGTTGTTTCCGTGACCGACGGCATTACCCGCATTCACGGTCTGACAGACGTGATGCAAGGCGAAATGCTTGAATTTCCAAATAACGTTTTTGGCTTGGCACTGAACCTCGAGCGCGACTCTGTCGGCGCCGTGATTCTGGGTGACTACACCGGCGTTTCAGAAGGCGATGCTGTTAAAGCAACTGGTCGCATTCTCGAAGTGCCGGTTGGCCCCGAGCTGCTGGGTCGTGTGGTGAATGCATTGGGCGTGCCTATCGACGGCAAGGGTCCAATCAACGCCAAAGAAACTGACATTATCGAAAAAGTCGCCCCAGGCGTGATCGCCCGTCAGTCCGTATCGCAGCCACTGCAGACAGGTCTGAAAGCGATTGACTCCATGGTGCCAGTCGGCTGTGGTCAGCGCGAACTGATCATTGGCGACCGCCAGACAGGTAAGACAGCAGTTGCTGTTGACGCGATCATTGCGCAGAAAGGCAAGGGCGTTAAGTGCGTCTATGTCGCGATTGGTCAGAAAGCATCAACCATTAATAACGTATTGCGCAAGCTCGAAGAGTTTGGCGCAATGGAATACACGATCATCGTTGCTGCTGCGGCATCTGACTCGGCTGCTATGCAGTATCTGTCAGCCTACGCTGGTTGCACGATGGGCGAATACTTCCGCGATCGCGGTGAAGACGCTCTGATCGTTTATGACGATTTAACCAAACAAGCTATTGCATACCGTCAGGTATCGTTGCTGCTGCGTCGTCCACCAGGTCGTGAGGCTTATCCTGGCGATGTGTTCTATCTCCACTCACGTCTGCTTGAGCGCGCAGCTCGCGTAAACGTTGATTACGTTGAAAAGTTCACAAAAGGTGCAGTGAAAGGCAAGACCGGTTCATTGACCGCGTTGCCAATCATTGAAACCCAGGCTGGTGACGTATCAGCTTTCGTTCCAACCAACGTGATTTCGATTACCGACGGTCAGATCTTCCTCGAGACTGACTTGTTCAACGCAGGTGTACGTCCAGCTATTAACGCCGGTATTTCGGTGTCACGCGTTGGTGGTGCCGCACAGACCAAGATCGTTAAAAAGCTCTCTG
>CAINDJ010000049.1 GCA_903847325.1 uncultured beta proteobacterium | reverse complement strand
CTTAAGAGCAATTGAGGTTCCGTGGCAACTCGATTCGATGGCCTCACGAACCACAAAATCTTTTAACCGGTTGGTCAGCCTGGCGTCCTTGCCCGCTATCTCGTCGAATTGTTCAATAAAAGTGATTGAGGGGCACCCGGGGTTATCGCAGTAAAACCGGTTTGCCTTGAGAGCGTGGTAGACAGTCATTCCGGACAGGGGAAGATCCTGAAGGCTTCTTGTTAAATAGGTTTTAACCCTGTTATGGCTGACCGTCCCGCATTCCGGACATACCGCCTGATCTGTTCTGGATGTCCAGTGAAAAACGAACAGGCGATTGTCTATGCGTTCAATGTCATTGAGACGCCATGAGCTTGGCACAGACAGTTCATAGATAAAGTCGCCGAAAACTTCGATTAGTTCTTTTGCAATCTCAATCTTTCTTGTCACATCAATCTCTTTGCTTTGTTCCAGATACTCCAATAAACGTTTACTGAGCAGCAATGTCTCCATGTACTATTACCACCCATCCATACCTTTTCACCTTATTGTAAATTATGGATGGATACTTGTCTAGTATATTATTTAAACTTTATAACGCTATTAGCAAACTTTAGCAGGTACGTAATAATCATATACATCGCTCAATGCGTAAGAACCCCATACGATGAAACGTGTCCAGACCCAGCAATAACTTTTACCCTTTTTGCGTCAATTGATCAGGCGCAGGCTTTCTGGGTGGAACGGGTTTACCGAATAGTTACAGATTTTTTTGATCATAAAGTACTTTGATTGCGAGTTCGATTTGAAATATATCGTTTGAGTGAAATACGGGTTTATAAGAAATGAGTAATTTATTGGTTCGATTGGATACCTCAGCCAGTAACTTGATCCAACGATATTCATCATATGGATGTATAAACTCAGGATGATGACTGGTTAAATATTTTTGTAATGCTTGAGGTGTTGAAATAAGGGACTCTGCCTCGTCAAGCATCCTCGTAATAATTTTGTTTTTGGCGAAAGCTAATGCTTGTTTGAGATCCTGACGATTAGCGTTTTTTGCTAATTGAGCGACAAGCAGATCGATTGCAGTTTGGTATTGATGGTCACTCTCTAACGCTTGAGCGAGATACAGTGCTATCTGTGGCTGGTTTGCCGCGAGTTTATGCGCCTGTGTAAATTCTGTAATGCCTTTGTCAATTTCATTATTTTTTAATGCGTTGAATCCTCTCTCAATATGAGGATAGACAACAAATCTCTGATATGCGCTGAGTCCTTGCTGCCAATCGACCTCTTGAACGGTTTGACCATTTGCACCAATTGAAAATGTAGCTAGGTATAAACTTACCAGCGCGAGCAGTGATCTCATGGCGTGCGTCATATCACTTCATCCAGGAGCGATTGCATAGAGGGTTGTATTTTTGCTTGAAATGCGATGGCTTCATCGAGGGTCGACTGGCTGACAATCTTGCGCTCCACGAGAAATGATCCTAGATTTTCTTCTGATTGCTCTTGCTGAAGAAGCACTGCAGAGAGTGACGCACTATCTATACGCCCCAGAGATAAAAGGATTTCAGCAAAAAGCAATTGTCGCGAGGTGTAGTGATCCCAAAGCTCAGTTGCTTTTATCTGCGAAATTTTTCCTGTTTGTACTGCTTCATCAAGCAATGTCCGTGGATCAACTCCGCGACGTCTCGCGTACCAGTGCCGCAGTCCGACGGTCACCTGTCCCAACGGGACAACCACGTAATCGACCTTCAATCGAAGCTTGCGTGATAGTGCGGCAAGTGAAATCGGATCGATCACTGACTCTGAGGCTAATGTGATTTTTTCAGTGGTCAGTCTGAGGGGGAGTACGGCATAGTGCAAGGCGATATTAGCGGGAAGCGCCTCTATCAGTAAAGGATTGATGTTGTATGAGTCAAATGACTCAGAATCAACGCCACCTTGCTCAGCGATTGCTTGTGCTAGCTGTACCGCAGTAATCACGCCCTGATGGACGAGCCATGTACCAATTTTGACGCCATGTGTTTTATGGGTTAAAGCTTCTGTCAGTTGAGCCTGTGTGATAGATTGATGCTCGATTAAGATCTCTCCTATCATGCGTCGCGCGCGATTGGGCTCGCCAATGCTTGGGAAATCATGCGTTGTCTTGTCCCAGGCGACGCGGTGCGGACTTCCTTCAGTGAGGATGCGTTTGATTGCCCTCCAGTTAGCAAGGAAATTAATGTAGTTGCCCCACAATAGCCTGAGTACCGACATAAGACCTTGCGCTAGACCGTAATAAATAGTGACAAAAAATATTCGCTGTGCGATACGGTTGAGCATGAAAAAGAAGTTGAGCCACAGCACAAAGACGAGGAGTGCATCGCTCTCAAAAATCGATAGGAAATGATACGCATCTGGCCAGATATTTTGGTAGAGCCATAAAAGCGTGAGCTGTAACAGGATGATTGTTGCGGTAAAGCTCACGAAATTAGTAATCGCGCCTTTACGATCCCGCCAAAGGAAGTAATTCATAATCCAGTTTTTCGACCAGCTATGTGTGACATAGCCTTGAAAAACGATACCAATAATCCAGCGCGATTTTTGACGGACTGCCGTCTCGATGGTGTCCGGGAAATACTCTCTGACACAGACGACCTGCGAAGCACGAAATGCTTTGCCAAAGACGCGCGATAGTTGCCAGGTTTTTTTACTGGTATCGACAATTGGAAACCGCACAAAAATTTCTTTCATGCCTTTTTCTTTCAGTCGGAATCCGATGTCGTAATCCTCTGTCAGACTTTGTGTATCAAAGGCGATGCCATCGCCGTCAGCAACGAGCGCGAGTACCGCCCGACGACTAAAACACGTGCCGACTCCCGCACTGGGGACTTGCCCTGCGATAGCTTCACGCACGACGATATCCTTGCCGTGCACCTCAGCGAATTCATCGAGGTAACACATGCTTGTGAAATTCGTCCAGCTCCTCTCAAAGGGATAGACAGGGACCTGAATCAAATCCTTTTTATCGATCAGATAATTGAACAGACTTAATTCCATCCGGGAGATGACATCTTCAGAGTCGTGCAGGATAAAACCTGAAAACTCCAGATTGGCGCGTTGTTCGAATTGAAAAATAGCGTCCAGCACGTTATTTAAGCAATCGGCCTTGCTTGTCGGGCCAGGTCTTGCGCAGACGACTTTGTGGATGTTTGGAAAGTGCGCGCAGACCTCGTCGACGTCTTTTTGTGTTTCAGGATCGTTGGGGTAGGTCCCGACAAAGATATGATAATTTTCATAATCAAGTGTGGAGGCCGCCAGTTCGGCCATTTTGCCAATCACGCCTGTTTCTTTCCAGGCAGGGATCATGATGGCTAATGGCTTTTCTGCAGGGGTGTATAGCGCTTTCATATCCATGCGCGCGTGATGCCTGAATATCATTAAGCTTCGCCAGATCTGTCGTGTCCAGTAAGCAATATCGATGAGTACATCATCTACGCTGCTAATAAATATGCAAATCGCGATTGCTATGGCTAAATATTTGAGACCGAATAGGTATGTTGAAACGAAATCTACTAGCCACATATTCGTTATTATTTTTAGATAGTTGTTGGGCTAGGGAAAGTTTTCAGGTAACTCTAGGTGTTTAGTACCAATCTTATATCAGTAGTGTCCGGTTAAATCCCGAACAAATTCAATTGG
>CAINDJ010000048.1 GCA_903847325.1 uncultured beta proteobacterium | reverse complement strand
TTGGCTTATCACCGAGCAAAATTAAAATACTTGCTTCAGACTCTATTATCTCATCCAAGATCTCGTTTCTACGATTTTTATCGGCAGACATATTGGGCGTGCGACCAATTTTTCCAAGTGCAGCAAGCAACGTTGGCTTGTCAGCAACATCTGAGACTAAAACACCCAAGGGCAGCATTTCCTGAGTGGAATCCAGATATAAATCCCATTGAGGTATGTAAGTAATCTCATGGTTAAAGGGGAAGATCGTACCTAGCTTGGGTGTTTCGTAAGCGTTGCCCAGATTAACGGATGCTGAAATTGCGTGAATGCCCTTTGCCTCAAGCATGGCGATCAACAATACATTGTGATCTTTGCAATCGCCATAACGATTGTCCAAAATACTGTCCGCATCGTTTGGTACCAGCCCACCATCGCCTAAAAATAGTGCAACGTAACGAATATTTTTATTAACCCAGTTATAGATAGCACGTGCTTGTGCTTTTTGATCAGTTATTCCGGCGGTCACTTCGTCCGCAATTTTTTGTACTTTTGGTGTGAGTGCAAATTTGGGTGTGTAGAGCTTTTCTAACAATGCTCCAAGTACTGCAGGAGACTCGAGAGTGGAAAACTCTGCAGTGGGAGAAAAATCTGAAAATGCAATTTGTGCAGACTCTTTGAGCAAGACTTTGTTTTGCGAAAAAGTGTAGCGATAACGAATCTCAGCTTTGGGACCGTCCTCAATGCGACCTCCGGGCAAGTCACGGATAGATTGATAAACCTTTGCAGTGGGTTCGTAAGAAAGATTAATCACTACATCTGCGTATTCAACCTGCGGAGAGAAGGACAGGCGTGCGTTGAACATCCCAGGCAGTGCAGGCGTGTGTGTGATCGTTTTGGCTTTGTAATAAGTACGAGCACCAGGCGTTACATTAGGAAAAATAATCGTATATTTTTTGACATCAGAAAAAGAAGTCGAACCCCCTCCATTTTCCGCATCAACTAGTCGGATCGCTTTAGGCTCTACGCTAATCTTTTCACCTGAAGGCAAAATGGTATACGCCTCAAGGATCTCAACTTTTTTTTGCGTGCTGTTAAATGAAATGTCTTCTGTCGCTAAGCCATCGACCACAATTTGATCTTTGACCAGTACTTGCTGCTCCTCAATCATTTCGCTCGTCGCATCTGCATTGACGTGATAGCTGTAGTTGAGTTTTTCAACAACATATAGAGAGGGTACGGTTTTAGGGGTAACCGGCCCCGCTAAGACTGATTGCAGAAAAAGACTCAAGATCACAACAATAAAACACCGCGCTTGGCTAGATGAGCACATTTTTAAGGCCTGTAAGGCAAATTTTTATATCAATGTGCTCATCATATGCGGGTTTGATGGATTGTTATGTATTTCCAGAGATATCGAACCAAGCCCAACTCAAGACAGATAGCTATTGACCAGTTCCCGACTATTCAATAACTCAGAGGCAGACCCTGCCATTGCACACTCGCCATTCCTAAGTACGATCGCACGATCTGCAGCCTCCAGAGCCAGCATAGCCACTTGCTCAACCAGAATGATGGCCAGACCCTGATCAGCGAGTTGCCTGAGTGTTGTGATAATCAGCTCCACAATCTGCGGGGCAAGACCGAGTGAGGGCTCGTCAAGCATAAAGACTTTAGGCTGCATCATCAGCCCTCTGGCGATCGCGAGCATTTGTTGCTCGCCACCAGAGAGTGCAGAACCAGAGATTTGTTGCCGCTGCTTGAGCACTGGAAATCGCTGCCATTGTTGTTCGAGTAGCTCAGCGATTAATTCATTCGAGAGCCCGGTATTTTTTGCACCAATCAGCAGATTATCCCGAACAGAAAGTCCAGGGATGATTTGTCGGCCTTGCGGGACGTGAACTAATCCGTTGCATGCCAATTGATAAGCCAGTGTTGTGGAAATGTTTTTTCCAGCAAATTCAATCTCCCCTGACTCTAAGGGCAATAAGCCAGACAATGTTCTGAGCAGCGAAGTTTTCCCCGCGCCATTGGCACCAATCACGGCCAGCATTTCGCCGTTCGTGAGATTAAAGCTGATATTACGCAGGACTTGATTCGCACCAATACGTGCATGTACATTTTTTGCGCGTATCATTTTTTGACTCCCGTGCCCAGGTAAGCCTCAATCACTGTGACATTGTTTTGAATTTCATTTGGTGTGCCGTGTGCAATAAGACGACCAAAGTTCAATACACTCAGCTCGTCGCACACAGACATGACAAACTCCATATTGTGTTCGACCAGCACGATGGTGATCCCGAGCTGTCGCAGTTTACGAATCACTTGTGCAATTTCTTTCGCTTCTTGGGTATTCATACCTGCGATGGGTTCATCGAGTAACAAAATACGTGGGCGTTGAGCAATTGCACGCGCGAGTTCGAGCAATTTTCTATGGCCGTAGGGCAATTCACTTGGTAGGCGATTGGCAAGATGACCTAGTCCAAGAAAATTCAGGATGTTCATGCTTTCCTGACGTTCTTTTTTCTCAAGAGCGTTTTTAAATAGCCAGTCAAAAAAATCTTTTGTATAAGACTGTTGATGTTTGACGCCGAGCATCACGTTATCGAGAACGGACACGGCTTCGATCAACTGGAGATTTTGAAAGGTCCTGGCAAGACCCAGGTTGGCGCGTTCAGCGATACCTAACGCAGAAATGTCCTGACCACCAAGCGTGATGATGCCGCTATCGGGTAGATAGACACCCGCAATCATATTGATGATGGTTGATTTGCCTGCACCATTTGGACCGATCAGACCATGCACAGTATTGGGTTGTACATCGATTGAGACTTCATCGACCGCTTTGAGGCCACTATAACTTTTACTGATTCCTTGAATGCAAAGCGAGCTGCCTTGGGTTGCTATCGTCCTGAGAGGGAGTTCAGAGAGTTGCTCTTTTGTGTTTGCTACGCTCTCGTAAAGAACCGCGTTGTCTTGACGAGATAAACCGATTTTATTTTTCAGACTATCCAGCACACCGGCCGCACCTTTTGGGAAAGCGAGCAATACTGTGAGCAGAATCAGTCCGTAAATAAACAAGCCATATTTATCGATACCTGCAATGACCTCAACAATGGCTAACAATATGAGCGTACCGAGAAACGGGCCGCTTTTTGTACCCAGACCGCCAACAACGGCTGCGATCAGTAGGGCAATACTGAGCCGTACCGTAAAGGCATCGCTACCCACGTAGCCGGACTGATGCGCAAAGAAAGCACCTCCCATTCCTGCTAAGGCTGCAGCAAAGGCAAAAATACCCGCTTTCCAGCGACTGACGTGGATACCCACAGAGGCTGCGAATACCTCTGATTCGCGGATTGCGCGCAGGTTGCGACCCAAGCGTCCGTCATGAATAAAGTCTGACAGGAGTTGAATCACAATCAGTGCAGTACCGGCTAAGTAAAAGAAAAAGACGGGCCCTAATTTAGGAAAACCAAATTCAATTTGCGGTACACCAGACAGTCCCATCGCACCACCCGTCAGACCAATCCAGCGTTGTGCCAAGATATCGAGCACATAACCGACCGCGAGTGTGGTCATGGCCAGATAGAGGCCGCGTGTCCTTAAGGCAAATACTCCAACCAGACCGCCACCTAATGCCGCGAGAAAGGTGCCAAAAGCAATGGATAAAGGTATTGGCCATCCAAGCTTAAGAGCGGTCAGTGCTGAGCCGTAAGCACCGAGTGCATAAAAGCCCGCCTGACCTAGAGACATCTGTCCAGACAGCCCAAGCAGTAAATTCAAACCAATCACTGCAATCAAAGTATAGAAAAAAGTTTGCGCTAAAAAAAGATAGAAACCATTAATGGGTAACCAGGGCATGATGACAAAAAAAACGATTCCCAGTAGGTAAGGCAAACGTTTTGGATCATGCTTTGCGTGGCTTGTGGGCAATGACGTGTTATCGGACATCTGCACGCCCCTCAGAAAAAAGCCCTGAAGGCTTCACCGCAATAATGATTAATGCGGCGAGCAGCGGATACAGATCACCAAAGCCTGAGTCGATATAGTTAGAAAGCGACTCAAAGACGCCAAACAAAATGCCGCCGATGAGTATCCCGACAGGGTTAGCAAAGCCGCCAATCGCGGCCACGATCAGTGCCTTAATCGTTAACACCAGACCCATATGTGGGTTGATCGTGACGAGTGGGCCGATTAAGATTCCGGCCACCGCAGCCAGAATCGCCGCGATTACAAACACACCTGTTTTGACGCGATCTGTATGGATGCCTAAGAGCTTGGCTGATTCAGGATTAAACGCAACAGCCTGGATATTTTTACCCCAGCGCGAGTGAAACATAAAAGCATAAAAGATTGCCACAATCAGGATCGCTGCAACGATGACAAGTATTTCCTCAAGAAACAAACCTGCACCGAGCACCTGCACAACCTGATCGCGCTGCGAACTAAATAAAGGCGCCGAATACTGCGAGGTTTTTCCAAAACCGAGCTCGATCACGTTTTGCAAGATCAAGGCAATACCGGCAGTTGTCAGAATCCAGGAAAACGCCCCAACAGGAGACGCTTTCTTTCGATCGAGTGGCCGTATCGCGATTCGCTCAAGTAGCCACCCCATTACAGCAAGTACAACAAGCGTGCCTGCAATGGCAACACCTAGCGGCGCTCCGACTTTCCTGAGCAACAGCATCAGGAAAGTACCCACCATAAGAAAATCACCTTGACCGAAATTGACGCGATGCGTGGTCAGGTGTGTGATGTACAGGCCGAGCGCGACGAGTACGTAAATCGCACCCATCGCCAGGCCGCCGGATAACAGCTGGATAATATTGCCGATTTGCATATTAGTTCAGACGCGTCACGACACCGTTTTTCCAGACACCCAGAAACACATGCTCTTTGTCCAGGCATTCGTGATCTGTAGCGCTAAAGGGCTTGGCAGGTGTTGCTGAAATTGCCTGAATGCCATCGATATTTTCAATCGCATTTCTGATCGCTGCGGGATCAGCTTTGCCGACTTGGTCGACCGCTTTGAAAACAATCAGGCCAGCGTCATAACCTAGCGCTGCCACAACGGGCCAACGATAGTCTTTGCCGTATTCCTTTTTCATTTTTTCATTGAACGCCTGAGCGCGTGGCGTATTGATGTCCAGCGCCTGACCCATCACAGTGCCTTCAATCGCATCTTTCCCTACGATCTCAAGCACTTTTTCCGAAGACAGGCCCCAGTTACCTGCGATGACGGGTTTGTAATTCAGACGTGGCAGGGGACGGAACGGTAACTCAAAAGATTCGTGGAAATTAAGAACAAGTTCCGCTTTCGCGTCACGCAGTTTGACCATTTGCGGTGTTAGATCGGTCACATTGGGTGCTGCAGCTTCGATTGCGACAAGCTCTACTCCACGTGCTTTCAAACCCGCTTCAATTTCTTTCGCAGCAAAGTTGCCATAACCAGTCGTTGAGTGAATCAGCCCAATGCGTTTAAAGTTTTTAGCACCCCAGTCCAACATCTGATCGATCTGAAATTTTTCGACCATCGAGCAACGGAAAATCTGACTGGGTTTCTCTTCGATGAACTGTGTTGTGATGTTGGTCGCGATAGAAGGACCAGCAACAAGCGGAATACCCGCTTTCTGCAAAATAGGTGCAATGGCCAGCACGTTGCCGCTGCTGACCGTTCCAATAATGACGGAGGCTTTGTCGTTCTGGATTAAGCGCTGTGCCAGTGTGACGGCACGTTGCGGGTTAGCCTCGTCGTCATACACGGTCAATTCAATTTTGGTTTTGCCACCTGCTGCCTGATAGTCTTTCAGTGCGAGTTTGATGCCCTGTAAATAGGACTCACCAAAATCAACGATCGCTGGTGGACCACTGAGGCCTTCGATTACGCCGACTTTGACCTGTGCAGACACATTAAACGCACAAGCAATTAAGGTCGAGGCAAAAGCCATTTTGAACATGGACTGTCTATATGTTTTTTTCATATTGTCTCCGTTTATAAATTTGAATTATTAGGTATTACACATGCAGGTTTAAAACTGATTTAACTGGCCGTAAATTCAGCATCGCGTCTTTCGGCAAAGGACTTCAGGCCTTCTTCTAAATCGGCTGTGAAAGCGAAATCACGAAAAGAGCGAGATTCTGCTTTAAGAGCATCGGGCATATTCATACCCATGGAGGTGCGGATTATTTCTTTGGCGAAACGATGCGACAGCGGAGCACGACTGGCCAGCATTTGTGCATACGCCATGGTTTTGCCTAGGAGTTCGGCTTGAGGATAAATTCTATTGACCAAACCAATCCGGAAAGCATGTTCGGCATCAACACGCTCACCTGAAAGGATAATTTCCATCGCGTGACCCATGCCAATGATTTGTGGCAAGCGAATCAGCCCACCGTCGCAGGCATGAAAGCCCCATTTGGAATCCTGCAATGCAAACTCAGCATTAGGTGAACAAAACCTTAAATCACAAGCCAGTGAAAGCTCAAAGCCGCCTGAAATTGCAAAGCCATTGACGGCTGCGACGATTGGCTTATCAATATCAAGGTTGCGTGTGATGCCGCCAAAGCCTGGGCCATTGGTGTATTTTTTACGGAATTCTGGCGCAGCGGTGCGAGCGAAATTCAAGCTATACGTTTTCAGATCTGCGCCAGCGCAAAAAGATTTGTCTCCCGCGCCAGTGATGACCGCGACACGTGCTGTTTCATCGGCATCAAACTCTTTCCAGATCTCAACCAACTCATCGTTGGCTGCGAAATCGAGAGAGTTCATTTTCTCTGCACGATTAATCGTAATCAGACGAACCTGATTATGCTTTTCATAAAGAATGTCAGACATGTTTTTCTACTCTGAAAGTGGGGGTGGTGTGTTCAGTGGAAACTGTGGGGACGACAACGACGCGATCACCGAGCTGATCACCTTGCTCTGGTAAAAATCTCCCTGTGATACGAAAGCCGTTATCCAGATCAACCACACCCACGTGATAGGCGCCTTCCTCTTTGAAGCGTAGGGGAGGTTTTCTGATGGTGGTCCAGCTCACGAGTGTTCCGACTCCAGGTACTTGGATCGTGTCCATTCCGGTATGCAGGCATTTGGCACAGGTATCAATGCACTCGGCCTCGAGGGTGCCGCAATGCATGCATTGATGAAAACTGATCATTTCAGGTTTGAACATTATTCTCTCCCCAAAATATTGACGGTGCAGGCAACACCCGTGCCGCCCAAGTTATGCGTCATCCCAATTCGCGCGTTGGCAACCTGATTCGGGTGGTTGCCTCTGAGTTGCTGCACGACTTCGTAAATTTGTCCGATGCCTGTTGCACCGACGGGATGGCCTTTGGCAAGTAGTCCACCGCTTGCATTAATCACCACGTCTCCACCCTTGTTGGTGCGACCCTCAGCTGCCCATTTGCCTCCCAGTCCTCGTGGTACCAAGCCTAAATCTTCGCTATCAATAATTTCAGCGATAGAAAAACAGTCATGGAGTTCGACGAGATCAATATCTTTCGGTTGTAAACCTGAGAGTTCATAGGCTTTATGGGCAGCAGTGACAGTGGCCTCAAAGGAACAGAGATCAGGGTGATTAGCAATGCGCGGTGACCCACTTGTTTGTGCACTCGCCAGGATTTTGATTTTGGGTTGACCGTTAGTGAGCAAGCGCTCCGAGCACAAAACAATCGCTGCCGCACCATCACTCGCAGGGCAACAGTCAAACATTTGCAAGGGATCAGCGATCATGGCTGAGCCCATTATTTTTTCAAGTGTGAGTTCGGCGCCCATTTGCGCTAAGGGGTTGAGCAGACCATTTGCTTTGTTTTTAATCACAACAGCGGCGACATCCTCGCGCGTGGTGCCGTATTGCTGGGCATGGATACGCCACGCCAAACCAAACAAACCAGGAAAGGTCAGTCCGCTCGGACCATCATTTTCATTGTCCATCGCGCAATTCAAGGCGGAGGTGACCTCTGCTGTCGAGGAGTGCGTCATTTTTTCTACACCGACCACGATCGCTGCATCACACATCCCACTTGCGATCGCCATCCATGCATGACGAAAAGCGATGCCACCAGAGGCGCAGGCACCTTCGACTTTGGTGCAGGGAATATTGCCAAGACCCAAGCGCGAACCAACTATCCCTGCAAGCACCTCTTTGCCATTGAGTGGACCGCTGATGAAATTACCCAAGTACAGCGCCCCAATTTCCTTGCGTTCGATGCCGGCCTCAATGAGTGCGGTCGCTGCGGCCTGTACTGCGAGGGATTCGATCGGTGTTGCGATGTGCTTACCGAACGTGGTGGAGCCCACTCCAGCTACGTAGACGTTGCGCATTATTTGGATCCTTTGACGAGTTCTTTGCGCAATTCTGTTTTGAGAATTTTGCCATAGTTGTTTTTAGGTAGATTGTCAGCCCTGAAATAAGATCGCGGACGTTTAAAACGCGCCATGTTCTCCAGGCACATGTTGTCCATGTCCTCATCCGAAACCATCGCGCCGGGTTTGACAACAACGAAGGCGACCGGCTCCTCGCCGAGATCTTCGTGCGCACGACCGATCACCGAGACCTCGATGATGTCAGGATGTTTGAGCAAGACTTCCTCGATCTCGCGCGGATAGATGTTGCTACCGCCCCGGATGATCATGTCTTTGGAGCGATCGCGCAGCGTCAGATAACCTTTCTCATCAAGTGAGCCAATATCACCCGTCCAGAGCCAGCCCTCTTTAATCGTCGAGGCGGTTGCTTTTTCGTTGTTCCAGTAACCCAGCATGCGCGTATCGCCGCGTGTGACGATTTCACCGAGTTCGTCTGCAGGTAAGTCTCGACCGTCCGCGTCCACCACTTTGACCTCGGTACCTGTGCGTGCAATGCCGCAGGAGGCCAGACGCGCGAGATGCGCTGCATCCCTGTTACCCTGGTGATCAAATTTAGAAAGCCCAGTAATCGTCATGGGACTCTCACCCTGACCATAGACCTGAAACAGTCGTGGTCCAAACATATCGAGTGTTTTGAGTAAGTCGTTGACATACATCGGCCCACCACCGTAGTAGGCCGTCAGTAAATTGCCCGCAGGATTAGTAATGCCTTGGCCAGAACGCACCAGGCGTGAGAGCATCGTTGGCGCAGCAAACATCGCTACCTCAGGATAACGCTGTAACGCTTCAAAGACAGCGTCCGTCTCGAAACCTTTTTCAATTACCTGATGGCCTCCACTAAAGAGATGCGGTAAGGCGTAGAGCCCTGAGCCATGCGACAGTGCGGCAGCATGGAACATCGTTTGGCCTGGTGAGACGTGGTCGATATCGGCGTAATACTGCAAGCACATTGTCATCAAATTACGATGTGACAACATCGCGCCTTTTGGTACGCCGGTAGTGCCGCTTGTATAAAACAACCAGGCAAGATCGGTAGGCTCGACTTGCGCGCACCCTATCGGTGCCGAGCGTGTGAGTGCCTGATAGCTATCGTCATCGACCACGACAATAGGTCTGGAGCCTGGGGTTGTGCTCAATGCCTCTACCAACCCAGGGTGTAAGGACGCGCTTGTAAAAATAATGCTGGCACCGGAGTCGAGCACAATAGGTGCGACTTCACGTGCATGGAGTTTCGCGTTGACTGGCACTGCACACAAGCCTGCGGTCCAGGTAGCAAATAACAGTTCAAGGAATTCGTTCCTGTTTTCCATCCAGAGCATGACGCGTGTACCAGGCTGCAGACCCAGTGTATTTTTTAAACCGCCCGCTAAACCATAGACGCGTTGCGCCATATCACCAAAGCTCATGGAGCCTTGCGCACTGGAGAGCGCCTGTAGCTGCGGGTGGCTCAGTGCGCGCGTGAGGAAGGGTTTTGCAATATTCATTTTTTATGTCTTTTCTGAACGGGTTTAGGCAGTACCTTAAAAAATTGCTCAGTAAATCTCTTAATCGGAGCCGAGGATTGCAACAGCTTGGCGCGTATTAGCGCACCTTCCCAGCCGGTCCAGAAAAACTCTGCAAAGGCTTGGACATCTGCGCTCGCGTCTATCTCGCCTGTGTCGATCGCGCGTGTTAAGCATTCGGCGATTTTGTTTTGCCAGGATTTGAAGGTTTCCTCTAGCGCCGCTCTGAATAAAGGTTGGCTTGCCCCAAGTTCCTGACTTAGATTGCCGATCAAGCAGCCACGGCGAAACTCAAAACGTTCGACACCGTCGATACCTTCCTGGATGTATAGGTGCAGACACTCAAGCGCAGAGAAGTGTGATTGCAGCAGGATGCGATCAAGCTTGCGGTTGTAATAATCAGCGTAATACGCGATGACTTCCAAGCCGAATTGCTCTTTACTCGCGAAGAAGTGATAGAACGAGCCTTTTGAAAGTCCTGCTCGTTGCAGCACATGCTCGACACCCATGGAGGCGTAGCTTTGCTCGCAAAGCATCTCCGTCCCCGCCCGGATCAGGCGTGACAAACTTCGCTCTCTGCGCTCAGCGCGCGCGATGGGAGCATTGGGTTGAGCCTCTGTCTCTAATATTGTTTTTGTGTAGGTCATCGGTTTAGCATAAACCGGTCTACTAAAATTAGGGGCAGAAAACCTTAGGGGTTTTCCATAAGGGGACGTGTGACCGACACTAAAAGATGCCGGTCACAGTTAGAGGTTAGTCCAAGCGCCAGAAAGTTAAGCCGCTTTGTTCACTTCAATAGTTCCTGGCCAATTAACCGAGGTAATCGTGACGAGCTTTTCTAAAACGGCTTTAAAAAGTAATTGCTCACTATCACTTAACGGTGAGTTTTGATCCAGGGCTTCACGCTCTGGATAGCGTTTGTAATAACGCTCCAGAAATTTGTCTTGCTGCGTCCCCAACCCAGCAGCATGTTGGGCGAGGGGGTATAAAGCAAGGATTTCAAGCCATAGTTTGATAACCTGAGCCTTTGTGTATGAGTCTTTAGGGCAAGATTGATAGAGCTTAGCTAACCAGTCGATGATGTCACTTGGCAAGCCAATATCACTCAGACGCACAAAAGTATTTGGCCATTTACTTTCATCGTGAGCGTTGAGCCAAGTCTTGAGTTCAAGTGGTGAAAGGGTAAGGCGTGCAAACTCATCTTTCTCGGATTTTTCAACCATTGATTCATCACTAACAGTCCGCCTTAAAAATGCGGGAACTTCGTAATTTACCTCAGCGTTATTCACTGAAAATTGCAAATCAATACTTGGTACTTTCATTGAATACGAAACGTTGCGGATCACACTCGGCATTCCATAATCCACGGTACCCAAGCCACCATGCCCTGCAGAGGCCATTTGCTTAACTTTTCTCAAAACCGGCATGTCCGTGGCTTTCTCTGCGTCAGCGCGGACATGCTCCACCAGGAAATTTGTCAGCGGTGAGACTAATTGATAGTCCAGAGCGAGTCGCACTTGCTTTTTCTTATCCGTTGCCTCTTGCATATGGGCAGAGGCCGCGAGACGCGACAAAGTATTGCCAGGCGGCTCAGTACTGCCA
Organism: uncultured beta proteobacterium; assembly: GCA_903847325.1. GTDB lineage: Bacteria > Pseudomonadota > Gammaproteobacteria > Burkholderiales > Burkholderiaceae_B > Zwartia. The sequence continues at coordinate 19,705 of CAINDJ010000048.1, read as the reverse complement.
GCCTCGTTACTGCCCGTAAGAGTGTGAAATACAGCTGTTCCGAGTAGAGTTTCACCTGACGCAATTACACCATCAACTTTCGTATCGCTTAAGCCCGGCTGGCAAACAGTCCCCAATAAACGCACTTCACCCGTTGGCAACGCAGTTACTGTCGCAAACACATGCAAGGTATCTCCATCAAACACGGCATTACTTAGTGCTGAGGTCCAAGAGGGCTTGCATCCCTCGGGCCACATCACCGAAAGATTACGCACCAGTGGCGCACGCAGACGTGCAAACATTCTAAGAATTGCTGGATCCACATCCTCACCCGGTGCGACAAAATCACACGCGCCACCTGTTTGCTCCGCAAGCTCGCGGATCAGGCCCTCTGAGGGGCTGCTCCCAATCCCCACCACAAACACGCGGTGCTTCGAGGCCTTAGCCGCAGTGATCACGCCCTGTACTGCACTGATCTCGCCATCCGTGATCAACAGCACATCACAGGCCTGGTCCTCAGTGAGTAAGAAACTCGAGCGCAGCGCCTCCTCCATCTCTGTACCGCCCATGTCGGCATTGAGCTGACTCACCCAGCGCTTAGCTGCCACCAGACTCGTCTCGGTCCGTGCCCAGAGACTGCGTGTTCGATGTTCAACCTCAGAACCGAATTTAGACAGTGAATATTTATCTCCTTCACTGAGGCGATTGAGCATCTCCTGCAACGCGCGTCGTGCCGCGCTGATGCTATCGCCCGCCATCGAGCCCGAGCAATCCACGAGCAGCTTCAAAGCCAGAGGCTGGGCCACAGACTGGCCAAGCTCGGGTTTAAAACTCGCCGCGATGACAAAACCCTCAGGCTTGGCATAGTCAGCCGACACCGATACGAGAGAGGTCTGTGTTAACTGATCCATCACCAAAATAAAGTCACGATCCAACGTGCTTTCTTTACCTAGTGTTATCGTTAATACGGCACTCGCACTCGCACTCGCACCCGCAGCGCTACCGACCCGGATAGGATGACTAGGCGAGGCAACACGCGCCTGTGCCAACTCCCCATGTAAACGCAGCGTTAAAGCAAAGCCATACTCAGCCAACAAATCTGTCTCAGGTACTTGATGCGGTGCTAAGCCACCATCTTTTACAAGATCACCAAAACGCGGTGCAATCACGGTCGGGATTAATAAGCGCAACCCGCCTTGCTCAAACCTCAGCATCTGGCCGTAGCGCAGTGTTACCACGCAATTTTCATTGGGTGCCAGATTACCCAGATTTAAAACATAGTGACCATCCTCTGCGCGTTCGAGCATGATGGCCGCATCACCTTTGGAGAGCGTCTCCTCATAGCGCGCCTCGGCTTTCTTTTTCTCAACCACATGGCCGCTTAAGCGGTTTTCACCGAGCATGACCTCTACGCTTAGTAGCGTTGCACCCCAGGGCAGAGGGAAAGAGTAAATCACCTCTGCGTGCTCGGCGGTCGGGTTGCTAAATTCCTGACGTACTTCGGCCTCAAAAAGCGCTCCACGCAGATCTCCCGAGACGGAGACGTTTTTCAGGAGCATTTGCTCACCAGACATTGTTTGTAGCTGGGCGCGGCTAGCGGAATCATTTATGCTCATTTTTTTGTCCTTGGCTTGGTCGTCGCACCCACAGTAGGCACGACAGTTTGCGGCGCTTTTGTCTCAGTCGCCCCTGCTTGAATCTGGCCATACGCGGCCATCACTGCTCTGACAAAGTTGCGTAGTTGCTCGGGTGATAAACCCGCACGGCTTGGTTCGATGACAAGCTCAATACCATCGCTCACGGTCAGATGACTACAAACCTCGATAGAACCGGCTGCGCGAGGTCTCGTGGGTACCGGTGCTGACTCACCCAGGAGCAGATCCCTGATCCGGTCGAGCGACACCCCTGCAGCAGTCCATTTTTTGACACACAACAACTGTTCTAAATGCACAGACGAATAGGTTGCCGCCCGCGTTTCGCCAGCAGGACGGTCCACTAGTCCGATCTGGACGTAGTAGCGGACCGTGCGCTTAGGCAGATCAGTGAGGGAGCAGAGCTCATCAAGCGAGAAAGATTGAGGTGTGTTTTCAGTAGTCATGTCAATATATTAACACTACTACTGTACTAATTAAGTGTATTAATAAAAAAACGGGTTTTGAACCTGTCTACACACCATATCAAGGAGGTGGCTCAGGACGTGAGCCTGGAGGATTTTGAAAAAAAACGGACTATTTAATGAAAAGCAAAACAACTAACGAAAATATACAAAATCCAATAGTTCCTACAAAAATTGAATTTCTAACTTTTACTAAATCGTTTAATTGGTACCTAATAAATTCACGCATTAATGTCCCTCTCAGCCAATCGGTAATGGCAATATTTTAAAAAGCAACACTCCAAACAGTGGTAGGAAAATTGGTATCAAAATGTTAATGGTGAACCACCCAAGTTCGTCTATCGACATCGCATCACTCTCTTGTGAAGAAGGGCGATTTTTTTAGCAGTTCAATACGAAATAGGCAACGTGCAAGAGATAAAAAGGTCACCCCGCGCAAGCGCTGTATACGCTTGAAACACGGTTACATTTAGTAACTATTTAGCTTGAAAAAGCCAGTAAAACAGACTTGCTTCGGATTGAATATTTTAAGACCTATATCTATCATTGGCGTATGGAAAAAATATTCAACAGACATGAACAACTTCTTAAGCAAGCATTCAAATGGCTATGCGGACTAGGCAGATCTATTCAATCAGCACCTAGAAAAATCTTTCATAGCTTCAATAGTCTGGATAGAAAATTTAAATGCCTGATTAGCATTCAGATCCTTTTACAGATTGTTGTTATTGGTTTGTTGATAAAAATAGCCATCGTCATCTGAAAGTCGGTGGTTACTGATTTGTTGGTAACGACGGATTTTGGAATGGGCTAAACACTTCAAGCAGAAATGTTCCAAAGCAACACAATTTAAATTATGGCAAATTCAATTCACTTTTCAATTAAGTACGATGGTCCAGCGTTGGAGAGCCATCAAATGGACGTGCGTGAGTTGGCCCCTGCCTTGATCGCTTTGTCCAATATGCTGGAGGAGGCGAACAAGGTAGTCTTTCCAGACTCTGGAAATGTCAAAGTCAATATTCAGGGGAACTTTAAAGGCGGCTCATTTGGTGTCGACCTCATTGCGGTCCAGACCATCGCCGATCAAATAGTTTCCATACTGTCAGGCCCAGAGGCAGCTGCTTTTTCAAATCTAAAAACTATTCTTGAGTCTCTGGGTCTAATCGGTTGCGCTGGTTGTGGACTGGTGGGCCTCATGAAGTGGTTGCGTGGACGTAAACCATCAGCCATTCGTACAGAAGGTGATCAAATTATTTTTGAGATCACAGAAGAGTCTTCGGTTGAAACATTTGGAGTGGATTTAGTCGCAGGAAAGCTTTATCAAAGCCGTGTAGTTCGAAAAGCATTAGCAAATGTTGTAAAGCCTTTAGCGCGTGAGGGTATTGATATCTTTGCATCAGGTCGTAATGGACAAACCGCTGAAGTCATCCGTAAAGAAGATGCAGCCTGGTTTGAGGTGTCGGAATCAGATGCGGATATTGTCTCGGATACGGTATCCGAACATGTTTTGCTGCAAATCGATTCGGCCGTGTTTAAGGACGACAATAAATGGCGTTTCAATGACGGATCGAGTTCTTTTTTTGGTGAAATCGCAGATCCTGGTTTTATCGAAAAAATAAATTCAGGTGTTGAGCGGTTTGGTAAGCGAGACGTGCTCGTGGTTGACCTAAGAAGAGTGCAAACCGTGACAGACCATGGGTTAAAAATGGACTATTCAATTACCCGCGTCCATGAGCATAGGTTGCCATTGCAGCAAAAGTTAGGCTTTTAGTGAAGACGGTTTCTTGCTTTAGCTTTAGCCCCCTAATCCCTCAAAGAACCCCAGCCAACGCTCCCTCAGCCGCCCGAGACATCACCATCTCCAGTCCCAACTGCGCACGCGTCATCCCGACAAACAGTTTTCTCTTAGCCGCCTCATCCAACTCAGAAAAATCCACCTCAGTCAGTACAACTCCTGCAGCGCTCTGACCTTTAAACCGATAGACAGAGTCTACCAACAGCTCACCCTCAGTCCAGAGCGCCTCACCCGAGGCCGCATATTTCCCCGTAAACCGACGCACTGAATACCGACCCAGCGTATTTGCCTGCGCAAACAAAGACTTACCCAACCCACGAAAACTAATCACCGCGATATCCGCTAAAGCAATCCCACGTGCGAGCAAGACACCCACCGCCAACTCAGTCAAACGCACACACTCTCGTTCTGTGTCGTAAGCATGAAACCCCGGATAGTTGCCCTCATACGGCCCGCGCGCCTCAACAGCCAACGCAGTTAATCCCAGCGCATTGATCACCTCACACACAGCCTTAGGCGAGCGGAAATTATCCTGGCAGTTCACCTCAACCGCCTCGGCTAAATCAAACCCCTCGCGCGCATACAAACGCTGCGAATCATCCTCTAGCAAATAGAGTCGACCTTCGGGTTGCAGTTGTGGAATCAAAGCGCCTACCCACTCGGGGTCAAAATCCTGCCCCTCATCGATAATCACCAAGCCATAGCGTCCAACCAAAGGAGAATCCTCAACCTCCACCGCTTCACAATACAAACGCCCGAGGCGCTGAAAATTATCAGGTGCCGCGAAATCAGGCTCACCTACCGTCTGGCGATAGTGCTCCACACACAGCTCATGAAAACTCGCGACCTTTGCACGCGTTGGCGCAATATGGCCAATGTGATCTGCGAGCGCACGGTTATAACAAACATACAAAGCCCGCACACCGCTGGCCGCAGCATCCTGCAGCAAACGCAAGGCGAGTTGCGTTTTACCCGAACCCGCTGTTGCCTGGACGCGAATCACACCTGACGGTGCAACAATGCGCGGCACCCAAGTCGCCAAGCCATCCGCTAAGCGCAGTGTCGTCTGGCGAACTTGATCACCCAGAACACTCATATCAGGCGTGACTTTAAATTCATTGGCAAAGAATTGTATGAGCGACTCGACACTACTGTTTGGCTCAGTCACACCAAAGCGCGTCATCCCCTCAAGCATCTCACGCGCAAGCGAACCGAGTTGATCAAAACGCGTCGCATCGATGATGCGCTCAGGCGGTATCGCAACAACATGCTGCACCCCCATCCGATGGTCAGGCAGTACCACACAGTTTGTCACCTGCGCACGCAGGCCGGCTTGATTGAGCCGCTGCATCATTGCCGCGTGTTGAACAGTATATTGACGCCCGACATCGCGCGGACCATCTTTGTAGAGCTTAACCATCACGCCATCAGCTACCTGCACATGACCGGATTTCACCTCGATGAGCAGGATGTTGCCATTGGGTGCGAGCACGACGATATCAATCTCGCCATGTCGATCACTGCCCTTATGTAAAGAGTGCCACGATACGCTATGGAAAATCTGATAACCATCCGAGAGCGAATGCTGCAGACGCTCCAACACATCAAGCTCACGCTGCAGCCCATTACTAGGCGGGATGATTGGTAGAGAAGGGGATAGCAGCGCCATGTATAACTCCGGTAGATAGAGTTATAACTGAAAACTAGGGGAAAACTAACAAGCTACGGATATTAAAAATATTTGGAAGTTATGGAGCGCTTACATTTTGTGACAATTTGATCTTGAAAGGATCACTGAAAATGGAGCGCTACGTATTGAAAAGAAAAGTAGTCGTGTCTATGATCTCTGTATGGAAAAAAGAATCATCACACTAGAAGTTCAAGTCGAGCAAATAACGAAATCAATCGATCGTATCGATCGCTCGATCGAGGTATTACTCACCACGATGGATCGTAGATTTACAGAGTTAGACCGCAAATTTATGTGGTGTGTGCGCACACAGTTTGCAGCCTTGGTAGCAATCATTGGTCTGCTAGCAAAACTCGCTAACCTGATTTAAAAACGCATTTATTTAATCAGACGACAGATACAGTCATCTTCAATCAATCGCCAGATTCTCGTCATCCGCATAGGCCGCAAAGCAGCAATTGTAATGGTAATGCAATTGCATTACCATATCGGTATTGGTGTTGTATTGAGGAATAAAATGACCTTACCCCTTACGCTTGAAGTCGAATCAACCCTAACAGATCGCTATCAGACAACTGTTCCTGAAACAGTGCGCCAGGCCCTGCGACTTGGTAAACGTGACAAGATTCATTACACGATACGTCCCAATGGTGAGGTTGTTTTAAGCCGAGCTGATGACGCAGATGTTGCCGACCCTGTACTAGACCGTTTTCTTGGGTTTTTAGCGCAAGACATAGCTAGTCACCCCGAAAAATTACAAGCGATTGACTCAAGATTAATCACACGTATTCATAACCTCGTTGGCAAGGTCGATATCGATATCAATGCCAAGTTATCCGCGGATGATGAATGAAGAAAATAAAGTCAGCTCCATTGGTTGTTAATGGCTGGAATATATTTGCACACCCGTTATTTCTTGAGCAGGTTGAAACCCTCGTTAAAGAAGTGGAAACACTTAAAGCAAAAAATCCAACGGGTTACTTCAGTAAGAACGCAACAAAACGATTAGCGGCTATTGCTAAGCTCGCCTTTGACGTCATTGCACAAGACCCGACAAGACAGGAGTACCGGCAAGGTAATACGCTCGGACATGAGCACAAGCATTGGTATCGTGCAAAGTTTTTCCAACAATACAGACTATTTTTTCGATTTCATGCGCCAAGCAAAGTGATCGTACTCGCCTGGGTTAATGACAATGATACTAAACGCGCTTACGAAAATAGCGATGATGCATATCGTGTATTTCGCAAGATGGTTGAGGGCGGCAGGCCACCAGACAACTGGAATCAATTGTTAGCAGAAGCCAACTCAAATACTTCGCGTCTTATTGCTTTAACAGAAAAACTCTGAGATTTTAAGGTCTGAAGTTTCCCATCTTGCAGTGTTCAAGCATGCACAGGCGGTGCTGTCTCAACAAAAGAATCCCTCTCAGAAATCTTCTTAAACCAAGCATCTAACTTGGGATGCCCAGCACGCCATTCAAACTCAGGAATCAGATCCGCAAAGCCTAGGGTACAACCCATCACGATCTGAACCATATTTAGTGGACCGTGCAACACAGGATCCTCGATCCCGCGCTCCCACAGAGCCAACAACCTTTTCGCGCGATCCGTCTCATGCAGGACGATCTTTGGCGATTGTTCATTCACAGGACGCCATTTCTCGCGTCCCAGCACAGCCATCCCATCGAGCATGCTTCGCACCAGCGCCTCAAGACGACGCGCCTCAAACCCCTGCGCACCCGCAGGCAAGGCAAACATAGGCTTACCATCAAGATTGTCGAGATAGGAGCAGATCAGTGCCGAGTCCTCAAGACCAAGCCCGTCATCGCAGACTAGATAAGGCACCCGGCCAGAGGGATTGATATTGTAGTAGGGGCTATCCGTTGTACGGGTCTTTGCCGAGATGACCTCGACTCTGTCCGCCAGGCCTTTTTCCAATACGACAACACGCACGATCCGTGCGTAGGGTGAACCTTTGGTGATGTAGAGTTTCATGGCTTGTCTCGATGCGTTTATGAATATTTAACGCATACGATAAACCAAATAATCTCATTTTTCTTGCAGTGAGCGTATGACAATAAACTTAAACGCGAAAGGGAGGCTCGCCCAGCAGCAACTTCAATTCAGCAGGTGAAGAGTCGTAAACCCGTTGATTATTCAGTACATCTTTTCGATACTCGTCACCACCAATTATGCAGCCCTTAGAGACAAGCTGAACACCATAGGCCAACAACTCTTTCTGAAAATCATCGAAAGAATCTTGATACATCAGTCCGTAGACATACCATTTTTTAACCTTATCGCTTTCATCCGCCTTGGAGATCGCGCTCTGAAAGTAGCTAAAACCAATAGTAGTCAATAACAAGGTTACGCAAATCAGCCGTACGCACAGATTGTTAAGTTTCAACATGCAATCACTCCGTATCCGTATCCGTATCCGTATCCGCATCAGCAGAACCCAAACCCTTCAACTCACTAAACTTATCCTTCATCGTCTGATTACCTCGAGTCAGCTTTTTGATCGTCACATCCTGCGCCTTATCATTCGCAAGCCGCAGATTTCGATCCGTCCCCAGTAACGCCTCTTTAGTTTTCTGCAGATGGTCGATGGATTTATCGATCTCCTCGATCGCCGTATGAAAGCGCTTGGACGCGAGCTCAAAATTCCTCGCAAAGCCGTTCTTAAAAGTCTCTAGTTCATTCTCAAAATTCGTAATATCAACAGTCTGCGCTTTAACTAGCGCGAGTTCCTTTTTGTACTCGAGGGACTTCAGCGCAGCATTACGCAGCAGCGTGATGATGGTCAGGAAAAATTGTGGGCGCACGACATACATCTTTGGATAGCGATGAAACACGTCGACCACACCGGTGTTGTAGAGCCCACTCTCAGGTTCGAGCAATGAAACGAGCACCGCGTATTCGCATTTTTTCTCATGGCGATCCTTATCGAGTTCTTTCAGAAAGTCCTCGTTCTTGCTTTTCGTCGCGGTATGCTCATTTTCGTTTTTCATTTCGAACATGATCGAGACAATCTCAGTGCCTGACTCATCGAGATCCCGAAAAATGAAGTCGCCCTTGCTACCGGAGCGCGCATCATTGTCTTTCTCAAAATACGCCCTAGGGAATGCCGCCGCACGAATACGGTTGAACTCCGTCTCGCAATGCTGCTCAAGCGTTTCGCCGACCATCTTGGTCGAAAGGCGCGCCTTCATGTCCCTGAGGCGTTCGATTGCGTCGTCGCGATCCTTTAGCTGCGTCTCGTACTTGTCTTTGAGCGTTTTTTCAGCGAGCTGCTTTTCGTACTCTGCGCGCACCAGATTGTTTTTGATCTCGTCACGCTCTCTCTCGATAACGCTGACCGCCTCGTTGACTGCGAGGCGCTGAGACACTTCCAGGCTATCGAGCTTTGCTTTCAGGTTCTGGATGACGGCGTCCTTAGTTGCCTCAGCTCTTTGCAGCTCGGTCGCCGCCTGGGATTTAGCGAGCTCAATTGCACTCTGCTTACCCTGCTCAGCTAGCTCGAGCCGCTCGTGCAACTGATGCTCAAAATCCTCATCGCGGACTTGTTTGAGAATATCCGCGTAACCAGCCTCATCGATTTTGAAGGCTTTGGAGCAATGGGGGCATTTGATTTCATGCATGGCTGCTGAGCACCGTAAGGTAAAGAATGGATTGTCGCATCTCTCTCTATAGTGCTGCAGGATATCCGCAAGTTGGAATACGCAAGTGAAATGGACGAATACAGTCTAAGGAGTGAGTGGCTCAGGAGATGAGCCTCATGCAAGCAATAGATCTGACACCGTAACCGTAGTAATCTAAATGCTAGAGTCACTTTAGAGTTTTGCGTATGTACAAAAAATCAGAAACCCGCGAACTCGTCTACTCGCCAAGCGATTTAACGCTATTTATGCGCTCGACTTTTGCTTCTTGGATGGATAGGCTTGCGCTCCAAGACTCAAGTTTAAAAAAGAGCGAGGCTGATCCTATGATGGATCTGCTAGCGAAAAAAGGTACTACGCATGAAACGGATTTTCTGCAAAGTCTGATTGAACAATATGGCGAGCAAAACGTTGCCAGAATTTCAAGTAACAAAGACACCGCAGCACAAGCAACCATCGATGCGATGCGGGCCGGCTTTAACGTCATATTCCAAGCGTATCTTGAGAGAGATACATTCAAAGGTTTTGCCGATTTTCTAATTAAGCGTCCTGGTCAATCCGCTCTTGGTGATTATTACTACGAGGTATGGGATACAAAGTTATCGAAATCGACTCGTCCGTACTTCATTATTCAGCTGTGTTGCTACAACTGGATGCTAGAACCACTGCAAGGTTTTTTAGCTGACGATATCGTTGTTGTACTGGGTGATCGGAACGACGATGGCAGCCCGCGGTTGGACCGCATACGCGCTACTGCCCACTTCAGCTACTTTAAAGCGTTAAAAGCACAATTTCTTGCATTTCAAAACGACTTTACTGGCAACACCGATCAAAGGCCGGATCCCGCTTTCTGTAATGATTTCGGTAACTGGGGTGAAATTGCCGAGAGCATTTTGCAAACGTCCGACAGCCTCTCAATAGTCGCCAATATCAGAAAATCACAAATCAAGAAGCTTCATGCCGCGGGTATCAACACACTTGAGGCTTTAGTTAACACTGATGCGCTTACGATAAAGGGGATGGATCTTAAGATATTTGAGCGACTCAAGGCGCAGGCAAAAATCCAGCTTTCGTCGCGAGGCAAAGAGAAACCCCTTTTCAAGATCATAGAGAGCGAAGCAGGCAAAGGGCTCAAAGGCTTACCCGCGAAATCAGAGATGGATGTTTATTTTGATATCGAGGGGCACCCATTGTTTGATGGTGGTCTTGAGTATCTTTGGGGCGTGAGCTACGAATCGCCGTCAACTGATCCTCTCGGCACCCTATATCCCTTTAAAGACTGGTGGGCGCATGACCGCGCACAAGAAAAGCTCGCCTTTGAAGGATTTATAGATTGGGTCTATGCGCGCTGGCAGCAAGATCCGTCAATGCATGTCTATCACTATGCTTCCTACGAAATCACTGCAATCAATAAGCTGGCTAATCGTGAACAAACGCGTTTGGATGAGGTCGCAGAACTCTTAACAAACAATGTCTTTATTGACCTGTATCGACTTGTACAAACTGGACTATTGATTGGCGAACCAAAATATTCGATTAAGAACGTTGAGCATCTTTATCGGGAACGTCGAAACACGACTGTCGCCAATGGCGGTGACTCAGTCGTTTTTTATGAAGGATGGCGAGCCGAGGGTGGGAGCGAGCAGTGGCTCGAGTCATCTAATGGTTATGCCGCGTGGTCTAAGGACCCCTCTAGTTTTGATTGGACGCTGTGGCCTAAGCTTGAATCCATTCGTACCTACAACATTGACGATTGCGAATCGACACTACAACTTGTGCATTGGTTGCGTCAGATTCAGCATGAAAATGGGATTCAATATGAAGCCAAAAGCGATGCGCTTCTGATTGAAAAAGCCAGAACCGATAAACAAAATCAAAACCAACTCGATAGACAAGCGCTCACAGCCAGACAACAAGCGTTAATTCAGCAGCAGCTGATTGATCCAGAACTCAAGATTGACCAACACGCGGCCCTGCTGGTTTCGTTACTGCAGTTTTACATCAGAGAGCGGAAACCTAGCTCGTTTGCGTATCTACAACGACAAGATAAGAGCGATGAAGACCTGCTCGAAGACGATACGGTGATTTTCGACGTAAAAATAGAAAATACAGAACACAACGGATCGAAGATCCACTGTTCAGCTACTTTCAGCATCGATCAGCCACTACGCACCGACAAAATAAAAGCCGCCACCATTAGAAATACTAATGTCAAAGTCAATCAGCTTACCTTTGAAGACAAGGACGCGTACCGCACGCTTGTAAGCTTTGAATTAGATGCAGAATACAGCGAAGCACTTAATCAACAGCCGCTTGTATTGTTTGGCGATGAAGCTTACATCGACACGAGTGGTCTAGAGACACGTTTATGCGAAATCACAGAGGCGTATTTTAAAACTCGCCAACTATCTGGAGCCTTGCGCACACTATTAGGTAGAGAGATTCCGCGTATTGCTCAAACACCTCTACCGATTTCTCGTACCCTGATACCCGAAGATGCTCCCTACATGCAGGCTATCATTCGAGCCGTTCAAGGTCTGGATGACACGGTACTCTGCATACAAGGCCCACCTGGTGCTGGTAAAACCTATACGGCTCAGCATGTAATCGAGGCGCTTATCCGTGCAGGTAAACGTGTGGGGGTCATGTCTAACAGTCATGCCGCGATCATGAATTTGCTTGAGCCTCTTGCCAAAGATCTGCCACACGCACTGATAGCAAAGGTAGGTGGCTATCCGACTCAAGCCGCATTTACAGAATCATTCCCTTCCGCTCAATACCCTGGCTTTAGATATCGTGGATCGATGGGTTTCACTAAGGCCGAACCCTACGAGGCTTTCGACGTTGTAGGCGCAACAGTCTATAGTTTTGCAAAACCGATCGCTTACGATGCGCCCCTCGATTACCTGTTTGTTGACGAAGCGAGTCACGTCGCTATGGCCAATCTGGTTGTTGCGTCAGGCGCCACACGCAATATCATCTTAATGGGCGATCAAATGCAGTTAGAGCAACCTATTCAAGGTGCTCACCCAGGCGATGCTGGGCTCTCTGCGCTCAATTTCATGTTGGGCGATCATGCCGTCATCCCACAAGACCGCGGCATATTCCTGGAGCGAACTTATCGTATGCACCCAAAAGTGTGTCAGCCTCTTTCTGAAATCGTTTATGAGGGAAAATTGCAAGCCGATGCCCCAAACAAGAACCAAGCTATTTCGCTCGAACAGCCAATACTCATTACCAAAGAGTCGGGCATCCTGACGCTATGGCTTGACCATGACGGCAACACTCAGTCTAGCGAAGAAGAAGCAACCGTGATTAACACCCTACTTGCAGAGTTAAAGGCGGGAAGTTTTAGAAACAAAGACAATAAAATTGAAGCGATCTCGTTAGCGCGAGACGTTCTCGTTGTCGCGCCCTACAACATGCAAGTCAATCTTCTGAAAGAAAGGCTCCCCGCTGATACCAGGATAGGCACGATTGATAAATTCCAAGGCCAAGAGGCGCCGGTAGTTATTATTTCAATGGCTGTCAGCGATATTGAAGAGTCACCACGAGGGCTGGACTTTATCTTTGATATGAATCGACTCAACGTCGCGGTCTCGAGAGCCAAGGCACTTGCAGTTATTGTGGCGAGCAAGAAGTTACGGCAAGTGACTGTGAGCAATATTCGGCAGATGGAGATGGCGGGATTGTTTTTACGATTGACTGAACAGTAGCGTTATCGACGGATATTTATAATATCCATATCTACACTCGATGTGATTGCAATGGACTAAGACGGTCGGCCCGTAAATCTCGTACTACGCATCGGTCTTTTTAGCCCAAGCTTTAACGCCATCTTCCTGACATTGAAAAACCCGCCGTAGCGGGTTGATTTATGACTAAATGAGTTAGGCGGCTTCTTTTTCTAACGGCCTATTCAGCTGCGAAGGGTTGTAAGTAGTGATACAAGTGCGCCAATGGCAGTAAAGGGTTCGGGATCAGTGTGTGCAGTAAAGCGTATTGCTAAACGCTTTGCGCGTTCGGTTGCGATAGCTAAATGTTCGCTGGTGTTTGCAAATGATCTTCGAACACCTTTCTCATAATTAGACATGTGCAGTTTCAGTCGGCGCATCACTTCGTCACGATGTAGCGGAGCCTGAACGTCTTCGAAGTGAAGTAGCAACCACAGCTCAAAACTGGGTACCGAGGCAACAGCCTGAAAAACGATCGCGTGCTTGGCATCGTTTCTGAGCTTGCCATTCAGTGATTCAGCCAGCCGTAACGCGTCGAAATAGCTGTCATGATTATCGCGGTCAAATACAGCATAGACTTGTTCGAACCCACGCCGCTGGATATTTTTATGGCGGTCGCCATTTTCAAACAACTCTTGGGCGTACTTCACCACCTGGATGGGCGCAGTGCCTAACTCGCTGTGCTGGACTTCCACATTGGCGGTATGTAAGCGATAAGCAGCGCGAATCTCGTTAAAGTAGTTCGGCTCCGTCTTACTACCTTCAGTGACTATCATGATTCGATCGTAACTTGCACGCCGACCCTGCTTACGTTCAAGCTGTTTTAGTTGCCGCTCTGTTGGGGAGTTATCGCGCCCCATCAGTGTTTTAGTCCGAGGTCGTGACTGAGGAATGGCACTCCGCCATAGCGCCCCATTAGGTATCCGCGCTCTAGCGCCTCATTTTTGCGAGGGCTGAACTCGGACAAACTGACCAATGTGGAGGTTTGATCACGGTCTTTTTCAACGAACCACACTTGATCACGTCTGAAGAGATCCGGCGCGTCCAGCAGCGACGTGTCGTGCGTTGTGAAAATCAATTGCGCACCGCCGGTGTTGATCTCGGGGCGGTGGAATAATCGCACCAGTTCGCGCACTAGCAAAGTATGTAAACTAGTGTCGAGTTCATCGATGACCAGTGTCAGCCCTTTGCTAAGAATATCTAGTACCGGCCCCGCAAGAAACAGCAAATTGCGTGTGCCATTGGACTCGTCCGGCAAGTCAAAAACTGCACTGCCGTGTTCTGTGACGTGATGAAAGCGTAACTTGTGCTCTTCAATTTCTTCTGGTCGTACTTCAGTTTTACCCGCGACCAAATCAAAGTGAACAGCCTGCCCAGCAACTTTGCGCGTCTCTACATCGATGTCAGTGATGCTGATGTCGGCAGCAGAGAGGAAGTTACAAATATCCTTGCGACCGTCAGTTTGTTTGAGCATCTGGATCGACATTTGAGGACTCAGTTTGGCTTGCTCATTGAAGATGACTAGCTGAGTTGAGAACCACTCGAATAGAGGACGTAAGGCTTCGCTATTCAGTTGTACCGCCATCGACAAAAACAATGCGTTAGGGCGGGTGGCACCTTCCCATAGGTTTTTGGGGCCTTTCATACCTGGGCCGAACTCGTAGACATCTTTGCCAGTTTCGGCGTCAAAGCGGCGCATGAACCAACGCTGAGGCTTAAAGGCCTTGTAAACCAGCAGGTGCTCGCTGACGATGCGTTGTGCAGTCATGGCAAAGCCATACTGGTAGCGCACACCATCCACCAAAAACGTGACCTCGAACTCGCTAGGTTGGTCGACGGAATCGGTATCCAGTCGAAATGGCTGCACTGCAAACGTTTGCCCGGGCTGAAATGCCGAAGCCGATTCGGTCACTACGCCGCGCATATATTGGAGCGCTTTGATGAGATTGGATTTGCCGCTCGCGTTTGCACCATAGACTACTGCGCTGTGCAACAGGTTAGGTGCGGCACTGATGCCAGTCGCCTGCGTGTGGGTGTCCTGCATGGTCTTGTCTTTGGACGCAACGAGACTTAGCACCTGCTCGTCTCGCAGGCTGCGGAAGTTCTTCACACGGAACTCGACAAGCATTTTATTCACCAGATAATTCTAAAATAAAGTCATATTATGAATTAAATATACAAAAAATCAATTTATTCATTGATATTCTATCGTTTATCGCAACAAAAACAGTTTCGCCTAAGATATATTCGACCAAACTATCTTTAGCATCAGGATCCCTTCACTATGTTTCCGACAAAATGCCAAAAAAGTAGTTTTCGCCGGAAACATGTTGAAGTTATTACCGAATTAACCTTTAAATTCTTTCCCTATTCAGCCATACCAGACAAGAGAGATTTCATTTCCGCCGTTGCGAAGCGATCAAGCGCATCATCTATTTGCCGATGTATTTCAGGGGAAACTTTTTTAGCGCTGGTGGCATCTGCACCGAGTTCTCTTGACTCCCACGCTTCTGTTGCACTAACAATTTTTTGATCGTTTTTCATAATTTTTCCATAATCTACCTCTATCTGAGATCCATATCCTTGATCGACTAGCAGATGTGTTCTGGCCAAATACCCATTACTGCGAAAAATGAAGAGGGGCTGTAGTAGGGCATTTGGTTTCAAGAATAAGTGAATGTTTAATAACCCTCTAAGGTAAAAAATATAGAAAAATAGCTAGCAGAATTAAGCAGGACGAACATGTAAAAATGAATAAGGTATTTATCGCCTTAGCGTTATCGCTAAACCGATCTTTTAAAAATGCGTGCATAAAAAGCCTTTACCGAATTGATTGAGTAGAAGGAGAGTGGCTAGCAGCACTGTGAATCTTTTACTAACCCGATTAGTCTCACCTCTATGGCCGCAGGCATAGGCTTTATTTTAAAAGGGATGACCCCTAAGATAGGTAAAAAATTGGTATCAAAATGTAAATGGAGAGCCAGCCTTATTGCCGAAAGCAACTGACTTGCAGATGCGCATCACGGCCCCCTAATCCACCACAGCTGCCATCTAAACCTGATCCTTCGGACAAATAGCCTACCTAGTTTCGATTAAAAAAAGTCGCACCACCAATAGTAGTAGCCGTACCTGAAGAACCATCGGAGTTGTTATAAAAGGTCGTTCCTCCGATTGTGTTCGCCGTGCCGGACGTGCCATTAGAGCCGTTGTAAAAGGTCGTGCCGCCAATGTTAGTGGCGGTGCCTGAAGAGCCATCGGAGTTGTTATAGAAGGTCGTACCACCTATGTTGGTGGCCGTACCGGAAGAGCCATCTGCACCATTAAAAAAAGTCGTGCCACCGATGTTAGTGGCCGTCCATTGCGCAAACGCAGATGCCGTAGCCATGGAGAGTAATAAAAGCGCTGCAAATTTTTTAAGCATGATGTAACCCCTAGTGAGTTGAGAGCCTAGAAATACAGTCCTTTTGGCGAGCTAACAGTTGTCGAATAGACTGATCAATTCCCTTTATCGTTTGTAACGCACTCAGGGTAGGACACGTTATATCCAGAAACGCAAGTGAAATGGACAAATTCAGTCTAGGCAGGGCGTGGCTCAGGAGATGAGCCTGTAGATGATGGAAAAAAATAAATACAACCATCGCACTAAACGCTCGATTTGAATTGGCTATGTTCGCAAGACTCCACCGTTACACATCGAAACAGACTTTCAGCCTAAAAACATTCAGAATTGAAAATCTATTCAGAAGCTTAAAAACCATGTCATTTCACCTACCTCGTAAACCGAATCTGCGGCGGCAACAAGCGCACGCAGGATACGGACATCAAGCGGACCAAGGAATATTGGCTGAACCGGAAACGGAGAAACATGTGAACAAACTCAAACATTCCGCTTCGATTCCCCATACTGACACGACCATTGCCGAGCTCCGGACTGATCCGGCCTTTGCAGTGGAGTACCTCAAATCAGCGATGGAAGAACTGGACAATCCCGAGCATCGAGCTGTCGGTCTGCTCGCGCTGTGCGATGTGGCCGAGGCCTACGGCGGGGAGTGCCACTCACCACACGACGCGGGACATTTAACCTCGCATGTGGATAATGCAATTAAGTGTTGACTCGATAGTTATGAAAATGTAGGAATGTATTTACTTTTTACTACATTTTCATATAATAACGTTATGCAATTAAAGCTCAACAATCCCGCACTCGAACTTACTCGCACAAAAGGTCTTGTGCGGGCGGGTGATCTTGCCCTAATCGGGTTTGCGGGTGCAAAACTCCAGCAACTATTAAATCGCGGCTTACTGGTTAGAGTCAGCCGCGGCATCTATTCATCACCGGACAGGTTAGTAAACGAGAAAGATCAACTCGCGCAAATTGCAATCAGTCACCCGCACTTAGTGTTTTGTTTGCTCACAGCACTTCAAATCCACGGCTTGACAACACAAGCACCACACGAAGTCTGGGTTGCCATCGCCTCCAAGGCTCGTGCGCCCAAACTAGGATATCCACCACTACGAATATTTCGATTAAGCGACCCTGGATTATGTATTGAACAAAAGTCTGTTGATGGAGTGGTTTATATTCCTGTCACCTCAGTAGCAAAGACAGTCGCTGATTGTTTTAAATTTCGTAACAAGATTGGATTGGACGTGGCTCTAGAAGCGTTAAGAGATGCATGGCAACAAAAAAAAGTTTCAATGGATGAGCTCTGGGAAGCCGCTGAGCTATGCAGGGTGGTCAACGTCATGCGACCGTACTTACAAAGTCTAGTATGACGGTAAAAAATTCAAGTGCATCCGTGCGTGCAGGTTTGCTAAGCAAGGCTCGTGAAGACTACGTAGACTACCAACTGGTTCTTACGCGCTATGGGTTAGAGCGTTTGTTATATCGATTAAGCATTTCGTCTCAGAAAGATAATTTCCTGCTAAAGGGAGCATTGCTCTTTGATCTTTGGTATGACGTTCCGTTGCGCCCAACACATGACATCGACTTACTAGGTTTTGGGATTGCAGAAATTCCACACCTTATAGATGTCTTTGAAGAGCTTTGCACCAAAGAGGTGGATGATGGAATATTTTTTGATTTCAAAACCATCAAGGCAGAAGAAATCCGCAAAGAATCCAATTACTCGGGTATCAGAGTCACTTTGGTTGGCTTCATTGATGGCGCAAGATGCCCGATACAAGTCGACATAGGCTATGGAGATGCAGTTACTCCGGCGCCAGAGACGGCGATGTATCCAGTCATGCTGGACAACATGCCAGCACCACGCCTACGGGTATATCCCAGATATACGGTGATAGCAGAAAAGTTAGAAGCCATCATTACATTGGGGATGGCGAATACTCGAATGAAAGACTATTTTGATTTGTACGTGATTCTGCAAGACACGCAATTGGATCGAACAGTTCTTGCGCAAGCAGTATCTGTTACCTTGAATCGCCGAGGAACGGCGATTCCTAAAGACGTACCTACAGGATTGAGTGAACGCTTTTCATCGGATGCTCAAAAAAATACGCAGTGGAATGCGTTTATTAATCGGAACAAACTGAAAGCAACATCTTTGGTCTTAACCGTCGAGTATCTGCGTAATAAATTGGTTTTTTTATTTAATACCGAAAGCAGCTGATCTGCAGCTACACATCACTCCCCCCAATCCCCCACAGCCGCCATCTCCACCCGATCCTTAGGACAAACAGGTGGCCCATAGTGAATAAACGCTTTGAGCATCGGCACAGTAAACCCGCACACTCCACACTTCGCCCGGGGGCGGGGAGAGTAACTCACCACCCGACGCGGGACATTTAACCTCGCGTGCGGATAAGGCCCGAGCGATAAGGCGAGCGCCTCGAGCTTAACCAGCAACTCAGGCCCTGCACCCGCACTACGCATTGGCCCCTTTAGTCCGAGCGTTAACGCCATCTTTTTAAACACTGGTCCGTGTTTGTTTTGACAGTCATCCACCGCATGGATGAGCTCATGCATCAGCGTATCCAGAACCAGGACCGCGTCACTCAAAGCCGGCGAGATGAAGATCTGGTTGACCTGATCTTCAGAGGCGCGCGTCGACCAACATTGAACTGATCAACATCCCTGTCATATGTTCCTGCACGAGTGCTTGAACATCTGCCCCACTAAGATCGTCGCGGCGAATAGCAAAGTCCATTTATTATTCCTCTTAAGCCACAGATCAAGGTAGTTGGGTGGTGAATCACCTAGAGTTTATCTAAAGAAATGGAGAGAAGATGATAAAAGTGAAGCCAACTGAGGAAACGCAAATTGTGAGTAAGTTGCCATATCCACCAGACCCCTTTGATCGTTGGAATGAGCCGATAGCAATTATCGACACTCGCAAGCCAAACATTGCTCGATATGACCACGTTTGACATCCGTAATCGCTAAGCCATAAGAATTCAGTGTCGCACCTCCTGAGTCACCACCACAACAAAATAAGAATAAGTACCACCCAATAGCCACGCAAGGAGAATCACATGCATCCCAAACAACTCGCCCTAGCTATCCTGCTTTGCACAGTCATCGCAGCATCTCACGCACAGCAGACCTACAACTGGAACGATAGCCCCCAGAACTGGCAAAACAGCCCACAAAACTTGAGCAACTCCTCTAATAACTGGAGCAACAGCTTATTGAACTCTATGAGAAACATACGGGGGACAGTGTTCTTTGTGATTGCCTTGAGGAGGCTGTTCTTGAGACATTTTTCTGGCT
>CAINDJ010000047.1 GCA_903847325.1 uncultured beta proteobacterium | reverse complement strand
TGTTTGAAAAGGTCGAGTAGCGCTTTCATTATTTACGCTCCAGATCCATGTCGAGGGCCAAGGAACGAATTTCCTTGACAAGCACGTTGAAGGATTCGGGCATGCCCGCATCGATCGTGTGATCACCCTTGACGATGTTTTCGTATACCTTGGTACGGCCGTTGATGTCATCGGATTTAACCGTCAACATCTCTTGCAACGTATAGGACGCGCCGTATGCCTCGAGAGCCCACACTTCCATCTCACCGAAACGCTGACCACCAAACTGCGCCTTACCACCCAGCGGCTGCTGAGTCACAAGCGAGTAAGGACCGGTCGAACGTGCATGCATCTTGTCATCGACCAGATGGTGCAGTTTGAGGTAGTGCATATAGCCCATCGTGACGGGACGTTCGAACTGTTCACCAGTACGGCCGTCATACAGCCAGGCTTGCGTGCGGCTTTCTGTCAGACCCATTTGGAGGGCGACTTCTTCCGGATACGCGAGCTCGAGCATCTTGGTGATTTCCTGTTCGGTCGCGCCGTCAAAGACGGGGGTTGCGAAAGGAACACCGCTCTTTAAGTTTTGAGCCAATTCGACGATATCGTCATCGGTCAATTCTTCAAGGCGCGCGCTCGTGCCTGTGCCGTTGTAGACACGATCAAGATAGGTACGGATTTTCTTGACTTCGATCTTTTGCTGATCACGCAACATATCGCCAATACGCTGGCCCAGACCTTTAGCGGCCCAACCCAGGTGGACTTCAAGCACCTGACCAACGTTCATCCGCGAAGGTACGCCCAGCGGGTTCAGAACGATGTCAGCAGGTGTGCCATCAGCCATGTGCGGCATATCTTCGACAGGCGTAATGCGTGAAACAACACCTTTGTTACCGTGACGACCAGCCATCTTGTCGCCAGGTTGCAAACGACGTTTGACGGCAAGGTACACCTTGATCATCTTGAGTACGCCTGGTGGCAACTCATCGCCCTGGGTGAGTTTCTTGCGCTTTTCTTCGAACGCCAGATCAAACTGGTGACGCTTCTGCTCAAGTGACTCTTTGGCCTGTTCGAGAACAACCGCATGTGCCTCATCGGACAAACGGATGTCGAACCACTGCCAGCGATCGAGATCAACCAGATATTCTTTGGTGATCACTGTGCCCTTGGCGAGCTTGCGTGGGCCGCCATTGACGGCCTTGTTAACCAGCAATTTTTCGATACGGTCAAACGTGTCGTTTTCAACGATACGCAGCTGATCGTTCAAGTCCTGGCGATAGCGACGCAGCTCATCATCAATGATGGCCTGCGCACGCTTGTCGCGCACAATGCCTTCACGTGTGAAGACCTGCACGTCAATGACCGTGCCGACCATGCCCGAAGGCACGCGCAGCGACGTATCTTTCACGTCAGAAGCTTTCTCACCGAAAATTGCACGCAGCAGCTTTTCTTCTGGTGTCAGCTGGGTTTCGCCTTTTGGCGTCACTTTACCGACAAGCACATCATCCGCGCGGACTTCGGCGCCGATGTGAACGATACCCGAGTCATCCAGACGGTTGAGTTGGGTTTCAGCCAGATTGCTGATGTCGCGTGTGATTTCTTCAGGACCAAGCTTGGTATCGCGTGCCACAACCGTTAGTTCTTCGATGTGAATCGAAGTGTAACGATCATCTGCAACAACTTTTTCGGAGATCAAAATCGAATCTTCGAAGTTGTAGCCGTTCCATGGCATAAATGCGATCAGCATGTTCTGACCGAGAGCCAATTCGCCCAGGTCTG
>CAINDJ010000046.1 GCA_903847325.1 uncultured beta proteobacterium | reverse complement strand
CTCGGTAACGTCTGAGCCACATCCAGGACCAATCCCCCGGACCATTTGAGGCATGACTCGACCACCAGCACATGACCACCGTTGCGACAAGCAAGCAACTTGACCACCAGACCATGCCGTTGAGCAGCACAATCACCAGCATCGGCATCATCCAGACAGCTTGTAGCGGTCTACGCAAGCCAAATCTGAACAAAAGCTCTTCCACAATCGGGGCCCAGACAATCGCTTGAAACCACGGCAGATTATTAACATTGATACGATGGGTCGCACCGCTCATTTCAAACACTGCAAGAACAATCGGCCCTAGTGCAAAAATATTGATCAGCCACAGCACGCCCGCCCACGCAAGGAGTCTTTTGAAACGAACGGAGGGCATCCAGTCAGCAAGCCAACCTGATACAGGGGGTGGATGCGGGAGCGATCGGGAAAGAATTGGATGCCTGATAAACGACAGGCAATCACGCAATTGCGTTTTAAAACTCTGCTCCGGGAAATCACGCATGCTGCTCACGCTGGATTATCGCGATGCAGCTGCATCGTTGCGCGCGTAAAGTCACCAGCGATAAATAAAGGCATCACTGCGCGGCAGCGTGTGATGGCGGCATCAATTTCCGTTTGCTCATCACGTCTTGGCTGATGCAACACAAAGTCCACAACTTCTTGTTGCAAACCTAGCGTGCGTGGATGACCAATACCAATTCTTAAGCGCCAGAAATTCGGACTACCCAAAGCTGCCTGAATATCTTTCAGACCATTGTGACCAGCGTGACCACCGCCCTGCTTGACCTTGACCTGGCCAGGCATCAGATCGAGCTCATCATGTAAAACAAGCACAGACTCCGGCGTGAGCTTATAAAACCTCGCTAACGCACCCACGCATTGCCCAGAGCGATTCATGTAGGTCTGAGGTTTAGCCAGATACACCTGCTCGGTCTGCACACGCGCCTTGGCCACCATCCCGGAAAATCCTTTTTCAAGTGTAAATGAGGTGCGAAAATCGCTGGCTAGCTCATCTGCCAGCCAGAATCCCGCATTGTGACGAGTGCGTTCGTAATCAGCACCGGGATTACCCAGGCCGACAATCAGTTTGATGGATGATGTAGACATGTCTCGATTAGAAAGCAAAAGCCCCACCAGCGCATAGTGGGGCTTAAAACCATCGCTATCCATACAACATGACTGATCAAAAGATCAGTCAGTGCGCTGTATTAGGCAGCAGGTGTGGCGGCAGCGTCGTCAGCAGCAGCACCACCCTTGACAATGGCAGTTGCCAAAGCAGGGTTTGCATCGCCACGGTGTGCAACGAAGCTCACGCCTTTAGGCAACGTGATGTCAGCCAAATGGACCGACTCACCAGCAAGCAACTTGGACAGATCAACTTCGATGAACTGTGGCAGGTTAGCTGGCAAGCAAGCAATCTCAAGCTCTGTAAATACATGCGAAATCAGCGCGGCGCTCAGTTTCACTGCAGGTGAAATGTCTGCATTGATAAAGTGCAAAGGCACTTTAGTGTGCAAGACTTTGTCAGCATCAACGCGCTGGAAGTCAACGTGCATCACGATCTGCTTGTATGGGTGCCACTGCACTGAACGCAACAGAACTTGATGGCTCTTGCCCTCGAGTTGCATTTCCAGAATGGATGAGTGGAATTGCTCTTTGCGCAGTGCGTGATAAATTTCGTTATGGTCGAGTTCGACATTGACGGGCTTGTCTTTACCACCGTATACGATGGCAGGAATCAGGCTCGCGAGGCGCAGGCGGCGGCTCGCACTCGTTCCCTGTACGCTACGTGGGTTTGCATTAAATTTCATGGAAATACTCCAAAATAGACTGTTTAAGTCCGGTTAAAACACGCTCTGACACCAGAACGTGGGCTTCGAAGATCGCCGCGACCAGCGAGCTTCAAATTCTTTATATTAAGTTGTCACCGTGGTTGCCCACACACTCAACAAACTTAATCAACAATCTTAATCAACGAACAACGAGCTGACCGATTCAGCATTTGAAATACGCAGGATGGTTTCACCCAGCAATGGCGCGCATGACAGTTGACGGATTTTGGTGCATCCACGACCGGCCTCAGAGAGAGGGATCGTGTCTGTCACCACTAACTCATCAAGCTCGGAGGTTTCAATTCTTTCGATCGCACCGCCAGACAACACGGCGTGGGTGCAATATGCATAAACGGAGCCTGCGCCACGCTCTTTAAGAGCTTGGGCGGCTTTGCAAAGCGTGCCAGCTGTATCAACCATGTCATCCATGATCAGGCAGGTACGTCCGTCTACGTCACCAATGATGTTCATCACCTCGGAGACATTCGCACGCGGACGGCGTTTGTCAATGATGGCCAGATCGGCTTCGAGCTGTTTAGCCAGCGCACGGGCGCGCACCACACCACCGATATCGGGTGATACGACCACGAGATTGGTCAGATTGCGGCGCCAGATATCGCCCAGCAAGATCGGACCTGCGTAAATATTATCAACAGGGATATCAAAAAAGCCCTGGATCTGATCGGCATGCAAATCCATGGTCAAGACGCGATCCACTCCAGCGACCTGCAACATATTGGCGACAACCTTGGCGGTAATCGCTACGCGGGCGGAGCGGGGACGACGGTCCTGACGTGCATAACCAAAATAGGGGATTGCGGCAGTGATGCGTCCAGCCGAAGCGCGGCGCAAGGCATCGACCATTACCATGACTTCCATGAGGTTGTCGTTGGTCGGGACGCAAGTTGGCTGCAGTACAAATACGTCTTTACCGCGGACGTTTTCGTTGATTTCGACAGAAACCTCACCATCGGAGAAACGTCCAACGGACATTTTTCCAAGGGACATATCGAGATGGTTGACCACATCGACGGCCAGCCGTGTATTGGCTGTACCGGTAAAGATCATAAAACTATCGTTGGCCATGGCAGGGGCAATCACAGACAGTAAAAAGATGTGGAACAAAAAAGCTGCTGAACCATGGAACCGTGGATTTAAAATATTTAATTTAAATAAATTTAAATCTGCTGCGGTTAGTTCAACAGCTTGTGGCGTTAGGGCTGGGGAGGAAGGATTCGAACCTTCGCATGCCGGAATCAAAATCCGGTGCCTTAACCAGCTTGGCGACTCCCCAACTAGCTTTCAATCCAATTTCGCAACGGATGTTCCTGCAAACCATCACAGACTGAAACAGACTGGATAAATTTCGGCGCTTCCGCTTTGAGCAACTCTGGAAAATCAGAGTGCATTTTAGCGATCATTTTCTGGTGAGCCAAGTCCGCATCGTTTTTTTGCGCAAACTCCGCAAATAAACATGCGCCCGACCCTGTCATCCGAACATCTAACCCGGTAGAACTACACCAGTCAAATGCTTGCCGGACAACGGGATAACGTTTTAACACGACAGGCTGCAGATCATTATGAAACTGATCAGACAAACTACTTGCGCTAAGCGTCATTCCAGAAAAGTCCATTATTTTGACCGGAACGGTGTTTCTTGTCAAATCGGGATCCTGGAAAACACCTACAGTTGGGACGTTTTGAGCAGGCTGGATCACAATATAAGCGCAATCAGGCAGCTTGATCGCCTGCAAATCCTCACCGACACCTTCTGCAAAGGCATTTTGACCAAAAATAAAAACAGGCACATCCGCCCCCAGCTTGAGGCCGATTTGCATCAGTTCAGACCGGCTTAAGCCGGTTTTCCAGAGTCGGTTGAGTGCGATCAGCACGGAAGCTGCGTCGCTTGAGCCCCCTCCCAACCCGCCTCCCGACGGGATGGACTTTCTGAGATTGAGCTGCGCGCCAAGTGTGCAACCGGTCTGCCGTTGCAAAGCCATTGCTGCACGCACCACCAGATCCTCATCGTGCGGCACACCGGGCATATCGGTTTCGCGGCAAATGCGGCCGTCCGCCCGCACATCGATGTCCAGACGATCATTCAAATCAATGAATCTGAAAACAGTCTGCAGCAAATGATATCCATCCGCGCGACGGCCCGTCACGTGCAGAAAAAGGTTGAGCTTGGCCGGAGCCGGGATGTCATACAGCATGATCAGGGATGATCAACAACGAGCCTGATTGCGATATTTTTGCTACCCTCGCTATGTGTCAGGACCAGCAACTGGGGGCCTAACTCATCAAATCGAGAGAGCTGAACACGCCAGCCGCTTTGTTCAAAAGTTTGAATGCGTCCGTCTTGATCCATCACGACCATACTCATGCCTGGCAAAGGTGTTTTGATCGTATGCAGCCAAGTGCGTAATCCATCAACGGGAACAGTCTGTCCAAGTACCGACTGCATTAAAGCGTCTGGAGTTTTTGCGTAAATTTGTTCGCCATTCGCACGTGTCAGCGTCGCACCTGTGCGCTCAACAACCACCCGGGCGATGACAGAGCCCATGGGATCGGTCAGATCCAGACTGAAGCGCACCCCCGTATCGCGCCAGGTAAATCCACCTTGCACGGCCTCCGGATTTCGATTGAACTCCTCTGCCTTTAAAGCAAAACGGCCGTAGCGTAAGAACTCGGTCTGACTTGATGTGTTCGAGCCCGACGGCGGCGCTGCGCACCCAGCCAACCATAAGAGCGCCATCACACCCGCAAAACGCTTGCACCATCCGTGCAAAGCACTCAAGCTCACAGCTTGACTCCCAGCCTGCGGATCGTTTCGAGCAGAACAGGATTTTTAGGCTCTTTAGCCGCACCGTCGCGGAATATTTTTAATGCTTCATCTCGTTGACCATTCACCCAAAGCACTTCGCCCAAATGCGCTGCGATGTCCGTTTCGGGGCGTTTGGCATAGGCCTTGGACAAATAATCAATTGCGGCCGTGCGATCACCCATTCGGTATTTCACCCAACCCATACTGTCCATGATAAAGGGATCCTGAGGGGAGATCTCCAGCGCGCGCGTGATGAGCTTTAGGGCCTCCGGCAGGCGTTGATTGCGATCAGCCAGGGCGTACCCCAATGCGTTATAGGCATGCGCATGACCCGAGTCAAGAGCAATCACCTCGCGCAGAAGACGTTCAGTATCTTTAATCTGACCACGACGCTCATATAGCATCGCGAGTTCGTACTTGATCTCAACCGAATCGGGTTGCTGCTGATCGGCGACCTTGAGCCGCGCGATCGCATCATCAATACGATTCGCATCACGCAAAATCTGCGCAGCCGTCGTCGCACCGAGTACGACTTCTTCATCTGTTTCAGGACCCGCTGCATCAATTGTGGCCAAAGCCAGGTCGACTTGACCCTGGCGCGCGCGGATTAAGGCCTGGCGCAATCTTGCACCATAGCGCGCGACAGGATCTTCGATTTTGGCCAGCTGGGCTACGGCGTCATCGAGAAGGCCCTGTTCTTCGAGCACGCGCGCAAGCAACGTATAAGCGTCGGCCAAAGCAGCCGAAGCGTCGGTCGCACCGTCCGCATTGGCGCGCTGCCTTTGGGACTGTACCGAGACAAATTGTTCAAGTAGTCCTTTTGCCTGATCCAATCGTTTTGCCCGGTAAGCAACCTGGGCTTGCATAAACATCAAATCAAAATCTTCAGGCGCGCGCTTGGCCATTGCAACCAATTCTTTCATCGCCGCATCAAAATCACGCTGATCCGTGAAATAACTCGTCAGCATCAGCCTCAGGCGCCTTGCGTCCGGATGCGCGGCAATAAACAGCCGGGCATCTTTTTGCGCTTGCTCAGGATCAACTTTCAGACCATATTCAAACACGCGCATGGCGGAATCTTCTGAGCGCGGGCTCGCAGCCAAAGCCGCCTTGGCTTCAGCGCGCGCGCGGGCATTTTCGCCTGCAAGCTGAGCCATATCGGCCAGAGCCAAACGGGCAGCAAGACTATTGCGCGCATTGCTTTCACTGATCGCCCGGTCAAGGAGAGTAAATGCAACGGCACGGTCAGGCATACGGCTCAATACCGCGACAGTCTGACCAATCGCAGCCGTTTTATCGGTTGCCGCGTCGATTTGCTTACGCAGCGCCTCTGCCAAGCCACTGGTTTGTCCTGAGGCCGCCGATAAAGCCATCTCGGTGGATACCGCCTCAGCATCGTCGGGCGCGATACGCAACCATAGCCGCGCAGCATCGAGTG
>CAINDJ010000045.1 GCA_903847325.1 uncultured beta proteobacterium | reverse complement strand
CCACCAGGTCTGACTCTTCTTTACTCATCCCTGCTTGCTCGTAGTAAGCGTGTCGACTTTTAAGTACGTTTTGTACCAGGTCGATAATGTGTTGAGCAACTTGCGGCTTGATTCCTGAGGATTTTGATCCAGACAGAATATTTTCAATCGTTCCGACTCTGCCGGTTTTGTATCGCGAAGAGGCGTCTGCACCGGGTCCCAAATGCAGCATATGATCGAGTCCTCCCTCTTGTGTGACCACATCAAAAAGAGGCGCCAGCCGTAGCGCATAAGTTTTGCTCTGAGGTTCAATAATAAACCCCGTGTTTTTGAGGTGATCGTCTGTGTTACCTACAAGGACGTTAAGTACCATCCGTGCAAAGAGTTCCTGCAGATCCTCTGAAACACGGTTGCTCACTTTTCTAACAATCCCGGCCACGCTTGCGTAAGAGAAGTACGATGCACCGTAAGGCGTGTTCATCTTGAACTTGTCAAAATCGTGGGGAGGACTAATTAAAGATGCGGCACTGATGAAGTGCTGGCGCTGACCGTGCCTACCTGCTTCTTGCGCATATCCACGGTCAAACCTTTTGATGAGTAATGCGCACTCGCCGTTGGAAAGCGCATGCAGCATATTCTCAGGCACATGCATTCCAATTGCATCTGCCATCGCTAAGTTTGCCCACTCCACACGCTGCCTGCTGTAAGAGTCATTTTTCCTTGGAAATTTAGCTATCCATGCACAACCTTGGGTGTCGTACACGATGGCCTTTGGCCGAGCTCCGCCAATATCCCAGGAGTCTCTGAGCGCGAGTCGTCTGTCCTCGTCAATAGATAGTCCCTGCTCGATCTTTTGTATGTCTTGGTAAATCGCGTCGATATTAGCAAAACTATTGTGCAAAATTTCTGGCTGTGTATAGCTAGCGTCGATGGGCTGTGTTGCGAAGAAGATGGCTCCAACACCCATACCTCTGCCCTTTATCAAAATTTGCTTTTCGGATATAGAGTCCGCAGAGGTGTTTTCATCCAACGCCATGATGGTACGACCCCAGGCATCGGGTGCCGCATCAAACAACACCCCTAATCTTTCATAACGCCCTGCTGTAATAAAGGGGGTTGTGCGAAGCGGTAAGTTTATGGGGTCGAGTGCAAATGCTGCTCCCTGTTTTGCGCTGGCTAAATATTGCTCGCTATAAGTAAAGGACGCGACAAAATCCTTTCCGATTTGTTCAAATGTGAGCTCACCTGCGTGAAAATTCACTCCGGCGATCTCAATGCCCACATAAAGTTTTGATTCAATTGCCTTGTTCTTTTGCATCTCTCGCGTCATGATTTTTTGCCTCGTGTAGGCCTGCGAGCAGCATCCATTGCAGCACCTTGTGAATCCAGACCCGGATCTCCGAGCAGAAAAAGCTGCTCGATAAACCCGTAGAGTTGCAGCGCCTCGATAACCAGGCCAATGGATACGGCTTGGTTGCCCGCCTCAAGTCTCATCCACGTTTGACGCGACACGCCGGCTCGCTCTGCAGCAGAGTCCATCGACTCGCCTCTGCGCAGCCTGGCTGTTTGT
This sequence comes from uncultured beta proteobacterium, assembly GCA_903847325.1. GTDB lineage: Bacteria > Pseudomonadota > Gammaproteobacteria > Burkholderiales > Burkholderiaceae_B > Zwartia. Next base: position 1,698 of record CAINDJ010000045.1, on the reverse strand, counting down.
ATATTTTTACCGATCGTCTCGATGACTTGTTCGGTAACAAAGGAGATGTGCGGAGTAGATTTCATTCAAAAAATGTAACATAGATTACACTTATATATCATTAATGTTTATTATATATAACATTTGTTGAATAAATTATTAGGTTTCACGCGTTATTGACAGCACAATCGTGATATCGCCCACGAGAAATAAACGTTGCTGATCAGAGCGTGGCTTCGCGGCGTTTAGCTATCAATGGAATTCTTTGCAAACTCAGTTTCAACTAGCCAAGGTCAATACGCTCTTGATCTAGGTTCGACCGTGTTAACTGTTATTCCTTAAGAGTCCTCGCTTCAATCTTGAACGATGGCTTGTCTTGCGTTGTGCCGTATTTGTGCCGTAGCGCAATAGAACTTATATTTGTTGCTCTTGGCTGAGATTGGGATTAAAGCTTGGCAGGCAATGTAAGTAACTGATTTATACAAGATTTTTAAAATTTCTTTACAACTGTTCATCCGCAGGTCCCTGGTTCGAGTCCAGGTCGGGGAGCCAAAAATATATATGAATTAGCCCAACTTTATGGTTGGGCTTTTTTGTTTTTGTCATGTCTGATGTGTCAAAAATTTTGGCATTGTGATTCAATACAGTAATGAGACTGACTACTTCACAAATTGAGATGATCCGCACCACAGCGCAAGTTGTGTTTGGAGAATTCGTACGCGTCACTTTATTTGGTTCTAGGATCGATGATCAGGCTAAAGGTGGTGACGTTGATCTCATGCTTGAAGTGCCAAATATTGTCGATCAGCCTGCCCTCTTGGGGGCTAGGGTAGCGAGTCGTGTATCTCGCGCGATGAATGGTCGCAAGGTTGATGTGATCCTCAAGGCCCCGAATTTAAAGTCTCAGCCTGTACATGAAATTGCGACTCGTCATGGGGTCATCTTATGAAGCTGGATGAAGAGCTTAAGCTTCGATTGCAATTTCTTTGCCGTGTCATTAAAAAAGAAGCCAATTATTTGCAAGAAACTGACGCGCGGCTTTTTGCCCAACCGCTTAATGTCAAAGATTTACAGCGTATCGCTGAGGATGCGTTACTTGCAGAGCGGCTAGATGCTTTTGTGAGTCGTTTTGGACGATTACAAGATACATTGGCAGATAAGTTTTTACCTGCTCTGCTAGATGCTGTGGCTGAGGCGCGTGGCGCAGCAACCGAAAATCTAGATCGTGCCGAGAAATTAGGCTGGCTTGAATCAACCGATGATTGGCTTGTGATGCGTAAATTACGCAATCAGATGGTGCATGAATACATTGAAGATCTTGTTATTTTGTGTGATTCACTCAAAGCAGGTCATTCTTTTGTAAAGACGCTTGTGAAAACGGCGAATCAGTTCATTTTTCAGGCGGATAGGCGCATTGCCGCGTCTTTGAAATAGAACGACCGACCGTTAATCCGCAGGTCCCTGGTTCGAGTCCAGGTCGGGGAGCCAAAATTCATGAGCCTCACAGCGATGTGGGGCTTTTTGTTTTGCTCCGCAATTCCGGCGTAATCTGATCACTTCGGAGCGAAGCGACGCGAGGTTAATTGTCTCTTACGCTGAAACCTCTGCGCTCGTCAATTTATTTATGGCGTCGGCGAGTGTTGCGCCACCAATTGCCTCATGCCAGTGATCGGTTGGTAGTTGACTGGTCACGATGGTTGATTTGCGACCATGCCGCAT
>CAINDJ010000044.1 GCA_903847325.1 uncultured beta proteobacterium | reverse complement strand
TTTAAAGTAAATTATGAGAAATATGCAAATGAATGTAAAGTTTCTGGTGTCAATTGTGCTGTTGAGCTGGACATTTTGCCTCCCGGCGCTGGCTGCTAACAAATCGGACGTCTGGTTCTACATCACCAATGACAAGTACGAAGATGTACAGGACTTGCTCAGGGCCGGATTGAATCCGAATGCAGTCAACAATAAGCAACAGCCTGCATTGATGCAAGCGGTACGCGATCAAGCCTGGAAAACTTTCGACGTCTTGCTGGCAAATCCTAAAACCGACGTCAATCTCGAAAATCAGTTTGGTGAGTCGGCTCTTATGTATGTCGCGCTGCTTGGAGATACCGCACGTGCACAAAAACTGATTACGCGTGGTGCTCGGGTGAATAAAGAAGGGTGGACACCTTTGCAGTATGCAAGCACCAAAGGACAAGCTCCAATGGTCAAACTGCTACTGGCCAATGGTGCCTTACCCAACGAGATTTCACCAGAAGGCAACACAGCACTTTTTATGGCCGTTCAAACCGACAGTCTGGAAACAGTCCAATTGCTGATTAATGCGGGGGCTGATCCTGGCGCTTCAAATCTTAAGGCTCAGGATTCTATTGACATGGCGCGCCTGAAAGGTAAAGATGCTCTAGCACGCGCACTGGAAAAGGTCGCTCAAGAGCGCAAACTCAAGCAACGACAGTCTCAATCAAACTGACGCACATTCTTTATTATTGGAAATCTGATGCTAAACATCATTCGTAGACAAACTATCGGCCTGTTGGCGATCTCAGCTTGCCTGACAACCTCCGTTTTCGCACAACAACCCGCTCTGCGAGTTGTGACCGACGCAACCTTTCCACCTATGGAGTTTGTCAAAGACGGTCAGCGTACGGGTTTTGATATAGATCTGGTCGAAGCGCTTGGTAAAGAAATGGGGCGCAAGATCGAATGGATCGATATCGACTTTAAAGGTCTGATCCCTGCATTGCAGTCTGGCCGTGCCGATATGGCCATGTCAGCTATCTACATTACCGATGAGCGCCGTAAAGTTGTGGACTTTAGCGATCCTTATTATGCGGGTGGCCTGGTTGTGCTGACCAAGAAAGCCGGTCCGGTCAAAACACTGAAGGATCTGGATGGCAAGAAAGTGTCTGTCCAGGTTGGTACTAAATCAGTGCAGTTCCTGAAAGATAATTTCCCCAAAGCAGAGCGCTTGGAGGTAGAGAAAAATCAGGAAATGTTTAACCTGGCGCAAATTGGGCGCGCTGACGCGGCGGTGACGGGTAAGCCAGCCGCAAAACTGTATGCACAAAGTCACCCCGACATGGCGGTTCTTGCGGAGCAAATCACGACTGAAGAATACGGCATAGCCATTCCAAAAAACCAGCCCGCCACCACACAAGCAATTAATACCGCATTAAAGGCGATCAAAGCCAATGGCACTTATGACAAACTCGTCGCCAAGTGGTTTGAGTCACCCGCCAAATGATCCTTGATTTCTCTCCGGTCTTTGCGGACTGGAGGATGCTTCTAGCAGGCGCTGCCGTGACGGTAGAGGTCACCGCAGCATCACTGCTTTTAGGATGTGCGATTGGCTTGCTGGTGGGAATTGGCAGGCTTAATCCTGCCAGGCGATTTGTTTACGGTTTGTGCTCTGCATATTTGTTGTTTTTCCGTGGCACGCCACTGCTTGTTCAGCTATTTATCTGGTTTTTTGGTCTGCCTCAGTTTGGCCTGATGTTGCCAGCCTGGGCTTGCGGAGTGTTAGGGCTGGGCATGTATTCAGGTGCCTATGTCTCTGAAATTGTCCGGGGTGCGATCGAGTCGGTCGATAAAGGACAAAATGAGGCGGCAAGGTCCTTGGGGATGTCCGGGGCCCAATCGATGCGCAAGATCATTATTCCTCAAGCCTTCGTCCGGATGATCCCGCCATTGGGCAACGAGTTTATTGCCTTAATTAAAAATTCAGCCCTTGTTTCTTTACTCACGATTCATGATCTGATGCACGAAGGTCAAAAAATTATCAGTGTCAGCTATCGATCCCTCGAAGTCTATTTAGTTATTGCCCTGATTTATCTTGTGATGACAAGTGCGACCGCAGCCGCGTTACGCTTGATAGAAAAGCGGCTGCGGGCAGGGGGGATGGTTCAGTGAACGAAATGATACGTATCCGTCACCTGTCTAAATCCTTTGGACGCAATCACGTCCTCAAAGGCATTGATTTTGATGTGCGCCCATCAGAGGTTGTAGTTGTGATTGGACCAAGTGGTTCGGGCAAGAGCACGTTGCTGCGTTGCTGTAATGGTCTGGAGATCGCGCAAGCCGGGACGATTGATATCTGCGGCGAACGCCTTCTTGATGAGGGCGACTTGTTACCTGACCAAAAGCTCAATCGGTTACGTACGCAGGTCGGCATGGTATTTCAGTCTTTTAATTTATTTCCACACTTGTCTGTTCTCGAGAATGTCACAGTCGGACCGCGGACGCTTTCGGGACTGAATGCTGAGCAAGCGCAGGCACGCGCAAAGATCTTGCTTGATAAAGTAGGTCTCGCTGACAAGGTCCACGCGATGCCCGCGAGCCTTTCGGGCGGTCAAAAGCAACGCGTTGCGATTGCGCGCGCACTGGCCATGGAGCCCCGTGTGATGCTGTTCGACGAACCCACCTCTGCACTGGATCCGGAGTTGGTGGGGGAGGTGTTAAACGTCATGAAACTCCTCGCGCAAGAAGGCATGACGATGATGGTGGTCACCCACGAAATGGGGTTCGCCCGCGATGTCGCTGACCGTGTTGCGGTGATGGATCAGGGCAATATCATTGAGATTGACACGCCTGCTGTCATTTTCAGTCAACCCAAAGAGTCGCGAACCAGAGAATTTTTACATGCGGTATTAAATCCTGCCTCCAACACATTCACACCCTCTCAATCTATTCAGACTATTACCGGATCGCGTACATGACCCAGCCTCTTGACCGCACGCTTTGGACAGGGCGTGACGACAGCACTGAAACAGGCGACACCCGAAGACTCTATCAAGTTGTCGAGCTCAACAGCGCAGAAAATATACCTCCGCAATCCGCAGTGATCTTAGGTTTTTCCTGTGATGCCGGTGTTGCGCGTAATAAAGGTCGGGTAGGTTGCGCAGGGGGTCCCACTGCGATCCGCAAAGTTCTCGCTGGCTTTCCCGCGCATCATCACGTCAAACTCTACGACTGCGGTGATGTGGTGTGCGAGGGCGATGCACTCGAAGCCGCGCAGCGAGAACTAGGCGATCAAGTTGGCAAGATACTTGCTCACGGCTCAACGCCTGTAGTACTCGGTGGTGGTCACGAAATAGCCTGGGGAAGTTATCTCGGACTCAAGCAATGGTTGATCCAGCAAGAATCAACCACAGGCTTAGCACGTAAACTTTTGATCTTGAATCTTGACGCCCATTTAGACTTGCGTAGTAGCCGTCCTGCGAGCTCTGGAACCCCGTTTGACCAGATTGCTGAAGATTGTCTGCAAGAGGGCAGGCAGCTCCAATACGCATGCTGGGGGGTATCCATGCTTGGCAATACGCCCTCATTGTTCACACGTGCAACCAAGATGCAGGCCGATGTGATTCTGGACCATCAATTGCAGGAGCGACATCTTGATCTTGCTCTAGCCCGTCTGGAACGGTTACTGGCTCAGGCCGACGATGTATATCTGACAATAGACATGGATGTTTTTCCTGCCAGTGTGGTGCCTGGTGTGTCTGCCCCCGCAGCATTCGGTGTCCCGTTATGTGTGGTCGAGGCGTTGGTGCAGAAAGTAAAGCGATGTGGCAAAATGCGGCTGGCCGATATTGCCGAATTCAATCCATTGTTTGATATAGACCAGCACTCGGCCCGGATCGCAGCCAGACTTGCCTGGACACTACTCGGTTAGATACAACCCTGAGGATTTTAACGTTACTCAATTGATAGGTAATAACTCGGGGCGCAGTATGCCATTTAATTCACTATATGGAATCGTAATAGTTGGACGTCCAAAAGAGTAGGGCGCGATACTGTAAGGATCATAAGTCACTGCTAAGCCTTCCGTTAATAAAGCAGCGTTATCCGTTGGTACAAAAGGCCACAGTTTGTTGTAAGCCGCAGGATTTTCGAGAGCCTGAGGGTTTGATTTCAGCCAGACTGCATGCTGCTTCTTTAAAATCTGCTCAAAATTAGCCATCTTTTTAGGCAACAACATGCTCTCGAGTGACAAAATTTTGTCCGTCTTCGGCAGCCAGTTTATATACTGGGTTGTACTCAGTCCATGGGCGCCACCAGTAAAGATGTAGCTATCGAGCTGCACCACGACGAGGTCTTCGTCGCCACGTTTAACGCTCGCCTCGAGCACTACTTGATAGCCAGGTTTTGAGATCTTCCAGAAATAGGTAGCAAACTCAGCAAGTGTCCTGAAAGCGGCATTATTCGATGCATCGATCTCAGCCATTGAGACCATGGTCTGGTCAAGAAAATTATTAAACTTTTCTCGACCAATAAAACTCAGCCGCTTGACCTTTATCGACGGGCAATCGGCCGCAGAACAATCAGGTTTAGTGCGTACGATGGTGATTGAACGAGCGGGTACTTTGCTGCCCTCGATCAGACTTGAAGATGACGTGTTGGGGGAGATAGCCGCTGTAGAGGCATTTTTTGCGTTTGTGGATGATGCTGTTTCTGACGAGGAGCCCGTAGCGAGAGTATCTGATGAGTCGATAGGTGCAGGGGTTGCTACAGGGCTTGATGTCGCAGCAGGCATGCGAATGCCGCTATCAGCTTTGGGACTCACTGATCCAGCAGAAACCATTGCGCTATAGTCTGAGGTCAAATTCGTGCCAACAATCGCACTCTT
>CAINDJ010000043.1 GCA_903847325.1 uncultured beta proteobacterium | reverse complement strand
GGGAAGCGATTTACCCTTTAATGATTCGCACGCAACGCTAGGCGGCTACACATTCAAAGTAACCGCGCAGGCTCAAGGCACACAAACCTTTTTCCTGAGAGTTCAGACTGCCGGACTCAATATTGCACTTATCGAGGTCAGCCAGTGGGACCTCAACAGTCTTGAACTGCTCAATCAGCAGCTCGGCATGGGCGTGCAGATCGGCGCATTGAGTTTGATTCTGGCATTTTCACTTGTTAGCTATTTGGCCAATCCGAATACGTTGATGTTCCGATTCTTCTGGCTGATGCTTAACCTCTTGTTATGCACGCTCGCAGGCAGTGGGATGCTGGCGAAATACGTATTCTTTCAATGGCCTTGGATGGACAACGTTTTCTTTAACTGGATGCTTTGTATGCGCATGGCATGCTGGCTCCGGATATCTCAAGCGTTCTTTATCACCTATCGAACACCGCGCTGGTATCCGCTTAGTTGCAAAATGATCTATCTACTAGTCGGCTGCTGCCTGGTCCTGATCGCGTTCAACGAACAGCGGATCACACCCATACTGATGGTGTCAGGCATCCTCATCTTGCCCGTCATTCAGGTTATAGCGATTCTACAAACGCCTCAAATTCAGCGCACATTCAGAACAACATTATTAACAGGTTTTCTCGTTGCAGACGCGCTCGTACTGACTACGCTGTTACTCGCTGCACTTCCTCTTGGCACAGAGCCACTTTCAATTTATTTCGCCAGGGCGGTAGATTTCATTAATCCCGCTGTACTGTTATCAATTTTTGCAATCCGCAACAAAATGATGCGCCGGGAATTCGATGCAATCAAAACGACGAACATTCAAATAAGTCTGCGGCTTGAGTTTGAAAGAAAACTGTTGAGTGAGCGGCGAATGCTCATCGATATGCTTACACACGAAATGAAAAATCCCCTGGCCTCGATCAGCATGGCGGTAGGATCTCTTGCGCAATCGCTTTCCAATAGCCAGACCTTCGAGGCCCGCCGCCTTCATAATATCGAACAGTCAATTCGAAGTATGGATATGGTTATTGAGCGTTGCAGCTTGATGAATCAGGTCGATTTAAAAGAATTAAGCGCAAACAACACGCGCATTCATGTAGATGCGGCTATTCGTTCGCTTGTTGAACTTTTACCCAATCATGCACGTATCCGACTCAACCTCCAGCCAGCAGCGGTCATTGAAACAGATGCTTATTTTTTACGGATTATCCTTTCTAATCTTATTGAAAATGCATTGAAATATTCACCTCAAGACAGCTGTATCAATATCGACCTCTTTCAGCGCATGGACAACATGCGTTCGAGCATGTGCATAAGAATCAGCAATCAGGCTGGCGAGCAAGGGATTCCTGATTTGAACGCTATTTTCAATCGTTTTTATCGAAATCCTTTAGCCATGAACACCCCCGGATCGGGACTCGGCCTCTACCTCATTAAAGAAATAAGTACAGTTCTAGGCGGTACAGTTCAATACCACCACGACGCTCTGCGGGTTGAGTTCCTGGTTGAACTGCCATTGAGTCCGCCATGAAATCCTCACACAATCATTTCAGTATTGCCGTAGTAGAAGATGATGCGATCCTGCGCGAAGAACTTGCGCATTTTCTACGGGGTAACGGCCATTGCGTCACAGAGCTTGTGACAGGGGTGACGCTTAATGAACTTTTAACTGAACAAACCATAGATGTAGTTATTCTCGATTTAAATCTACCGGGAATGAATGGCTTCGAGATTGCGGAAGGTTTAAAAAAAAACCATCCCACTATCGGTATTCTGATGCTTACAGCACGCACATCTTTACCTGACAGGGTCAAAAGCTACGATTCTGGCGCAGACCTTTATCTTCCAAAACCGACTGCACCCATGGAAATCCTGGCTGCGGTGAACAGCCTGGGCAGAAGACTTCTGAAACCCGCGTCCGTAACTGCCTGGGAGCTCACCGAAAGCCATCGTGCATTAGTCAACCAAAGCATCTCTCAAAAAATCTTACTTAGCCCGTTCGAAGAAACACTACTACTCTGTTTGCATAGAGCACCCGAACACACCCTGGATGCACAGGCGCTATGCGATGCGTTGAGTAAAAAACATCATGGTCACGCAATGACCAGACGTGCACTCGAAAACATAATCAGTCGGTTAAGAAAAAAAATCGCCGAACATGTGGATGAAGACAAGCGGCTAATCATTCGCTCAGTCAGAGGAATAGGATACCAACTGTGCTTTCGATTTTCGATCAATATCTATAGCCAAGCCCCACCCTGACACAGGCCTCAAGCAAGCGAACACCCTCAAAGGCTACAGATTGGGCATGACCCAATGGCGGGTAGCAACACGCACACTCCCCGGCTGTTTTGCCGGGAAAAAGGTGTGATTAGCTAATCTTTCCGTGACATGCTTTGTATTTTTTGCCGCTCCCGCATGGGCAGAGTTCATTGCGGCCGACCTTAGGAAGTACATTGCGCACAGTCACACCACCCTCACTGACTTCGTCAGGCGTAGCAAGCGCTGCCTGCTCCTCGTCGTAATCCGAATGCTGGTAGGTCACATTCTGCATATGCGCTTGAGCAGCCTCTTGCTCGGCCTGCTCGACTTGCTCGGGAGATTGAATACGCACGGTCATCAGCACACGAATCACATCATCACGGACACGATCGAGCATATCCGAAAACAGCTCAAACGCCTCACGCTTGTACTCCTGCTTGGGATTCTTCTGCGCGTAACCGCGCAAGTGAATCCCTTGACGCAAGTGATCCAGCGCCGAAAGATGTTCACGCCATTGCGAATCCATCACCTGCAGCATGATTGAACGTTCAAACTGCGACCAGGACTCGGCTCCCACCATTTCAGCTTTTTGCGCATAGGCACGCTGGGCGGCAAGCAGAACGTGTTCAAGTACATCTTCGTCGGTCATGCCCTTGGCTGACTTCACTTGATCCATCAACGGCACTTCGACCTGCCATTCGCCTTCGAGTGCCATTTGCAACGCCGGCAAATCCCACTGTTCTTCGACAGAGCCCTCTGGCACAAACTTGGCAACCAGATCGCTCATCGTCGCATCACGCATGCTATTGACAATATCGTTGATTTCCTGGGCTTCGAGCACCTCATTACGCTGCGAATACAAAACTTTACGCTGATCATTCGCAACGTCATCGTACTCAAGCAGTTGCTTACGCACATCAAAGTTACGACCTTCGACTTTACGCTGAGCGGTTTCGATCGAGCGAGAAACCATACCTGCTTCGATCGGTTCACCCTCAGGCAATTTAAGACGTTCCATGATGCCACGCACGCGATCACCAGCAAAAATACGCATAAGCGGATCTTCAAGCGACAGATAAAACCTTGACGAACCTGGATCACCCTGACGACCTGCACGACCACGCAACTGATTGTCGATACGACGCGACTCATGGCGCTCAGTACCAATAATACGTAAGCCACCCGCAGCTTTCACGCGGTCATTCAACGGCTGCCATTCCTCGCGGATTTTTTCAATGTGAATGAGCTTGTCGGCATCACTCAACGAATCATTCGCGCGGATATGTTCGATCTGTTTTTCGATGCTTCCGCCCAACACGATATCAGTACCACGGCCAGCCATGTTGGTGGCGATCGTAATATTGCCTGGCTTGCCTGCCTGTGCGACGATTTCCGCCTCGCGCGCATGTTGCTTGGCGTTAAGGACTTCGTGACGCAACCCAGCCTTGATGAGCATGTCAGAGAGTAACTCTGAATTTTCAATGCTTGTGGTACCGACCAGCACTGGCTGACCACGCTCCTGACAATCACGGATATCCGAGAGAATCGCGTTAAATTTCTCTGGAGCGGATTTGAAAATCTGGTCATTCTGGTCCGCGCGGATCATTGGACGGTTCGTGGGCACGATGACGGTTTCAAGACCGTAGATTTCCTGAAATTCGTAGGCTTCCGTATCTGCAGTACCGGTCATACCAGAAAGCTTTTCGTACATACGGAAAAAGTTCTGGAATGTGATCGAGGCAAGCGTCTGGTTTTCAAGCTGGATTTTGACGCCTTCTTTGGCCTCGACCGCCTGATGCAATCCATCTGACCAGCGGCGACCTACCATCAGACGACCCGTGAATTCATCAACGATCACGACTTCGTCATCCTGAACAACATAGTGCTGATCACGATGGAACAAATTATGACCACGCAACGCAGCCATCAGATGGTGCATCAGCGAAATATTACGCGGCTCGTACAGTGACTGCCCCTCGGGCAACAGCCCCAGTCTGGTGAGAATGGCTTCAGCCTGTTCGTGTCCGGACTCTGACAGGTGGACCTGATGATTTTTTTCATCGACCCAGTAATGGCCTTCTGGTTCGGGCTCTTGAGGCTTGGGCTCACTGGTCATACGTGTCAGCAGCGCAGGCACTGCGTTCATGCGCATGTAGAGCTCGGTATGATCTTCTGCCTGTCCCGAAATAATCAGCGGAGTGCGTGCCTCGTCAATCAGAATTGAATCGACTTCGTCGACAATCGCATACACAAGAGAGCGTTGGCGACGATCCTCGACGCGAAACTCCATGTTGTCGCGCAAATAGTCAAAACCAAATTCGTTATTCGTGCCGTATGTAATATCGGCACGATATGCAGCTATTTTTTCGTCGTTAGGCTGCTGTGGAACGACCACCCCAACGCTCAGGCCGAGAAAGTTATAGAGGCGTCCCATCCACTCTGCATCGCGACGCGCCAGGTAGTCGTTGACCGTTACAACGTGCACGCCACGGCCTGACAAAGCATTCAGATACACAGGCAGTGTTGCCATGAGGGTTTTACCCTCACCGGTACGCATCTCAGCGATTTTCCCGCTGTGCAATACCATGCCACCGACCAGCTGCATATCAAAGTGGCGCATACCGAATACACGCTTACCCGCTTCGCGTACAACTGCGAAAGCCTCAGGCAACAGCTGATCCAGCGTTGCACCGGTGCTCAGTCTTTCGCGAAAAGCAATCGTCTGGCCGCGTAAGTCCTCGTCAGACAACGCTTGCATCTGAGGCTCAAGCGCATTGATTTGCAGCACTTGACGGCGTAATTGTTTAAGCAACCGGTCGTTACGGGTGCCAAAGATTTTTTTAAGCAGAGAAAACATGCGTATCAGACCCAAGCAAGCCCGTGTTGATATTCACGAGCCCGCATCTAAAAGGGTTAAGGCAAAATGCTGCCAATAAGCCATAGAGTTTAACGCAGCCGGGGGCGCCACGTCACTGATGGCGAGGCGGCGACGCTCTGAATGCCCAGGGCAGGCGTAATTAAGGGCTGTCCAGCCAAAAAAACTCTTGGATCCAGCGCTTTATCGTCGCGCCGAACCTCGAAATGCAGATGTGGCCCTGTGGATAAGCCCGTTGATCCTACTCTGGCAATCAACTGCCCACGGGTGACGAGCTCGCCTTCTTTTACAAGGATAACTTTAGCGTGCGCATAGCGCGTGATCAGCCCCTCGCCGTGATCGATTTCAACCATATTGCCATAGCCGCTATGCACCGTCACCGTACGGACCACGCCGCCCGTTGCCGCCCGGATCGGTGTACCTGGCGGTGCGCTGAAATCAAGACCCTCGTGTCGACTCATCTGTCCGTTAAATGGGTTACGCCTCCAGCCATAAGACGAACTTAAATAGGGATACGATTCAATTGGCATTGCAGTAGGCAGTTTGGCAATACTGGCAGCCTGTTGCGTCAAGGTCATATCCAGAAGTGATAAATAATCATTCTGGCGCATCAAACTAGCCTGAATAATATTGATCTGACGTTCAAGTTCGGTCGTTGGAGCTTGGCCTGCCTGTGCTTCGTTCGGCGCAAACACGTTGTCAAGCACGAACGTGGCCTCCGGCAATTCACTGGTTGTTGACACATTGCTATCTGACAAACCAGCAACCTGCGCCACACGACGCCCCAAGCCATCGAGCTTGACCACACTTGCCTGCAACTCACCGACACGGGCGGCTAGCGCTTGCATGGCCTGATTATCATTACTATTACTTGAGATGCCCTGCGACCAAACCATCCCGTGAGGCTGGGTTTCGGGCTGGACGCTCCAAATGACGCGCTGAATGCCTGCACCAGCAGCCATCGCTACGGCAAGCATGATCACTACAAAAACGATTAACCAGCTCACACTAAGTGAAAGGATTTCCTGTTGCCCCGTCTTGGACGGCATAATGATCAACTTCATATCGTACTATTCCTTAAATGGCCACTTTCCCACCCCGCTCTACGCGATCCAGCGCAAAATCAGGCAGCTCCCATTTGATTGGGTGGTTGGGAAACGACACGCAAGCGGCAAGCGTGCTTGCTACCGCGCAATTACATCTGAAAATCCGCGCGGCGGTTTCGGCAGCGTTACCCGGACCAATGCGTGGGGCCTTTGATGTAGTCAAAATTGAAAATAATTCCCTGACCCTTACTGTTTCGAGTGCCGCATTCGCTGCAAAGTTCCGTCAGCTTGCACCGCGCGTGACCGCGCACCTCAATTCACTTGGCTGGAATATGACGGAAATCAAGTTACGGGTTCAAGGGGGAATCGGACTCGCTCCAGTGGTTAAACCTCCACGTGAAGCGAGACTACTGGACCGTCAGGATTTAAAAGCGTTCGAGGACCTGAATCAACAACTCAGACCAGGCCCATTGGCAGATGCTGTCTCAAAACTGCTGCGACACCATCAAGCCTCTCAGGGGGCCGCACAGGAAGGATCACTCAGGCGAGTTTCCACTCATGCTGGAACGCCTGAGGCGCCTCTGCCTGAGACAAATACGTAACCAGCTCCCATGCATCCTGCTGAGCCAGTAACTCACGGGCTAGCTGATTGTTGAGTGCGTGACCCGATTTGCATGCGACATAGCGCGCGACCAGCGGCTTACCGATCAGATACAAATCACCAACCGCATCTAATATTTTATGTTTGACGAACTCGTCGTCGTAGCGCAAACCATCGGTGTTAAGTACGCGGTACTCATCCATGACGATTGCATTGTCCAGGCTGCCACCACGCGCCAACCCCATCGAGCGCAAAGCCTCGACTTCGTTCACAAAGCCAAAGGTCCTCGCACGCGCGATCTCTTTGACATAAGAATTAGCCGCAAAATCGATTTCCGCAAAACTAGCCGTCGAATCAATCGCCGGATGCTTAAAATCAATTGAAAATGCAAGGGAAAAACCATCATGCGGTTCGAGGCGCGCCCATTTGGCTTGGTCACCTTCGCCCTCACGCACTTCGATGGTTTTGAGTACACGTAAAAACTGCTTTGGACGGGCCTGCTCCTGAATACCGGCAGAGCGCAACAGGTAGACAAAGGTAGCGGCACTGCCATCCATAATGGGCACTTCTTCAGCGGTGAGATCTACGTGCAGATTATCAATCCCCAGGCCAGCAAGTGCGGACATCAGATGCTCAACCGTCGATACACGCACATCGCCCACCTGAAGCACAGAGGCCATGCGGGTATCAGACACCATCGCGGCCTGAGCAGGCAGATCGACGACCTCGGGCAAATCAACCCGGTGAAAGACGATGCCCGTATCTGGTGCAGCGGGACGCAGCGTCAACTCAACACGGCGGCCTGAATGCAGGCCGACACCGGTGGTCTTGACGAGGTTTTTGATTGTACGTTGCTGAAACATAAGGATATTGTACCGCTTTTGTCAATAATTGTTGCGCTGCACTTCTCGCAGACGACAATGCACTCGGGCTGGGGAACCCGAGTGCATACCCGGAGCTTCGTGATAAAACTCCAGATGAGGGAGACATCACACAAAACCAAATATTTATTTAAAAATACTTAGCTTTCTGTCAAACCTTAGTCTGCCTGACGACGCAAGAAGGCAGGGATGTCATAGTGCTCCATTCCTGCTGTCTCCAGCGCGCGCACCTGCTGCGAAGCGTTAGAACGTGGGTTACGGATGACCGAGGGCACACCATAATCAGGTGCATTGCCATTGGCAACAGGCATATTGTCTGTGCCAGTACGCTGCACTTCAACCTGGGCAAGTTCGGGGACTAATTGGGGACGGCTCTGAGCACGACCCAGACCCGTTGCCACAACGGTCACGCGCAGGTTGTCACCCATCGCATCGTCATAAGCCGTACCGAAAATCACGGTCGCGTCATCCGAAGCAAAGCTACGGATGTGATCCATGATCGCACGGGTCTCTTTCATTTTCAGCGTGCTGCTTGCTGTAATGTTAACTAAAACGCCGCGCGCGCCATTGAGATCAACACCTTCGAGCAGTGGGCAGGCAACTGCTTGCTCTGCTGCGAGTTTGGCACGATCCGGGCCGCTGGCAACAGCTGTGCCCATCATGGCCTGACCCTGCTCGCCCATGATCGTTTTCACGTCTTCGAAGTCGACGTTTACGTTACCTTCGACATTGATGATTTCAGCAATGCCTGCACAAGCGTTATGCAGAACATCGTCGGCAGCCTTAAAGCAATCTGCCTGCGTAGCATCTTCATCCATCAGGTCATACAGGTTTTCGTTCAGCACCACGATTAGTGAGTGAACATGCTTGGACAACTCACTAATGCCGTCTTCTGACATTTTCAGGCGCTTGTTGCCTTCGAATGTAAAAGGCTTGGTAACCACACCAACGGTCAGAATGCCCAGTTCTTTGGCGACTTCCGCCACAACGGGGCCGGCACCGGTACCTGTACCGCCACCCATCCCTGCAGTAATAAACACCATATTGGCGCCATTGAGCGCAGCGCGAATTTCTTCGCGAGCAAGCTCAGCACATGCACGGCCCTGATCGGGCTTGGCGCCAGCGCCCAAACCGGTGCGACCTAAACGGATTTGTACCGGCGCATTGGTTGCAGCCAATGCCTGCGCATCGGTATTGCAGCAAATGAAATCTACGCCTTGCACGCCCGAACGGATCATATGTGACACAGCGTTGCCGCCAGCGCCACCGACACCGACTACTTTGATGACGGTACCTTTGTTTACGGTATCCAACATTTCAAACATCATGATTGACTCCCTCAAGTCTTAACTTATTAACGATTCTAAAAATCCCCAACTACTTTTAGAAATCGTTTCAAACTCGGCGCCGACGGTGTCCGCATCGGGTTTGAAACGTCTCTCTGACAGACCGGTCCGTTCAGGATGAACTCGCCCACCTGTATAGCACTAAAAAGCGCTAATTCTCCATACTACATTAATGCATAAACCACTCTTTCATTTTTGCCATCACACCTTTAAAACTACCCGACTGCTGGGATACTTTACGACCGCGCAGTCGTTGCATACGGGCCTCACCAAGCAAGCCCATCACGGTTGAAAAACGTGGGTTTCTCATCACATCCGACAAACTACCGTCGTAATCGGGCACGGCAACACGAACAGGCTTCAAGAACACATCTTCCGCTAATTCAACCATACCTGGTAATAGGGATGTACCCCCAGTCAGCACAACACCGGAAGACAATAAATCCTCATAACCTGAATCACGAATGACCTGCTGCACCAGACCGAACAATTCTTCGACACGCGGCTCAATCACAGCCCCCAAAGCCTGGCGCTTAACCTGGCGTGGTCCACGATCGCCAAGACCAGGCACCTCAACACTGTCATCTGGACTGGCAAGGACTTGTTTGGCCACACCAAAGCGCAGCTTGATGTCTTCCGCATCGGGGGTGGGCGTGCGCAACATCGCAGCGATATCGCTCGTGATCTGATCTCCCGCGATCGGCAATACCGCGGTGTGGCGGATCGCACCACCGGTATAAATAGCAACATCTGTTGTGCCGCCGCCAATATCAACCAATACGACCCCGAGCTCTTTCTCATCCGGCGTCAGGCACGCAAGGCTCGACGCCAGAGGCTGCAAAATCAGGTCCTGTACTTCAAGCCCGCAACGACGTACGCATTTGACAATATTCTGAGCCGCACTGACGGCCCCCGTCACAATGTGGACTTTGACTTCCAGACGCAAACCACTCATACCGATCGGCTCACGGATATCCTCTTGACCATCGACGATGAATTCTTGCGTCAGGACATGCAAGACCTGTTGATCAGTCGGGATATTGACCGCTTTCGCTGTTTCGATGACGCGTGCGACATCCGCAGCCGTGACCTCCTTGTCTTTAACCGCCACCATCCCACTCGAGTTAAAACTTCGAATATGATTGCCGGCGATACCTGTGTAGACGTCACGGATTTTGCAATCCGCCATCAACTCGGCCTCTTCCAGCGCGCGCTGAATAGAATTGACCGTCGTCTCGATGTTGACCACTACACCTTTGCGCATACCGCGCGATTCGTGCTGGCCTAAACCAAGCACTTCAAAACGTCCCTCAGGCAATATTTCGGCCACCACAGCAACGACTTTGCTGGTGCCTATATCGAGGGCGACGATCAGATCCTTGATGTCACGTGTCATGGCGTTATCGTTTCTTTTTCAGTTGAGTAGGTTCGGGTAAAGCGGCAAGCGTCAAAGCAAAGCCGGTGGGATAGCGCAGGTCCGCATCGATGACTTTGCGCCCCCCAATGCGTTGATTCACTACGGGCCAGGCCTGCACAAATCGCTGAATGCGCGCGGCGAATGGCAAGGTGCCTTGAATACCTTGTTGTAAATCCGGCGCATCCGCGCCAGGATCGCGGCCAAGCTCGAGCGACATGCCATTGGACAACCTGACTTTCCATGCATAACGTTCGCTTAAAGCCAAGCTGCGCACTGTCACGTCCAGAGGCGCAAACCACCGCTCGAGTTCCGCGTAGCTGCGTACAACAAGATTTTCTGTCCCTTCCGGCCCTTCGAACTGAGGCAGATCCACATCGTCGTCTAGTTCGCCCTGATTGGCGGTAAATACCTGTCCCCAGGTATTGATCATCTGGTTTTCGTTCCAGACAGCCAACGGTTGCTGCTCTTCGATTGTGACGCGAATCGTATTGGGCCAGATCCTGCGTACCATCGCGCTGCGGACCCAAGGCGTTTCTGCGAAAACTTCCTGTGCCTGCGCAAGCTTCATCGTAAAGAAATTGCCTGTCAGCTTGCCTGCGATCGCCAGCCGAACCGTCTCGGGAGAAACATAATGCAGGGTCGAATTGGGCGCCGCTTCGATTTCGACCACTTTGAGCATAAACATGGGCCGCTGGATGAACCAATAGACCCCGCCCGCCAGCATAGCCAGCACGGCCAACACGGCAAGCGTATTGGCCAAGCGATTGATCGTACGGGCTTCGTTCCACACAACGGCTCCGATTAACTTTGTTTCATGGGTTGATGGCCGACTTTGCAACGCGCATCCTTAAGGATGTGCATACACAGTTCGGGATAACTCATTCCAACAGCTTTCGCCGCCATTGGCACAAGAGAATGACCCGTCATACCGGGCGAGGTGTTGACTTCGAGCAGCCAGGCACGTCCCTCGGCATCAAGCATCACGTCCGCACGTCCCCAGCCTTCGCAGCCCAGGGTTTGATACGCCTGCACACAAATCTCAGCAATGCGTTTTGCAGTCTCATCCGAGACTGGCGCTGGACATAGATATTGCGTGTCATCAGAAAAATATTTATGTTCGTAATCGTAATTGCCCTGCGGCGCAACGATTTCAATCAAAGGTAAAGCATGGGCGGCATCACCCTTACCTAAAATCGCGACCGTTAACTCACGTCCAGTAATAAATTGTTCGGCGAGCACGACTTCATCAAACTTTGCGGATTCACGATAGGCACCCGGCACTTCGTCACGGGTTGACGCTTTGACAATGCCAAGCGTTGAGCCTTCCTGGGGCGCCTTCATTATGAGTGGGACACCCAATTTAGCGACGCAGTCTTCGAGCTCAGATTCATTCTTCAGCACTACGAAACCAGGCGTAGGCAAACCCGCCTCAATCAGCACTCGCTTGGTCATGATCTTATCCATGGCCAGGCTTGATGCCATCGTACCGCTGCCGGTATAGGGAATGCCTAACAATTCCAATGCGCCCTGGAGCGTACCGTCCTCGCCATAACGTCCATGCAAGGCGATGAACACGCGATCAAATTTTTCAGCCGCCAGCTCTGCAATCGTCCTGAGCCCGGTATCAAACAAATGCGCATCCACGCCCTGACTGAGTAGCGCCTGATGCACGCCGGCACCTGACATAAGGGAAACCTCACGCTCTGCAGATTTACCGCCGTACAAGACGCCGACCTTTCCAAATGTTTTACTCATAGCGGCTCTCCCAACTGAGCTGGAACTTTGCTGATCGAGCCAGCACCCATCACTATCACCACGTCGCCATTACGCGCGAAATTCAAAATTTCCTCAGGCATGTTCGCCACATCCTCCACGAACAGCGGTTCAACTTTTCCTGCGACACGCACACCGCGCGCAAGTGCTCGTCCATCGGCAGCCACCAGCGCGGGTTCGCCCGCGGCATAGACTTCAGTCAACAACACGGCATCTGCTCGACTGAGCACCTGTACAAAATCTTCAAAGCAATCACGCGTGCGCGTATAACGATGGGGCTGGAATGCCAACACGATTCGCCGATCCGGCCACGCGCCTCTTGCTGCAGCCAGTGTCGCGGCCATCTCAACAGGGTGATGCCCATAATCATCAATGACAGTGAAAGATCCGCCATTTGTCGCGGGAAAATCACCCACTTGCGTAAAGCGTCGACCAACGCCTCGAAAATCGGCTAATGCCTGGCAAATTGCGTCGTCTTGCACACCCAACTCTGTCGCCACTGCAATGGCTGCCAAGGCATTGAGCACATTATGACGACCAGGTAAATTCAACGTGACATGCAAGGTGGGAAGCACCTCGTCGCGTGTCTTGCGTTCAACATCAAAATTCATGCGTGTACCATTCGCGACCAGATTTTTAGCGTGGATCTGGGCTTCATCACTCAGTCCATAAGTCGTGATAGGCCTTGAAATAAAAGGCATGATTTCGCGGACGTTCGCATCGTCGACACACAGAATCGCGCTGCCATAAAAAGGCAACCGCTGCGTAAATTCGACAAATGCGCTTTTGAGTTTTGCGACGTCATGGCCATAGGTGTCCATATGGTCAGCATCGATGTTGGTGATGATCGCCATCACCGGCAACAAATTCAAAAAGGAGGCGTCAGACTCATCTGCCTCAACGACGATAAAGTCACCTTGACCAAGACGCGCATTTGCACCCGCTGAATTCAGACGACCGCCAATCACAAAGGTAGGGTCCAGCCCGCCTGCAGCCAACACGCTGGCCACCAGGCTCGTCGTTGTCGTCTTGCCATGCGTACCCGCGACGGCAACACCGCGCTTGAGTCGCATTAATTCAGCAAGCATGACTGCTCTGGGAACAACCGGTATTCTTGCCTGACGTGCTGCGATCACTTCGGGATTGTTATTCGCGACGGCAGTAGAGGTCACGATCGCGTGCGCACCGGCTACATTTTCAGCACTATGTCCCAACGTTATCTTGGCGCCAAGGGAGGCGAGACGTTTTGTCACGGCGGAGTCAGCCAGATCGGAGCCAGAAATCCGGTATCCAAGATTCAGCATCACTTCGGCAATTCCACTCATCCCGGAGCCGCCGATACCAACGAAATGTATATGTTCTATACGATGTTTCATGCGCCCACCCCAGCCAATTCTTCACAAATAGCGGCGATCCGTTGCGCCGACTCTGGTTGCGCATGCGTGCGGGCCCGCGTCGCGACAGCGCACAACTCATCACGCGTTCTTGTTTCGATCCAATGCGCCAGCCACTCAGGCGTTAAGTCCCGCTGCTGCTGCAACCAGGCCGCCGAATCGTTGCTCAAAAATCTTGCGTTTGCAGTCTGATGATCATCAACAGCAGACGGAAACGGTACAAAAAGCGCAGCCACTCCGGCAGCAGAAACTTCCGCAACCGTCATCGCGCCTGCGCGGCAAATTAATAGATCAGCTTGCCCTAACTCGTGCGCCATGTCTTCGATAAAGGGCAGGCACTGAGCCTGAATATTCGCCTGACGGTAAGCGTCAACCAGCGCTTCGATATGTTGGGCACCTGCCTGATGCACAACTTGTGGTCGCTTGTCGGACGCAATCAGCGCCAAGGCTTTAGGCAAAATAGAATTCAAGGCTTGTGCGCCAAGACTTCCGCCAACAATTAGCAAACGCAACGGACCATTTCTGGCCGCGAACCTGACTGATGGAGCAGGCAAAGTTGCGACATCATGACGAACGGGATTACCAACAACCTCCGCACCCGACAAGGCGCCAGGAAAACCAGCCAGAACTCTACGTGCGATTTTTGCCAACCAGCGATTGGTCATACCGGCCACAGCATTTTGCTCATGTAAAACCAAAGGCTTAGCGCGAAGCGCAGCCACCACACCACCAGGGAATGCAACATACCCCCCCATGCCAAGCACCACATTTGGACGCACGCGGCCAAATTGTTGCCATGCCTGACACATCGCCTTGAGCAACAAAAACGGAGACTTCAATTTAGAGGATAAGCCTGTTCCACGCACCCCCGCGAAACGCAAGGCTACGAGCGGATAACCTCTGGCAGGCACAAGTTTGCCTTCCATTTTGTCTGGATTACCCAGCCATTGAATATTCCAGCCTCGGGCGCGAAGCACATCTGCAACAGCCAGACCGGGCATGATGTGCCCACCTGTACCACCAGCCATGATTAAGAGTGTCGGAGACGTGCTCATGCGCGACCTCCCCGCATAAGCGTTCGACTCTCATAATCGACTCGCATAACGATTGCCAAGGCAACCAGGTTCATCACGATACCTGAGCCACCATAGCTTACCAGCGGCAATGTCAGTCCCTTCGTAGGTAGCAAGCCAAGGCACACGCCAATGTTGATAAAGGCCTGCACACCAAACCAGATCCCTACTCCCTGCGCGACCAGACCACCAAATACGCGTTCCATCGCAATCGCTTGCCTGCCGATTTCAAAGCATCGCTGCACCACGATCGCGAACAAAACAATCATCAGCATGACACCTGCAAAACCTAACTCTTCGCCAATCACCGCCATGATGAAATCGGTATGCGCTTCAGGTAAGTAATGTAGTTTTTCGACGCTTGAACCTAATCCGACGCCCAGCCAGGAACCACGACCAATCGCCATTAATGAATGTGATAACTGGTAAGCGGTTGATAGCGCATTGTCCGGATTCCAGGGGTCCAGGTATGCGAACAATCGACCACGCCGCCAGGGAGAGAACCAGATCACCATTGAAAATAGTGTCAGCAGTGCGGCCGCCAGCGTTGAAAATATTCTTGCGTTAATGCCGCCTAAAAACAAAATGCCAAAGGCGATCGCAACGATCACCATCAACGCGCCCAAATCAGGCTCCTTGAGCAGCAAGGCGCCCACTACTGCGAGCGCAACAGCCATGGGCATGAACCCGCGCATAAAACTATTCATTTGATCTTGCTTGCGGATCGTATAGTCCGCGGCAAATAACAGTGCGGCGAGCTTCATCATCTCGGAAGGCTGAAAATTCACCGGTCCTAACGGAAGCCAGCGCACAGCATGATTGACCTTGCGCCCAACGCCAGGAATCAAAACAATCAGCAACAATAGCGCTGCGAAGCCAAAAATCCAGAAGGCGTATCGCTGCCAGGCGATAACAGGAACGGTCAGCGCGAAAGTGGCCGCAAACATCCCCGCCGCAACAAACAACCCCTGACGCAGCACAAAATAATAACGACCGAAATTTGCATAGCGTGGCCCATCCACCAGGGCAATAGACGCCGAATACACCATCAGCATGCCCATGGCAACCAGGATCGTCGACGCCACGACAAGTGGCAAATCGTAGTTGCGCATCGTCGTGCGGCCTGGCCGCACGGCATTGACACTGTTGGTGAGTTCCGCAAAAAGGCTCATGCGATTTCCCCTTGATCAAGGGCTAGCTCTATGACCTCGTCGATAAATACCTGACCACGGTGTGGATAATTGCGAAACATATCCAGACTCGCGCAAGCAGGCGACAACACAATCGCGTCACCTTCGGCAGCTTGTTCAAAAGCGATGTTTACCGCCTGACGCATATCCGCAGCCGGTAAACATGGCACTCCGGTCTGAACGAGCGTATCCAGGATAATGGGCGCATCCTGTCCGATCAAGACAACCGCTTTTGCATGTTGCTTCACAACGGGTACGAGCGGCGAAAAATCCTGCCCCTTGCCAACACCACCTGCGATTAACACCGAGCGACGCCCAAGTCCTTCAAGACCGGCCACCGTAGCGCCTACATTTGTACCCTTGCTATCGTTGAAAAAATCAACTCCACGGATGCTGCGAACGAAAGCCATGCGATGTGGCTCACCCACATAGTCGTGCGCGGCACGTAACATCGGTGACCAACTCGCGCCTGCAGTTCGGGCCAGCAACATCGCTGCCTGACAATTCAACGCGTTGTGCATGCCACGCACGGACAACGCATCGACTGGCATCAAGCGAGCGAGTCGTCCAGGCTGGCGAACAGGCGCAGGCGCACCCTTTTTACGGCGCACCGGCTGAACCATTTCATCTTCAAACACGGTCAACTCTGCGCTCACGAACCAATGCACATCGTGACTGGTTTCCATGCCCACATCGCCTGCGAGCATAGGTTGATCCCGACCAAAACTACGTACATTCATCGCATTGATGTTTTCGATCATCGCCATCACGCGTGCATCATCGCGATTGACCAGACAGACATCCGCCATCGTGAATATTCTGGCTTTTGCACGAGCATAGGACTCCATATCCCCATGCCAGTCCAGATGATCCTGCGTGACATTCAAAACTGCGGCGGCCTCCATACGCAGGGTACTGGTTGTCTCAAGCTGGAAACTGGATAGCTCAAGTACCCAAACATCAGGCAAAGCGTGTTGATCCATCGCCTCCATCAATGCGTGCAATGCAGCTGGACTAATGTTGCCCGCCACGCGGGCATGGATACCTGCCGTCTGCAGCATTAAACGCACCCAGGCGGTAACGGTAGTTTTCCCGTTTGTACCCGTAATGCCAATCACACGCGGCGAATAGTTTTGCGCAATATTCAGTTGCTTGAGCGCCCTGGCAAAAAGCTCGATTTCGCCAATTACTTCGACATTGGCAGCTCGCGCCTGCTCAAGCAACTCTTTTACTGGAGACATCCCAGGTGCAAGCCCCGGGCTCAACACCAAACAATCAACGCCTTCGAGCAAGTCTGCCGGAAAAACATCGCATCCCAAATAATACTCAACGCTTGCTTCACCCAGCGCATCTTTAAGCGCTATCAACCCCGCAGGCTCTGAGCGCGTATCAGCAATGCGCAAAGGCACCTCGTTGCGGGCGCACCAGCGTGCAGCCGCAGAGCCTGTCTCACCGAGCCCAACAATCAGGGTACGGGAAAGGGTCGAGGAAGATGAAGTGAATGCGTTCATCGAATTTTCAAGGAAGCCAAACCAACCAGCACCAGCATCATGCTGATGATCCAAAACCTGACAACAACCTGAGTTTCTTTCCAGCCACCCACTTCAAAATGGTGATGCAACGGTGCCATTTTGAGCACACGCCGACCTTGTCCATATCGACGCTTGGTGTATTTGAACCACGTCACCTGAATCATCACGGAGAGTGTTTCAACCACAAACACGCCACCCATAATGAACAGCACAATCTCTTGTCTGACGATCACCGCGATCGTACCCAGCATCCCGCCCAGAGCCAACGCACCCACATCACCCATAAATACCTGCGCCGGATATGCGTTAAACCAGAGAAAGGCCAAACCCGCCCCAGCCAGCGCCGCGCACAACACCATCAACTCGCCGGCCCCTGGCACATAAGGGAATAATAAATATTTTGAATAGTCCACACGCCCGACAACATAGGCGAAGACACCGAGAGCCGAGCCGACCATGACTGTCGGCATAATCGCCAGACCATCCAGGCCATCGGTCAAGTTCACTGCATTACTCGTACCGACAATAACGAACCAGGTCAGCGCCGCGAAGCCGAACACACCCAAGGGATAACTAATGCTCTTAA
This sequence comes from uncultured beta proteobacterium, assembly GCA_903847325.1. Lineage (GTDB taxonomy): Bacteria > Pseudomonadota > Gammaproteobacteria > Burkholderiales > Burkholderiaceae_B > Zwartia. Next base: position 12,603 of record CAINDJ010000043.1, on the reverse strand, counting down.
AAAATGGCACGATCAAATCTGCGCGAGAAGGTAACTCGACGGAAAATCCGCTGCTCATCCACTCACTGATTAAATGCCACACATTGGCATTTGCGGGTGCCGATATCGCAAAGGTAAGATAAAGCGCCGCAACAAAACCGATCAGGGCTTGCCAGAAAAATTTTTGACGGGCGGGCATTCCCTGAGGGTCACGGTAAACAACCTTGCGAAAATCGTCTTTCCAACCAATCCAGCCAAATCCAAACGTCACCAGCAAGACCACCCATACATAGCGGTTGCGCCAATCGGCCCAAAGCAAGGTACTCACGCCGATCGAAATCAAAATCAATACGCCACCCATGGTCGGCGTACCGGTTTTAATCAAATGCGTTTCGGGACCATCGCTGCGTACAGCCTGACCAATCTTCAGTGCGGTCAGTTTTCTGATGACGGCAGGACCCGCAAGCAAACCAATCATCAGAGAGGTCGCGCAGGCCAACACGGCACGCAACGTGATGTACTCAAACACCGCGAAGCCGCGTATATGGTTATCACCCAACCAACCGAATAGTTCATACAGCATGATTCACCAAATCTCCGGGTACCGCTGAAAACCGCTCCAGATATTCACGAGCGATTCTTTCCATCCGCATAAAACGCGAACCTTTAATCAAGACACTTTTTGCTGCGAGCTTTGTCAATTCATCACGCACACGATCTGTCGACTCGCACACCACAGCACCTGCGCCAAAGGCCCTGGCACTCTCTTGGGTGGCCTGACCTAATGTGAGTAATGTTTCGATACCTTTATGACGGGCATATTCACCCACCTCGTAATGCATGGCAGGACCGTTATCACCCACCTCACCCATATCACCCAGTACGAGCACTCTTGGCCCGGTCAAACTAGCCAGGACATCTATGGCTGCGCGCACAGAGTCGGGATTAGCGTTATAGGTATCATCTATCATGACAACCCCGTCAGCCAGCCTGTGAGGCTGCATCCGCCCTGCAACAGCGTGAAAATCAGACAGCCCTTTTGCGACAGCCTCAAGCGGCGCACCCGCGGCAATTCCGCACGCAGCTGCAGCAAGTGCATTACTCAAGTTATGCACACCAGGAACCGACAACTCCACCGGTTGTTCGCCGACGGGTGTGTGCATCAAAAAGGAAGTACCCAATGCGTCCGACGTTATATTGCTAGGCCATATTTGCGCCTGCTGCGTCAGGCCGAAACGTAATTGCACGTGCTCACCCGACATGCCATCCCATAGCGATGTATAGGTATCGTTTGCGGGATAGACACCTACTCCACCGTCAGGCAAATTCAATAACACTTGCCCATTCTCCGCCGCAACCGCTTCAACGCTCACCATAAACTCCTGATGCTCGCGCTGCGCATTATTAACCAGTGCTACGGTCGGTGCCGCAGTGTCAGCCAACACTGCGATTTCTCCTGGATGATTCATCCCAAGCTCAATCACTGCGGCGCGATGCTCGGCGCTCAAACGCAGCAGCGTGAACGGTACGCCTAATTCATTATTTAAATTACCTGCAGTCGCTAAGCGCTGCGACTCACCAAGCCATGCGGCCAGAATCGAAGCGATCATTTCTTTCGTTGTCGTCTTACCGTTACTACCGGTGACGGCGATCACTGGAATATCGAACTGCCTGCGCCACGCTTTACCTATTTGCAATAGCGCCTGACGTGTGTCACCTACCCCAATCTGAGGCAATTCAATCGCAGGATTAACCTGATCGACAATTGCCGCAACTGCACCTGCTGCAAGTACCTGTGCGAGATAGTCATGACCATCGAACGTCTCGCCAGCCAGCGCCAGGAATACAGCACCAGGAGTGATCTTGCGTGAATCAGACTGAAGATTCAGACCTCCCCTGAGAAGCATCGCCAACTTGCTCCATTGCCTGTCATCAAATGGAGCGCGTATGCCGTTGATTTCCTGATAGGTCTCATGCCCCTTGCCCGCGATCAACACAACATCATTGGGCTGAGCACGAAGCACTGTGAGCAGAATCGCCTGCGCGCGATCAGACTCCATCGCGATATGCGTGACATCTTGCGGCAAACCATCAACGATCTGGGCAATGATGGCCTCGGGCGTTTCATCTCGAGGATTATCACTTGTTACGACAACCTGATCTGCGAGGCGAAGTGCGATGGCGCCCATCAGAGGACGCTTGCCTGCGTCACGGTGCCCGCCACAACCAAATACACACCAGAGCTTTCCGTGTTTTTGTTTTGCCAAGGGGCGCAAAGCTTCCAGGGCGCGTTCCAGCGCATCTGGTGTATGCGCATAATCAACAATAACTGTCGGCAGTGCGCGGTCCGATTGCACTGCGACGACTTTCTGCAAGCGACCGTCCACAGGTTCAAGCAGTGCAAGGACTGAGGCTATTTTTTTGAGCTCATATCCCAAGGACAACAATACGCTGGCCACACACAACAAATTAGATACGTTATGAAGTCCGAATAATCGGGAGTTCAATTCAGCAAGCTTCGAACCATTAACCAAACTGAAACAAACCCCTGACGCGTCCATCACAAGATTTTGAGCGACCAGATCGACTACACCAGCGGATTGACTCACGCTAAAACCGACAAAGGGCTGCGCCATCGCGCCACCGATTCGCACACCGGCTTCATCGTCGACATTGATATGTCGTGACTGCAACCCAGGCCATGCGAACAGAGCACCCTTTGCCGCTTCATATTCAGCCATGGAGGCGTGATAGTCGAGGTGGTCTCTTGAAAGATTCGTAAATGCAGCGACCTGAATCCGCACGCCGTTCAGGCGACCCTGAGTCAATCCAATCGAAGAAGCCTCAATAGCAACCACCTGTGCATCCGCACGCAGCAATGCCGCAAGCACTCTATGCACAGACAATACGTCAGGGGTAGTCAGTGTGCCAGCCTGTATTTTTCCATCCGGGAATCGGACACCCAGCGTACCGATCACACCCGTCTTTTTACCCAGACTACTCAAGGCGTCCGCCAACCAGTGCGCGCAACTCGTCTTCCCATTCGTACCTGTTATCGCCACGACTTTCAAACTTGCCGAAGGCGATTGATACCAAAGGTCGGCCAGCTCGCCGAGTCGCGCATGCAAGCCTATGACACCTATCGCAGGAACGCGCAGATCGACATCGACCCAAGACTCGGCACGATCGACATGCATCAATACCGCAGCAGCCCCTTGTTCGATGGCCTGCCCCACATAATCGCGCCCATCGCCTGAAATCCCAGGACACGCCACAAACACATCGCCTGGCTGAATCAATCGGGAATCAAGGTGCAGATCAGCCCCACACTCGGCCTTTCGACGCAACAGACTAATCAAATTCTCTGTAGAAACAGCGTGATCAATCAAGACGGCTCGAGTCATCGCGCACCTCCTGGTGCAGAGGCGACGACCGCGGACTCAAAGGGCGCATCAGGCTGCACACCTAAAATGCGCAAAGTGCTGCCAACAATCGCAGCAAAGACCGGCGCGGCAACTTTACCGCCGTAATACACGCCGGCTTGCGGCTCATCGATTGTGACCGCAACCACTACGCGCGGATTGGACACAGGAGCGAAGCCAACAAAAGAGCCGCGGTATCGGCTCGTGCTGTAACGACCATCAACAATCTTTCTTGCCGTTCCACTCTTGCCTGCAACGCGATAACCCTGAACCTGTGCAGCCTTGGCACCTTCGGGACCTGCCGCGGCCTCAAGCATGAGGCGGATTTTTTGTGAAATATCAGCGGGATAAATCTGTGAAGAGGTAGGTGCGCCGTCACGTTTGATCAACGTCAGGCCAACCATATCACCATTGCGTGCGAAGACTGTATAGGCGCGCGCCATTTGCAAAAGCGAAACGGATAACCCGTATCCGTATGACATCGTCGCTTTTTCAATGAGCCGCCACCGCTCCCAAGGTCTAAGTCTGCCAGCCGCAGCCCCTGGGAATCCCGTTTGCGGCACTTGGCCCAGACCAAGCTCTGAAAATCTTCCCCACATTTCACGGGCTTCGAGTTTTTCAGAGATTAACGTCATGCCAATATTGCTTGACTTAAGCAACACACCCGCGGGGTCGAGCGTGCCGTTGCGACTAACGTCGCTAATGGTGGCGCCCTGATAAGTAAACTTACCGTTACCCGTATTGAATAAGGTACTGGTCGTGATGCGTTTAAGTTCTAACGCTAAAGCAACGGTAAAGGGCTTCATGATTGAGCCAGGCTCAAACGTATCGGTCAATGCCTGATTGCGTAAATTGCCACCACGAAACGAATCCCGCAGATTTGGGTTGTAAGTCGGCATGTTGCCTAGTGCGAGAATCTCACCGTTCTGCGCATCAATCACCACCGCCGCTGCGCCTTTGGCCTTGTTGATGGTCATCGCCTCCTGTAAAGCGCGATAGACCTGATATTGAATTCGTGTATCCACCGACAAAGTAATGTCGGTCCCATCCACAGGTAAATCCACTGCGCGCACATCATCAATCACACGCCCAAGCCGGTCTTTCATCACGCGACGACTACCGGCATGTCCATAGAGCTGATCGTTAAAAGCCAGCTCCACACCTTCCTGCCCTTTATCTTCGACGTTATTGAAGCCAACAATGTTGGCCATCACTTCGCCTTCAGGATAAAAACGACGGTTGTCTGGCAACTGATTCACACCCGTAATATGTAAATCAGCAATTTTTTGCGCGACATCCAGAGGCACTTGGCGCTTTAAATAAACAAACGTCTTATCTTCATTCGCAAGTTTTTTTTGCAATTCGGCGAAAGGCATGTCCAGCAATTGCGCCAATGCCGTCAGCTTAGCCTTGCTGGCATCGTTTGCCTCTTCGGGTGTCGCCCAGATGCTTTTGGCTGGAATACTTGCCGCCAGCACGACGCCATTGCGATCAAGAATTTTGCCGCGACTAGCTGGTAGCGTCAGCGTGCGCTCAAATCTCTGCTCGCCCTGCTTGACCAGAAACTCTGTCGTGATGCCCTGTAAATATAATGCCCTGACGGCCAAAGCGAGAAAGGCGAGCCCAAGCAATACTAGAACCAAGCGTCCACGCCACAAGGGGAAATGAACCTTCAATACAGGACTATTGAAAAAAGGCACACGTCTCATCGTGCGCCTCCATTCTTTTTCTTGGTCGGTGTTGCAGCAGGAGTACTAGCTGGCGTCGTTGCAGGGACAGTTGCGGGCGTGATAACAGGTGCCGCGATGACCGCAGGCGTGGCTGCAGCGGCTAATACCGGCTGATTAATATAAATAGTTTTATCAGGCACGATCGAAATCATCTTAAGTGATTCCCGTGCAACCTTGTCAACATGCGCATTACGCGCATGCTCTGCGCGATCCAGTTGTAGCTGGCGCCAGGTAATGCCCAAATCTCTGGCTGCGGTTCGCGAACGATCAAGCTCCACATACAACTGTCTGGCTTGATAGCGTGCGGTCACCAGCGAGATCGCCGATAGCATCAAAACAGTTGCAACGAAGAAGCACAATCGTCCCATCAGTGCGCTCCCTTTTTACCGCGGCGGGCAGACACGACCGGAGCAGGCGAAAAGGCTGCAGCGCCCGCAGCACCCAAAGGCGTCAACGTTCTCTCAGCCACACGGAGTACGGCTGAGCGCGAACGGTTATTTTCTTTTATTTCTGTGTCTGTCGGCTTGAGGCGCGCAAGGGCGAGCAAAACAGGCTGTGGCATTTCACTTTCACGCAAAGGCAGACGGGCATAGGCCGCCTCCGGACGGGAAGCTGCGGCAATGAACTGCTTGACGACGCGATCTTCCAGAGAATGGAAGCTGATCACGGCCATACGTCCGCCTGTTTTCAACAAAGTTAAAGCTGCCTGGAGGGCGCTCTCGAGTTCTTCAAGTTCACGATTGATGTAAATCCGTAAAGCCTGAAAGGTGCGTGTCGCCGGGTGCTGACCCTTTTCGCGCGTGCGGACGGTGCCTGACACGAGCTCGGCGAGCTCGAGGGTGGTAAGCAATGGCCGTGTTGCGCGGCGAGCAGCAATCGCCTTTGCAATCTGAAAAGCAAACCGTTCTTCGCCATATCGAACTATGACCTCCTGCATGTCTTCTACACTTGCCTGCGCTAACCATTGCGCAACCGTTTCACCACGAGTGGTGTCCATTCTCATATCAAGCGGGCCATCCCGCATGAATGAAAATCCACGCCCGGCATCATCAATCTGGGGGGATGAAACCCCCAAGTCCAGCATCACACCATCTACAGCGTGGATGCCTCGCGATGACAATGCCTCCAGCATGTCTCCGAACCCTTCATGCACCACCGTCACACGCCCATCCTGCCCGGCAAGTGCCTGCGCTACCTCAATCGCCTGAGGGTCCTTATCAAAGACCACCAGCCTTGCATCCGGCCCCAATCTGGCCAACAACGCCCGAGCGTGCCCACCACGACCAAACGTTCCATCGACATACACACCCGACAAACGGGCGGCACGTTCTGCCTCCAAATCTGCGGATTTAATCGAACGTTTGCCATACCCTGGTAACACCAAGGACTCCACCGTCGGCTCGAGCAGCACTGGCCGATGAACGAAATCCGTCACGACTTAAAACGAAAACTGGGTAAGTACTTCAGGCATACCTTGCGACAAATCGTCGGCCTCGCGGCGCGCCAATGCCGCGGCATCCCATAACTCAAAATGCGCACCCATACCAAGGAGCATCACATCGCGCGACAACCCGGCAGCCACACGCAACTCTGGCGCAATCAGGACGCGACCCGACGCATCAATTTCCACATCCTGCGCGTTGCCCAACAGCAATCGCTGTAAAGCACGGGCCTGCATGGGGAATGCGGCAATTTGCTCACGTTTGTTTTCCCACTCGCGACGAGGGTATACAAGCAGGCACCCATCCGGGTGGCGTGTAATCGTTAGACAGCCTTGCGCCTGCTCGACGAGAGCATCACGATGCCGAGTCGGAACATTGATCCGACCCTTGCCATCTAGCGTGAGCGCACTACTACCTTGAAACACCAAAATACCCCACTTAATTGCACAAAAAGCTACTTTTCACCACTCTAAGGGAATGAATGTAACCGGTCAAGTCAGAATTTGGATTTTTTTAATGATGTCAAGGACTTAGAGCAACTTTCGTATTTTTTATAAAAACATAAAAATGAAATAAATCATATAGTTGCAATGCTAAGTAAAAGTCATTAATTAAGACGTCGCATAGGGATAACCCTATGAAAAAAGTTAAAGAAAAACTTTTAACTTCTTTTCTTTGAAAAAGAGCGCAAAGCAATGTGAGGAGTGGGGATGCAAAGCAGATCTATAGGCCGGATTCTGTACGCCAGATCTCTCTGGCTGGCAATCATTCCTCTGGGCACAGTATTGCTACTGCGCTCTAGCCACCTACCCGCATACTTGAGCGAGCCGCCCGTCGTGATCAGAGATCACACGCATGCCTATTTGGTGTTGCTCCGGGTAGAGGTTGCCGCGTTTCACCCTGCGCTGTCGGGTTTGAACAAGTCAAACCCATCATCACGGCTACACCGTAACGGAGTATGTCCGCAGACGTACCCCCACCGCAGACTCGTCTCTGTGGCCCTAGTCCTCAACTGAGTCAGGCGCTTGCGCACCCGCTCAGCCGGACGGTCGTTAACCGTTACCCTGCCCTATGGAGTCCGGACCTTCCTCGATGCCATATAGACACCGCGACTGCCCAATCTGCTTTGCGTCGCTATTGTAAGGTGCATTTGCCAGAGGTATTCGATAAATATATACGCCCGCGCGAATACGCAGATCCCGATGTCCTGCGACAATAGAGGTCTACTGAATCTTTGCGCGTCAATGCGTCATCAAGCTACATCCATGTCTAATATCGCTTTAATCACCCTGAATAACGTCCACTTGGCCTTCGGGCATCATCCCTTGCTCGACGGCGCAGATCTCGCCATCCAGTCAAACGAAAGAATTGGCCTAATCGGACGTAATGGCGCAGGTAAGTCCTCTCTGCTACGCCTGCTCGACGGACGCTCTCAACCGGACGATGGATCGATCTCCATGGCAGGACACGTTCGCGTGGCCACCGTTGAACAGGAGCCGGAACTTGATGAAACCCTCACGATCGAGCAAGCCGTCTTTGGCGAATACGATCCTGACGACGAAGACTGGCAACGTGGCTCACGCGTGCGCGCGCTGATCGACAAGCTTGGTCTGCCTCCAGAAGCAATCGTTGGAACCTTATCCGGAGGTATGCGCAAGCGAGTCGCTTTAATCAGTGCAATGGCCAATGAGCCCAACTTGCTGCTACTCGACGAACCGACCAACCATCTCGACCTCGAAGGCATTCAGTGGCTTGAGGGTGCCCTACGCCAATGGCCAGGCAGCGCCATTATCATTACTCACGACCGCCGGTTTCTTGACGCCGTTGCAACGCGCATTGTCGAACTTGATCGCGGTCAGCTCCTGAGCTTTCCTGGCAATTTTTCTGAATGGCAAGTTCGTAAGGCACAGTGGCTGGAATCACAGCGCCTTGAAAATGCACGCTTCGACAAATTATTGGCACAGGAAGAAATCTGGATCCGCAAAGGTGTTGAAGCACGCCGTACACGCAACGAAGGCCGCGTCAGACGCCTGGAGCAATTGCGTGTGGAGCGTGCAGACAGACGTGACCGTCAAGGCAACGTCAATCTGGCACTCGATGCGGGACAGCGTTCAGGCAAATTAGTCGCCGAATTAGAAAACGTCTCAATATCCTTTGGTGATCACAACGTTGTACGCGATTACAGCACCACCATCGTGCGGGGTGATCGTATCGGTATCATCGGCCCCAACGGCGCAGGTAAATCCACCATACTGAAAATCATACTCGGCACCCTTACCCCAGACACTGGCACTGTCAAGCTCGGCACCAATTTAAGCGTGGCCTACTTTGACCAGATGCGCAGCCAGCTCGATGAGAACGCCACACTCGCTGATGTGATTAATCCAGGTAGTGAGTGGATTGAGATCGGCGGAGCGAAAAAACACGTGATGAGTTATCTTGGCGACTTCTTGTTCGCACCCGCGCGCGCGCACTCACCGGTCAGCAGCCTGTCCGGTGGCGAACGCGCCCGGTTGTTACTGGCCCGTTTATTTGCACGCCCAGCCAATATTCTCGTGCTTGACGAGCCAACCAACGATCTCGATATCGAAACTCTGGAGTTACTCGAAGAATTACTGCAAGACTATCCAGGTACCGTCCTGCTGGTCAGTCACGATCGAACATTCCTTGATAACGTCGTCACACAAACCATTGCCAGCGAAGGCAATGGTTACTGGAAAGATTATGTCGGTGGATATGCGGACTGGGAGCGTCAGCGCAAAGCGAGCAAAGGCCCCTCCGCAATTGCGAAACTTAAATCAACCAGCTTGCCGACAACCAGTACAGCGGCTGAACAAATTGCTCCCAAAGTAAACGCGCAGGCACCCGTTGCTGCCTCAGCAACCGTTAACGCGACAAGCTCAACATCCCCTGCAAAGGGGCGTGCAACCAAACTCGCACCGTGGGAAATTAAGGAGCTTGAACAACTGCCACTCGATATTAATAAACTGGAGCAAGAACAGGAATCTCTGGTTACCCAGATGGGCGACAGCTCAATCTATAAAGACGACCCAAACAAGCTCACACAAATCCAGTCACGCCTGCAGGCAATCGAGGCTGAGCTATTAAAAAACTTCGCACGCTGGGAATTACTGGAATCCAGGAACGCGCTGTAAACACGCGCTCGCTTTAAACAATTTGCGAAATGTAAAAAGGGTCGATTTTAATATCGACCCTTTTTACATATTTATCCACTACAAGCCAAATATTTCAGCCGAATTTCCAGCCTAGTGTCTCACCCGCAGCCAAAGGAACAATGGTCTCCTGGCCAAAGGAGAGCTCATTTGGAATAACAAACGAGCCTCGATGCAGGCTTACAGTCTCGGTATTACGCGGTAGACCATAAAAGTCTGGGCCTCTCAGGCTAGCAAAAGCCTCGAGTCGATCAAGCTTGCCTGCCTGATCAAACGCTGTGGCATACAACTCCATCGCATGCAGGGCCGTATAACATCCGGCACAGCCACAAGAGTTCTCTTTTAAGCCCCGTGAGTGCGGCGCACTATCCGTTCCAAGAAAAAATCGCGGACTGTCACTTGTTGCCGCATCAAGTAATGCCTGTCTGTGCACTTCTCTTTTCAGTATTGGCAAACAATAAAAGTGCGGCCGCACACCACCTTGAAAAATTGAATTACGGTTATAGAGCATATGCTGAGGCGTCAGTGTCGCAGCAACTGGACCTTCAGCATCTCTCACATACTCAACACCGTCTTTAGTCGTGAGATGCTCAAACACAACGCGCAGTGCCGGAAAGGCTTTGCGCAAAGGGATCATGACACGGTCTATGAATAAAGCTTCACGATCAAACACGTCCGCAGCAGGATCTGTCACTTCACCGTGGACCAGTAGCGGCAAACCAACACGCTGCATAGTCTCAAGCACTTTTGAACAACGACCCAACAAATCGGTTGCACCCGCATCGGAATTCGTCGTAGCGCCAGCGGGATAAAGCTTCACAGCTATCGCCCCACTACTTTCTTTAGCGCGAACGATTTCATCTGGTGACGTGTTGTCCGTCAAATAAAGTGTCATAAGCGGCGTAAATGAACCCGCAGCGATACCGGCTTTCACCATGGCTTGCTTGATACGCGCCGCATAGGCTTGCGCTAATGCGACTGTGGTGACAGGAGGTTTAAGATTGGGCATGACAACAGCACGCGCAAACTGTCTTGCAGTGTGTCCAATGACAGCCTCTAGCGCCTCGCCATCGCGTAAATGCAAATGCCAGTCATCGGGCTTGATAATCGTAAGTGTTTGTAAGGTCATATGCTTAGTGTTTTATCTTCAGTTTTCTAGAGGCATGCTGCGCTCAACCAATGCTGCAAACAGGGCACTCCCCGTTGGGATCACATCATCATTGAAATCAAATTTTGGGTTATGAAGTAGCTTCCCTGCTTCAGCGCCACCCTGACCCAGCCTGAAATACGCGCCTGGTCGTTGTTTCAGCATGAATGAAAAATCTTCTGAACCCATAGACGGAATCAAATCGCGAACGACACGCTCAGCACCAAACAAGTCCGTTGCAACATCAGCCAGAAAATTTGCTTGTGCAGTCGAATTAATTGTTGCCGGGTAAGAGCGCTGATAGTCCAACTCCGCAGTCGCACCAAACGCATCTGCGATAGTTGCGATCAGCTTACGCATACGTGACTCAACAATTTTTTGCACTTCATCACTGAAGGTCCTGACCGTACCGATAAGGACGGCATGACTTGGAATCACACTTGGTGCCGCCGCATTGCCTGCCTGAATATGCCCAAGAGAAATGACAGCGGACTCAACAGGATGGATATTTCTGGAAACAATTGTCTGCAGCGCAGTAATGATTTGAGCTGCGACGATGATGGGGTCAATAGTTTGGTAAGGGTGCGCACCGTGGCCGCCACGGCCGTGAATTTTTATTTCGAAACGATCAGAAGCTGCCATCATCGGACCAGGATTAATCCCAATCACCCCAGCAGGCAAAGCTGGCCAATTATGTAAAGCATAAATCGCATCACAAGGGAATTTTTCAAACAACCCATCGTCTAGCATCGCCTTGGCACCACCCAACCCTTCTTCAGCAGGTTGAAATATAAAAATAGCAGTGCCATTGAAATTTTTGTTTTCAGCGAGATACTTGGCTGTCCCAAGCAATATCGCAGTATGACCATCGTGTCCACAGGCATGCATCAATCCAGGTGTCGTTGAACAATGCGCCACAACATTTTCTTCGATGATAGGTAATGCATCCATATCCGCACGCAAACCAACCATACGTCCGGAATCCGATTTTTTACCACGTAAAACCCCAACTACACCGGTTTTACCGATACCGCGATGTACTTCGATACCGAGCGCCTCAAGTGCGCCTGCAACGATGCCAGAAGTCCTGAGCTCTTTAAACCCCATTTCGGGGTTTGCATGCAAATCTTTCCTCAAGGCCGTCAGCTCTTGATGGAATTTATTTATTGATTCTATAGGTGATCTTGGATACATGTTCGCCTTAAGGGTAAACGTGGTGATACAAAATAGTTTACTCCGCACACAAAATTGTTACATTTGAGGGGTATTCTTATAGTTAGGACAATTTACTTTGTCTTTAATGCACATACACGTTATGCTGCGACCGAAGTGCATAATAATCCGTCTCACAAGGAGAGCCCGAATGGCCACTACCGCCAAACCAGCTGCTAAGAAAGTCGCTGTTAAAAAAACAGCAGAACGCAAGCCTAACGCTGCATTCATGAAACCCCTGACACCAAGCGCCACACTGGCTGCTGTCATTGGTGCGACACCTGTGCCCCGCACAGAAGTCACCAAAAAAATATGGGAATATATTAAAAAGCATGACCTTCAGGATCCCAAAAACCGTCGCAACATCAATGCTGACGCATTGCTCAAGCCTCTGTTCGAAAAAGATCAGGTTTCTATGTTTGAACTGACTAAAATTGTCAGCGTACACTTGAAATAAAGTTTATATATCCAGAGTATTTACTGGATATTATTCTTGGC
>CAINDJ010000042.1 GCA_903847325.1 uncultured beta proteobacterium | reverse complement strand
ATTGAGCATCAAGCTCGGCAAAGCTCAGGCTCGCGGGCGCGCCGGTGTGTGATTCAAAAATTAAGGCGCTGTGCTCGGGAGTCAAAGCGAGCTGGGCGGCAAACAGGTCCGTCAGGTTGTGAGGCTGAGCAGATAAGTCTACTTGTGCGCCACAAGACTCGGCGAGCACCGCACTGCGTTGCGCACTCGTTGATAAGGGTAAGGCCATCACCGCTACATCAGGTGCGCCGAGCATGGCTTCGGTTAGATTGACAAAGCAGTTTGCCCAACTCGCAACACTTGTTTGGTCAAAAAGATCTGCGTCGTATTCAAAGACGCCTGACACGTCACCGGATGCCTGTGGTTCAAGCGCAAGCGTCAGATCAAATTTCGTTGTTGCGAGACCGACCTGTACTGTTTCAGCTGTTGTGCCAGCTAATGCAAAATCAGAGCTACCCTGATTTTGATAGGAAAGCATCGTTTGAAATATGGGAGTGTGATCGAGTGAGCGCGCTACACCAATATCCTCAACCAATAATTCAAAAGGTAAGTCCTGATCAATGATTGCTGCTTCGACTTGCTTTTTTGTTTGGTTAATTAAATCGCGCGCCGTGCTTTGTGAATGCGTCAGAACAGGAATAGCAAGGGTATTGAGGAAAAAACCAACGATTTGTTCTGTCTCTGTACGCGTCCGTCCGGAGACTGGCGAACCGATTACAACTGTTGACTGCCCGGCTATGCGGCTAAGCAACGCTCCGTAAGCGGCAAGTAGTGCAGTAAAGAATGTAGTGTGTGATGCGCGAGCCAGGTTTTCAAGCCCTTGGACGACTTTTGCAGGAATGTTGAGATGAACATAGCCTGCTTTGTGCGCACGATCAGGATGGCGCACATGATCAAGGGGTAATGTCAGGCACTCAGGGATATTCGATAATCTTTCTTTGGACCGTGTGAGTTTGGTTTCAAGTTTCTTTTTCAGGACGGCTTCTTGCCAATGCGCCCAGTCGCTGTATTGGATTTGTAATTCAGGTAGTACAGGTGACTGATTATTATTGAACGCAGCATAAGCTAGCTTGAGTTCCTGCCCGATGATGGACCAGGACATTCCGTCCCCAGCATGATGGTGCATGGTGAGCAGCAGAATATGTTCAACGGCGCTGATGACGATCAGTCTTGCGCGAAAGGGAATGTCGCAAGCAAGATTAAACGCCGTAGAGGCTTCTTCGCGAATCAGCCTGCTGACTAATTCAGTGCGTTGTTCTGGTTCCTTCATGGGTTGCGATGCCAGATCAGTGATCTGCAACAGATCTTGTTGATTTGGAATGTCTGCCAAGATACCCGCAGGATGACCATTATCAGTTTCAGTGATCAGGGTTCGCAGGGATTCGTGACGTTCGATAATTAATCGCAACGCACTTGCCAACGCACTCGTATTAATTGCGCCATGCAACCGCATAGCGATTGGCATGTTGTAGGTCGCGGCGCTTTGCTCGATTCTGTCCAGTGTCCAGAGTCGACGTTGTCCGTAAGATAAGCTGATTTTAGTTGTCAATTTTCAATTCTCAGTAATACGACCAAAACCTCGGATGAGCATTGGCTCATCATCGTCTTCTAACGATTCAAGGTGTGGAGCAAGTGACTCTGGTGTGGTGAATTCGAACAATGTTCGTAATGGAAGTACCGTGCCGTTAAGTGAACGCAGTTTGGCAATCAGACGCATGGCAAGTAAGGAATGACCGCCAATGGAAAAGAAACTGTCATCCACGCTCACAAGTTCTGTGCCTGTGATCTCGCTGAATAACTGACACAGTAATATTTCGTTTTCCGTAGACGGCGCACGATAGATACTTTCATTGCTACGTCCCTCTGGTAGCGGCAACGCCCGACGATCCAGCTTGCCATTTGGAGTAAGCGGCAAACGCTCCACTTCAAGAAAATAGCCAGGAACCATGTATTCGGGTAAGTGCGCAGCGAGCGTCGTACGCAGTTCACCTCTCGCGGGCGCAACCTGACCAGGATAGGTTGCAAAGTAGCCGATCAGACTCTTAATGCCATTGACATCGCGTGCGATGACAGCGACTTGAGAGAAACAGTCAAAATATTTTAATAACGCAGCTTCGATTTCACCCATCTCAATCCTGAAGCCGCGTAATTTGACTTGCTCATCAGCGCGACCCAGAAAATCAATCTGGCCATTGCGTCTGCGGGCCAGATCCCCTGTACGGTACATGCGCGCGCCGGATTCCGTAAATGGGCAAGCAATAAACTTTTCTGCTGTCATGCCCGGTTTACCTAAATATCCGCGTGCTAATCCAATGCCGGCTATGTACAACTCTCCCACAATTCCATCAGGAACGACGTTTAAGGACTTGTCGAGAATGTAGAGTTGCGTATTCCATATGGGCTCACCAATTGGGGGGAACTCTGACCATTCTTTTGGATCCTCAGGCATCGAGAAGTTACTGACGACATGGGCTTCTGTCGGACCATAAAAGTTGTGCAGCCGCGATGCGGGGTGGGTCATAAACGCAGCGCGAATTTCTGGAGTGATTTGTAATTGCTCACCAGCCGTGAATACTTCGTGTGGCCAGCCCGCATGATCAAAACTGTTGCGAGCCTCTGCAAGACTCGACAATACGACAAATGGCGCGAATAAGTGCTGGACTTTTTGCGCATGCATATGCTCAAGCAATGCACGACTATCTCGCCGGCATTGCTCATCAACCATGACTAAGGTTGCACCGCTGCATAGGGCCGAAGCAATCTCTTGTGCGGAGGCGTCAAAACCAACCGGCGAATACTGCAAAATTCGAGGTGTGTTGCTTGGCAGATAGTCTTCTTTCCACTTGACCAGGTTGCCGAGTGCGCCATGTAAAAAGCTCACCCCTTTGGGCTTTCCAGTACTGCCAGATGTATACATCACGTAAACGAGATTGTTGGGCGTGACAGGACATGAAAGCTCGTTCTCTGAGAGGTGTTTGTCAGAGAACGCTGCGATTTCCTGGGCAACAATCGGATCATCGAGTATCCATGCCACAGGCAGTGTCTCATCACCTTTGCCTTCGTTGAGTATTTCAAATCTCGCGCGTGTACACAGTAGGGCGACGGCATGACTATCGGACAGCATATAGGTCAGGCGAGCTGTCGGATAGTTGATGTCCAGAGGCAAGTATGCTGCGCCGGCTTTGATTGTAGCGATGATTGCAATAATCATCTCTGGTGAGCGATCGATCAGAATGCCCACGATTTGATCGGTTTGCGTACCTTGTTTTAGCAGGTAACGAGCGAGACGATTTGACGCCTCATCCAGCTCTTTATATGTCATGACTGCGCTATCGGAAATCAGTGCGACAGCTTGCGGCGTTCGCCTGACTTGATCTTCGAATGCGTGTGTAAAGACTAAATAGTTTGGATCAACAACGATGGATGCGCCTGCGCTTGACGCGATGAGTTCGCCCTGTGCCTCAATATCCATAAGAGGTAGGAGCGCAACGGGTCGCTCAGGATCGTGGCACAGTGCAGCAGTGAGTGTACAAAAAGCATTGACCCATTTAGCTACGCTTGTTTTTTCAAACAGGTCCTGATCGAATTCAAAATCTCCCTTGAGCGTGCCATCAGCTTCTTTGCTTAGATGGAGGGTCAGGTCGAATTTGGCTGTTGGCAAATCAACGGTTTGCGATTTACAAACGAGATCTT
>CAINDJ010000041.1 GCA_903847325.1 uncultured beta proteobacterium | reverse complement strand
GACTTTGGCCACGAGCTTCCTGGATACCGGCTCAAGCGGCCTATTCTTTGATGGC
This sequence comes from uncultured beta proteobacterium, assembly GCA_903847325.1. Lineage (GTDB taxonomy): Bacteria > Pseudomonadota > Gammaproteobacteria > Burkholderiales > Burkholderiaceae_B > Zwartia. Next base: position 1,966 of record CAINDJ010000041.1, on the reverse strand, counting down.
AGTATCACGCAATGCCACGGTGCAAATGCTGGTTATTATTGTCCGGCGCCCGACATCACTACCACGGCCAGTCTGATTGGGCAGCTAGGGACTGCGTCCAAGTTCGTGACGTTCACTATTGGCAACGCCGACACCCTTTTGAGTTCGTCGAATACGGCCCTCCCCACATTGGGTGCAACCGTTGGAGACCGCACTTCGTTTGACTGGGGTTTGCCGTTCTTTTTTGGCCGAACCGTGGTGTTGGGAATTGAGGGAAAGTCCTCCAATTTTGGGACTGGGCCGTACTATGCGATGTAAGTAAGGAATCAATAGTGCACTCCACGTCGTTTTTCTATGACCACTTCTTCGGTCTGATCTGCAAATGAGCACGTACATGCACAGCATCACACCACGGCTGTGGCTTGCGACGTTGATACTTCCAGCCATATGCTTTGCACAGGATCAGAATATCAACACTCAGGTCGATCAAAGTACGGTTAAAAAAAGCGGCTCCTGACTTTGCCGCTGCAACGCCTTCTATGGCTGTGACCTATGAAAGTGGTGCGACAAAGCTGAGGGAAATGCTCAAGCTGCAGGCCTGACAGGATGCCGCCTGGACACGCTATTCAGAAGCAATTGATGTCTACAACAAAACGTACTATGAGGAAAAGCCCATTGCTGCCTTTGCAACGGATGCTGGGCCTCGCCAGGTGGGGAGATTGGTGGACATCTTGCAGAACCGACTGGCTACATTGGACGAGATCGAAAGTGCCGCAAAAAAAGTCTGTATGCAGAACTGAATGCGGACCAGCTAATGGTTGTATCGGTTCCCGTTTTTGGTTCTGTTGGTGGTGCGATGTGTCCTGATCCAATTAGAAGAAGGCCAAGTCAGACAAGCCCGCTGGGGCACAACGCAGCCGCCACTCGGGTGGCGCATCGAGTGGCGCCTCAGGCGGCAGCATGTTACCAACTGGTGCTTGGAACAATTAACGTCGCAACAGTAGATTGGCGACGCAATCTCGGAGCTGGCTTCAGTGCCAGCGGCGTCTACCTCGACAACCATAGCCGAAATCCGGCGTGACTGGAGGGTAGTACGTTTGGGCATAGTAGGGTTGCACCGATACCACAGCAGGCTCAACACTTACCGGTTGGGTTTATTGAGCCGGGACTTGTGCCATTGGAGCATTCTGATAGGAGTCGGCTATCCCCTAGGCAGTTTTCTTCGTTCAATTGATCTCTTCAAAAAGATACTGATTAACACTGCCGCAGCACCTGAGCCTGTCATTGCAGGAGCACTTTCTATCATTCGCACCGCTTCAATCAAAGTACCAGTGCTCACTTGCTGCACATAGTCAACGAGGGCAATCACATCAGAATTGCGAACATTCTGTACGTCTTCCAATTGAACAGACAAGTTCGGCCACCCACCTCGAAATCCGATCCTTGCAAAGACTCCTCCTGCCAGGGTAATTAAACTTAGCGCCCCAAGAGGACGCATCAGCTTTTCAAGTAAGGACTTTCGAACATCGGCTGGCGCAATCGCATAGGCACGTCCGAACAGGACGTTGAGCATTCGTCGTTTCATGGGTGGCTCAGACGATTCGAAGACTTCCACAACTAAATCATTAATTGGTATTGGACCCCCCGAAGTCTCTGGAATGATCCCTTCGTTGGCTGCAACAAGATATGGCCTTTGCATTGGTATCTCCTTGAGGAAGTAGAGAGAAGCGGTTGCCGGTAGAGCAACTTTGGGTCCTACGTGTATCTATTCTGTGAATGAGAAGTGTTCTCCCGTAAATTTACAAAGCTTCCGACGTTGAGAAGTCGCGAAAGGCCCGCGGCGGTGGGCTCTACGACATTGGAGTCGGGAGACAAATGATCGTCCTCCAAGTGCGGCTCATCCTGCGTTCACCGCCAAAGGGAAAGTCGTGGTTTAAATTACGCGGCGCTGTTGGACAACGCCATGGATTTGACTACAAGGGCACAG
>CAINDJ010000040.1 GCA_903847325.1 uncultured beta proteobacterium | reverse complement strand
TGATCACCTACGGGATCGAGCACTTTGCCCAGATCTCTGCGGACGATGCAGCAGTCAAAGCCTGGCAGGAGAAGTTTGGCCCGCGATTCTTTTTGTTCCTCGGTGCGCTGCGTTATTACAAAGGCCTGCATGTATTGATCGATGCGCTCAAAGGCCGGGACTATCCGACCGTGATCGTCGGTCGCGGCGATCAGGAGCAGGCGTTAAAACAGCAGGCGAAAGAGCTCGGGTTAACAAACCTGCACTTCGTGCCAGAGGTGAATAACGAAGAAAAACGTACGCTGATGCGTGCGGCCTATGGTTTTGTATTTCCCTCGCATATGCCGTCCGAGGCCTTTGGGATTGTGTTGGCCGAGGCTGCGCAGCAGGGGTTGCCGATGATCAGTTGCGAGATTGGCACCGGGACCAGTTATGTGAATTTGGCTGGTGAGACTGGACTGATTGTGCCGCCCTCGGATTCCGTGGCGTTTGGCCAGGCACTGGATGTGTTTTGGAGCGAGCCTGAGCAGGTTGCGGTTTGGGGGCAGGCTGCGTTGCAACGGTATGAGGAGAATTTTAAGGCTGAGACGATGGCCCGGAGGTATATGGGGGCCTATCGGGAGGTTTTGGGTAATGATGCCTGAAATAGACTATTTACCCTTTTAAGATCGATTTAAGCCGATGAGCCCAACAATTTTGCACGTAGCGACGCATGGCGGAATTGGTGGGGCGGGCAGAGCATGTCTCAGGATTCTTGATGCCCAAATTTCAGTAGGTATAGACAGCAAACTATTATGTTTAAAGAGTAATCGTCTGGATTCTCATATCCAGGTATTCGAGCCAAAATCAACAACTGATCGACTCCGGTTGGTGCAGTCTCTGCTCAACGCTTCTAGAAAGTATTCACGCGCAGCAAATATTCCAGCGGACTCAAGCAAAGAGATTGACTCAGGTGTAGTTCACGCAATCAATACATCAGCGTGCGACATTGTGCATTTGCATTGGATCAACGGAGCCCTTTCAGTTCGTGATATTGCTTTAATCAGAAAGCCCATCGTTTGGACGCTTCACGACATGTGGGCGTTTTGTGGTGATACTCACTATGCAGAAGATAGTGAATGGAAGACAGGTTTTCAGGGAATGGCAGACAATCACCCAGAGCGCCTCGCGTGGCAGCTAAAAGAAAAATTCTGGCAAGCGCCCAACCAGATAGTTGCTCCAAGTCAGTGGCTAAAGGACTGTGCAGAAACGAGTGCGTTAATGTGTAAGTGGCCGACAGAATTAATCCCCTATCCGCTGTGTAGTGACACGTGGTATCCAATGGATAAAGTTCAAGCGCGTGAGGCTCTCGGTTTACCAATAGACAAATATTTAATACTGTTCGGTGCTGTATCAGGAATGCGAGATCCACGTAAGGGATTTGATTTGTTACAAGCGGCGTTACAGTACTTGGCACAAGACACACGAGATCTTTCACTCGTTGCTTTTGGTGACACTTTGCCCAAGGATGATTTGGAACTCGGATTGCCGGTATGTTTATTGGGATCTATTCAGGAT
>CAINDJ010000039.1 GCA_903847325.1 uncultured beta proteobacterium | reverse complement strand
TTCGCGAAGCTCTACTGCAACTTGTGGCAGAGCAGGCACTGACCATGAATTCCAACCGTTCAATCACGGTTCCCGTTCCCAGCCGGGGAAAATTTATCGAGTTGCGGGATTTGAGAGTCGCTCTCAAGGGACTTGCTGCAAAATGCCCTGCCCCAGACTTATGCAGTCATTACATAATCAACTTGATGTCTTGCGATACGCAAATCCCCCAATACATTCTTGACACGGATATGCGCAGGATGGACTGCATAATCCTCAAGTGCTTTTTGCGATTCAAACTCAGAATAAAGAACGACATCGCATGCGTAATCTATCCGGCTGGAATCAACACCAATTTCAAGATAATTAAGCCCAGGGATCTCGCCCCTGAGTCCCTCGAAAGCCGTTTTCAATTTATGAATCGCGTCGCAACGCTCTGACTCATTGCTATGACGTAAATTCCACATCACAATATGTTTCACACAAGGCATGAGCGTCTCTTATTAAACGGGGAAACCAACTTTTTGAGGCCAGAGATTACTAAAAGCATGCACGGATACGCAGGCATATAAACCTGCCTGCGTGAACGGCTCATTCTTGAGCCATTCGCTCACCGCCTCGCGCGAAGCGAAATCCATCACAAGCAAACTACCCACCATCGTTTTACCGTCATCGGAAACCAGCGGGCCGGCCAAAGCAATACGCTCTGCCATCAGGGCAAGATAAGCCTTATGCTCAGGTCTGGCTAATACTCTTAGATCCGTCGCGCCAGGCTTATCAAGCAAATGAATTGCAAATAACATTTTTGTTTCCTTTAGCAGAATCAATCACACGGATTCAGTACAAAATTAAAATCAAGGGTATAAAAATCACGGTCATAGTGCTGGTTATCGGGACCGGCTCCTGGGGGGTGTTTAATCCAGTCAGCGATCAAGGATGAGCGCACACCGAATACAACATCCGTGTCGAGATAAGCATCACCCTCGCGAAACACATGCGTCACCAGGCGTTCATAGCCTGGTGCGGTAATCATGAAATGCAGATGTGCCGGACGCCACGGGTGTCGCCCAAGCGCCTCCAGTAACTTGCCGACAGGTCCATCGTGGGGAATCGGATAACTTTCGGCCACAATGGACTTGAAATTAAAACGGCCTGAGGCATCCGCATGCAAGACGCCCCGCCCCTGGTAGTGCTCAAGGTCAGGATTTTGTACGTCATAAAAGCCATCCTGATCGGCTTGCCAGACCTCGATGGTAGCGCCCGCGACCGCCTCACCGTTTATGCCTGTGACAGTGCCACTTACAAAACAAGGCTTACCCTTCATGCCATTACTGACATCACCGCCCAGCTCATATTGAGGTGCGTCCGAGACATGAAAAGGTCCGAATACGGTTGCCTCCGTGCATCCTTGTGGTTTTCGATGATTTTGTGCGACGACAAGTGTTGAGAGCCCGAGGGTGTCGGAAAGCAAAATAAATTCCTGTCTTTTAGACGAACACATATGACCGACATCAGTCATGAACTCTATCGCAGTCTCCCACTCTGACTCAGTTAACTTTGTCTCACGTGCAAAAGCATGTAAGTGCTGCACAAGACTTGTCATAATCTCCTTGAGTCGTGGATTTGTCGTTTCTGATTGACGAGCCAATACCGCTTGGGTAATGGACTCCTCGTCGAGGTTACGCATTCCGTTCATGACAGATTCCTTGTTTCAAATATTCATTAAGACTTAACGACATCTTCCCATTTAGGGCACACGCGTTTCTCAACAGGGACATCTTCTTTTTGAAGATTGGACTTATCGATCACCGTTGCAGGAAATACAATTTCCGTAATAACCGGTAAACCACGCAGGTGCCTGATTGCGGCCATCATCCCAACGCATCCTTGAAGAAAGCCGCTGTAATCACCTGTGGCAAGCATGGCTCCGCTCTTGATCGCATCAATAGCCTCCTTAGTGCCGTTAATCCCTGAGACAAGTGCTTTACGGTTCGCTCCCTCTAAAGCTTCGATTGCACCGGTTGCCATCGCATCATTTGCTGCGAATACACCATCAATTTTCGGATAAGTCTGCATCAGATTCTCCATGACTTGCAGAGCTTGCAGACGCTGATAGTTTGCAGGCTGAGAAGCGAGCAACTTAATCTCTGGAAACTCTTTCTGAGCATCAATCAAGCCTTTCATGCGGTCGATATTTGTCAGAGAGCCTTTAACACCTTCTAAAGCAATGACATTACCTTTGCCACCCA
>CAINDJ010000038.1 GCA_903847325.1 uncultured beta proteobacterium | reverse complement strand
TAGTCGTTGCACTGTGCACCGGCAAACTGGCTCGGGCCGGGATTATTCGACAGGTAAGGGACTTTTGCCGCAAACAAGGCTGGACCCACGGCGAGCGCGACGTTTGAACCGATCGGACCGGTAAAGAAATCAATTTTGTCGCGCTGGATATAGCGTGTCACTAGCTGCTTGGCCTGATCAGGATTGCCGCCCATATCGGTTTGCAAAAATTCTGCAGGATGACCGCCGAGTTTGTTGCCGAGTTGTTTAATCGCCAGATTAAAACCGTCACGGGCCTCTGCGCCAAGTGCGGCAAACGGGCCTGACAAATCATTGGCGATCCCCACTTTGATCGGGGTCTGAGCCAGGGCCAGGGCGGGCAACATCAGAGCCGCGATAAGCAAACGATGAAACACACGCATGAATACTCTCCAGAAAAGTCAGTCATCACAGACGTTATCAGGCAAAATGAGCCTAATATTTGGTTTCAAATAGTAGCAGGTGGTTATCTTTTTGTTGAAATGGAGTCATGCATGAAAAGACGTCTCGTACTGGCCTGTATTTCTGGCTTGTTCTCTTGTGCGGTACTGACCCCCGCCCTGGCGCAAAGTCAGTCCAAGTCGATCCGTCTGGTCGTACCCTTCCCTGCGGGCGGCTCCACCGACATCGCAGCACGTGTGCTTGCCGAGCCGCTTTCCCGTATTTTGGGCCAGACCGTCATTGTCGAAAACCGCGGAGGTGCAGGCGGATCGATCGGCATGATGGAAGTTGCAAAAGCCGCGCCTGACGGTACAACCTTTGGTGTCGCGACGGTCTCGACGCATGGCGTAAACCCTGCCGTCTATAAAAACCTGCCCTATGACCCGATCAAAAACTTTGCGCCAGTGACTGAATTGGTCGAGGCGCCAGGTGTGTTACTCGTCAACGCCACTCTGCCAGTTAAGAATTTTGCAGAATTCATGGCCTACCTGAAAGCTAATCCTGACAAACTGAGCTATGCCTCGACAGGCAACGGTACGGTCAGCCATATGTGGGCTGAGCTATTTAAGACGACGACTAAAACCTCCATGACCCACATCCCTTACAAAGGCGCAGGACCGGCACTGAACGACCTGGTCGGTGGGCAGGTGATGGTTTATTTTGATCAGGTGGCCTCGGCCATGCCACACATCCAATCCGGGAAGCTGCGCCCCCTGGCCGTGTCCTGGCCGACCCGTCTTGAGCCACTGCCTGATGTTCCGACCTATGCGGAATTAAATCTTGCCTCGAATAACGACCCATCCTGGTTTGGCCTGGTGGCGCCAATAGGCACCCCAACCAAAGACATTCAACGTGTGCGCGATGCTGCGGCCAAGGCCGTCAACGAGCCCGCCGTGCGGGAACGCCTGGCCGCCATGGGATTATTTCCTACCGGATCGACACCTGCCGAGTTTGGAGAAATTATCCGCAAAGAAATCCTGAAGATGCAGGGTCTCGCCCAACAGACGGGCATTACGATCGATTAAGCGAATAAAAAAAGCGATAATTGCTGGATCTTTTATTACCCACTTTTTATTACCCACCTCTTTCACCACCCCTTTTTTGTGACCAGACATGGCCGTTAATTTATACATTCCGTCAGACGACGCAGTTTTTCCTGTCCCAGGCGTAGAGATCGGTGTGACCGAAGCAGGCATCCGCAAAACGGATCGTCGCGATCTCACGGTATTCAGTTTTAGCGCCGGTTCAAGCGTTGCGGGTGTATTCACACGCAATCGTTTTTGCGCAGCGCCTGTCGTAGTGTGCCAAGAGCACCTCGCATCGGGCAAAGACATTCGAGCCATGGTCATCAATACAGGTAACGCCAACGCGGGTACCGGTGAGCCAGGCATGCAGGCGGCTTATCAGACCTGTGATGCGCTGGCCAATCTGATGGGACTCGACAGCAAACAGATTCTGCCGTTTTCGACCGGCGTCATTCTCGAGCCCTTGCCCGTTGATCGTATCAAAGCAGGTTTGCCTGCAGCCATTAAAAACCTCGCGCCAGGCAACTGGGTCAGTGCCGCGCACGGCATTATGACGACCGATACGCTGCCTAAAATCTATTCGACGCGCGTGACGATTGGCGGCAAAACCATCACGATTACCGGCATCAGCAAGGGCGCGGGCATGATTCGCCCCAACATGGCCACGATGCTGAGCTATCTCGCAACCGATGCTGGCATTGCACAATCACTGCTGACAGGTCTTGCACGTGAATTGGCAGACGTATCGTTTAACCGCATCACGGTGGATGGCGATACCTCGACCAACGACTCCTTTATTGTGATCGCAACGGGCCAGAGTGGTCTGACGATCGACAGCACGACGCATCCCCAGTATGCGGAGCTCAAAGCAGCACTGGCTGCGGCCGCGACCGATCTCGCACAAAAAATCGTGCGTGATGCAGAAGGCGCGACCAAATTCATGACGATCAAAGTAGAGCAGGCGAAAACCTCTGAAGAAGCCCTGCTGGTCGCCTACGCAGTCGCGCACTCCCCTTTGGTTAAAACAGCTTTTTTCGCCTCGGATCCAAACCTCGGCCGTATCCTTGCAGCCATTGGCTACGCGGGGATCACGGACCTCGATGTAGCGGGTGTCAACCTCTGGCTCGGAGATGTGCTTGTGGCCAAAAATGGCGGGCGTAATCCTGACTATCAGGAGTCCGATGGCCAGCGCATCATGAAAGCACCTGAAATCCTGGTCCGTATCGCACTTGGTCGTGGCAACGTGACCGAAACCGTTTACACCTGCGATTTTTCGCACGAATACGTAAGCATCAACGCAGACTACAGATCCTGATGAACTCTCCTGATAAAACCGCAGCCCCAGAGATGGCTGAATTACTCGCGCGCGCCGTACGCGTCCTCTCGCAACTCGAAGCCTGGTTGCCTCCCACACCTCCGGCGGTCAATTGGGATGCGCATGCCTTTCGCTGGCGTAAACGTGGTGCCTCGCATGGCTGGCTCGAAGCCATCGCGAATGTTTCCCTCATTAATAGCGAAGATCTCCAGCACATCGAGCGTCAGAAAGAAATCATCGATCGCAATACTTTGCATTTCGTTGAAGGAAAACCTTCGAATAACGTCTTGATGACCGGCGCACGTGGCACGGGCAAAAGTTCTCTGGTCAAAGCCATGCTCGCCGCCTATGGTGAGCGTGGCTTGCGCCTCATTGAGGTAGACAAAGCTGACATGGCTGACTTGGCCGACATCGTGGACATGGTGGCGGGTCGTCCCGAAAAATTCATCGTCTTCTGTGACGACCTGTCCTTCGAGGAAGGCGAAGCAGGCTACAAGGCGCTGAAATCCGTGCTCGATGGCTCGGCAGCCTCGACAGGTAATAACGTATTGATTTACGCCACCTCCAACCGCCGTCATTTGATGCCGGAGTACATGAGCGAAAACCTCAGCTACAAGCATCAGTCTGATGGCGAGATCCATCCTGGCGAAACAGTCGAAGAAAAAATCTCCTTGTCCGAGCGCTTTGGT
>CAINDJ010000037.1 GCA_903847325.1 uncultured beta proteobacterium | reverse complement strand
TTGACTGCGGCCTATTTCAGGGTTTAAAAAACCTCAGGATGTTGAACTGGATCAAATTCCCCTTTGAGCCGAAACAACTGGACGCAGTGATATTGACCCATGGTCACCTCGACCATAGTGGAGCGTTACCAATACTGGTCAAACAAGGATTTCGTGGAGCGATCTATGCGACACCATCAACAATCGATTTATGTCAGATATTGCTGCTAGATAGCGCACACTTACAAGAAGAAGAAGCACTATACGCAAACAAACACCAAACATCGCGGCATACGCCTGCGCTGCCGCTTTATACAACGGATGACGTTAAAAAGACTCTCAAATTATTCAAACCCCTGGTGTTTGATCAATTGTTAAAACTGCCATCAGGGTTTTCTGTCAGATTGAGACCTGCTGGACATATCTTAGGTGCGTCTTCAGCCGAAATCACAGCAGGGGGGAAAACGACATTGTTTTCAGGAGACCTTGGACGCTCAGACGACAAAATCATGCTCCCGCCAGCAAATATTGACCATGCAGATTGCGTTGTGGTGGAGTCAACCTATGGCGACAGGTTGCACGAAAAGGCCGATCCAGAAATAAAATTTGCAGAAATCATCAACCGGACTGCCGCCCGAGGCGGCATCGTCGTCATTCCAGCATTTGCTGTCGGGCGTGCGCAGGAGCTATTACTGGCAATATATCGAATGAAACGGGATGGCCAGATCCCCGATTTGCCTGTATTTCTCAATAGCCCGATGGCGATTGATATGACTGAAATTTACCAGAAGCACTGCTCAGAGCACCGTCTCAATAAAACAGAGTGCTCCGCAATGGGCAGTATCGCCAAGATGGTCAGGACGGTCGAGGACTCCAGGGCGCTAGATATGATCAGATACCCATCCATCATCGTATCGGCAAGTGGCATGGCGACGGGTGGACGTGTGCTGCATCACATCAAGGCGCTCGCGCCGGATCGCAGGAACACCATCATATTTGCTGGATTTCAAGCAGCAGGAACGCGTGGGGCCAGAATTCTGGCGGGCGAAAAGACCATTCGTATTTATGGCGAAGAGGTACAGATCAAAGCCGAAGTCGTCGCACTGCAAGGCATGTCTGCGCACGCGGATAGTCAACAAATTATGGATTGGCTCAAAACAACGCCCAAAGCACCGCAAGCTGTTTATCTGAATCATGGCGAGCCCATACCAGCCGATACATTACGCCAACGGATCGAGCACGAGTTGGGTTGGTCTGCGATGGTGCCGTTGCTGGGACAGACTGTCGAGGTGTAACAGGTCAGATTTCATACACATGAACGGGATGAAAGCTATAGGGAAAACCTACTTTGATCCATACGTAGTATACGCATAATGTATATTATGTAAAGTAATATGCGTAAGTATTTTTGGTTGCTAATTCCCATTATTCATAGCGCCCTAGAACCCTCTTGCAATATGACGTAAACCCACTTACTGTAGTGTTTGTCGTTTTGAGAATGATAAAAATCAAATAATGAAAGTTTGCATATATGGCGCGGGAGCCGTTGGTGGTCATCTTGCCGCGCGTTTAATCGCTGCAGGCAAAGATCAAGTATCACTTATCGCCCGTGGCCCACATCTTGAAGCCATTAAAAAGCACGGTATTCGATTGCATCGTGGTGACGAAATCTTCGCTGGTCACCCGTTCGCCGCTACTGACGACCCCGCTGTACTAGAACCTCAGGACGTTGTGATTGTGACGCTCAAAGCGCAGGCACTACCGGGTGCTGCGGCAGCAATCAAAGGATTACTTGCAAAAGATGGCGTGGCGGTATTTGCGATCAATGGTTTGCCCTGGTGGTGGAATCAAGGCATAAACGAAAAAGACGGTCATTTACCTTTATTAGATCCGGCGGGAGATTTGTGGCAACTTTTGCGTCACGACACTCTGGGGTGCGTGATTTATTCACCTAACGAAGTGACTGAGCCTGGCGTGATTTTGGCTGCACCCGGTGACCGCTGGGTATTTGGCGAGCCTGATAACTCCGATTCAACACGTTTGCAGAACGTGATCCTAATGTTTGAGCGTGCCGCAATACATGCCATCCCAAGTCTTGATGTGCGCAGAAATGCATGGCAAAAGCTCATCATTAATGTAGGTTTAAACCCTGTCGCCGCCCTCGCCCGTTTACCAACCGTCGTCTTAACCTCGACCGATGGGATGAAGGAGCAAATGAAAGCGCTGATGCGTGAAGCCCTAGCGGTTGCTAAAGCAACGGGCTATGACATTGCGGATACGCTTAATTTGGACGAGCTAGTCACACCTAAAAAGCGACCAGGCTCACACCGTGCCTCAATGTATCAGGATGTTTTAGCCGGCAGATCATTAGAGTCAGAAGCAATACTTGGACAGTTGGTCGATTTAGCACATCAACACAATGTCCCCGTACCGAAATGTGAAATGATCCTCGAACTGATTCGAGGACTTGATCACTCTATGCGTTTGAATTAAACATGCAGGTCTGAGAATAAATATTTAGCAAACAGTCCTAATTTACAGGGTAGACATTGAATAACAACTCATTGACTCCGCACTCCTCAGAGTGGCTAAACGCGCAAAAGATTATTGATCTGTATTACGCTGTTGGCTTGTTATTGTTTACTGCCATCAGACTGTTGCCGGGGCATTTAGGCTTACCTGCCATCACATCAATCACACTGACGAGTATTGTTTTTGTATTCGTCCTTGCGGATCTCTGGTCGCTCCATTATCGCGCACGGCCATTCTTAACTAACGCTCTGATACCGTTGCTGACAATCGGCTTTGCGTGCATAGGGATCTGGTTTGTGACCCCCTACGGCATCATGTGGGTTATGGCATCGATCCCTGTACTTTTTGTACGCCTGCCATTAAGAACCGCGTACGCTGCGAGCATAGCGGCTCTGGTCATCACTCTGACTATTTTATTATTCAGACACAGTTTAGATACCGTCACCCTTTCGCGCCTGGCGTTAGCGAGTGGCATGATTATCATCACGCTTGGCAGTTTTTTAAAAATCTTCAATAAGGTTAATCGCGAACTAAATGAGACCAGCGTACTGCTGGACAACACGCTGCAATCTATCTCGCAAGGTGTTGCAGTGATTAGCAATAATAATCGCTTAAAGCTATTCAACCAGCAATTCTGTGAGCTTTTAAATTTGCCACGGTCTTTTATAGCAACTAAGCCCACGTTGCCAGAAATGGTTCAGTTTCAGATTAATAGGGGTGATTTTAAAGATCCCGGAGACATTACACCTGAGACGAGCAGCTACATTTTTTCAAGGGGCATCAACGTCAATGAACACGTAAAGAGAAATTACGTCCGTAAAGATCCGCAGGGTCGCTATATCGAAGTCCGAACAAATCCGATGCCCTCAGGCGACATCGTACGTACCTACACCGACGTTTCGCAATACGAAAATACCAGCCACAAGCTACAAGAATTATTGGACGAGCACCAACAAATTAGTCAAATTGTGTTGCAACGCATGCATGAGCAAATGGTTGAATCGATGACCGAGCTCGCCTTAACACGTGACAACGAAACGGGTTTGCATATCCAACGCACCAGGCTTTACGTCCGCACCCTTGCGGAAACTTTGTGTCACGCTGAGCGCTACCGCGAGCTACTCTCAGATTCAATGATTGAGCAAATCACACTAGCTGCGCCGCTGCATGACCTGGGCAAGGTTGGCATCCCGGATTATATTTTGCTCAAACCTAGCCGACACACATTAGACGAGACGGTGATCATGCAGACTCATGCAATGCTTGGCGAGAGGATTTTGTTATCGACTGCCGGCGTTGATCAAGAGCCAAACTCTCTGTTTAATATCGCTGCCAAAATTGCTGGAGGACACCATGAAAATTGGGATGGAAGCGGCTATCCACGCGGACTCGTCGAGGCCGACATTCCACTTGAGGCAAGGTTAATGGCCCTGGCTGACGTGTATGACGCATTGACGACTGATCGCATTTACAAAAAGGCTTGGACGCACGAAGATGCTTGCGCTGAAATCTACCGGCTATCTGGTAAAAAATTCGATCCAGACATCGTTGCCGCCTTTAGCCAGACCGAAGCGCGGTTTCGTGAGATTGCCATCGAATACAATGACGCAAAATTCTGATGATCACGATTCAGTTTTTACGTTTGTTTAACTAAAGTGCGCCTTTAAATCCCGCACGCTATTTGCGAGCAGGCTTGCATCGACACCTACGGCAACAAAGGTGCAACCCAGCTCGAGATAGCGTTTAGCTAATGCACGGTCGGGTGTCAAAATCCCTGCGGCTTTGCCGTGTTTAAGGATGACCGCGATGCAGCGCTCGATTTCAGCCACAACGGTAGGATGTCCGGGACTACCCAGATAGCCAAGTGCGGCCGAGATGTCTGAGGGACCTAAGAAAACCCCATCGACACCCTCGACCTGACAAATCGCATCCAGATTGGATAATCCAAGGGCTGTCTCCACCTGCACAAGCAGACAGATTTCGTCATTCGCGCCTTGGGCATAATCTTTACGTGCACCCCAACGCGATACGCGCGCAGCGCCAAAGCCGACACCTCGATTTCCTTGAGGGGGATAACGAACATCACCCACAAGCTGTTGCGCTTGCTCTGGTGTATCGACCATTGGGATGAGGAGATTCTGCACACCCACATCCAGCAACTGCTTGATCAGATGCGTCTGACCAACAGGTGGTCTTGCCACAGCCTGTGTGTGATACGCACCACAGGCCTGCAGCTGAGACAGAACAGTACGCGCATCGCTGGGTGTGTGCTCACCGTCGAGCAACATCCAGTCGAATTCAGCTGTAGCGCAAATTTCAGTCGTAAAAGCATCAGGGATGGAGACCCACAAACCAATGTTTGCTTTGCCTGCTTTGAGCGATGCTTTAAAACGATTTGTGTAGTCGGGCATGTTGGTGTTCCAGATAGTGAGGCGTGTTAGTTTTCGAGCAGTTTTTTCAATTGAAGTTTTTCAATCAGTACTGTTTCTTTTTTGTAGGTGTCAGCGAAGTATTGTCGATACTGCTCAGGATTCATATAAATCACTGGTGCATCAATCTTATCGCAAGCTAGTTTGAATTCATCACTTTTCACGGCTATCTCAACAGCACGTGCAAGTTTTTTGGCAATTTCTGGAGTCAGGCCTGCAGGTGCCGCCACACCGTTAGGTGCATCATTGATGACGCCGTAACCGAGTTCTTTCAAGGTCGGTACATCTTTAAATCTGGTTAAGCGCTCTGCCCCCCAGGTCACGAGCAAACGCAACTTGCCTGACTCAACCAAAGAGGCCCAGGAACTCGAATCAGCCATCATATCGACTTGACCACCTAACAAACCCTGCAGTGCAGGCGCCCCACCCTTGTAAGGAACATGGCGTAATTTGATCCCTGCCGCTTGTGCAAACTCCTCCATACCGATATGCGTCTGGCCTGCAACGCCTGACGTGGAGTAAGTCAGCTTATCGGGATTCGCGCGAGCGTAGGCGACGAGTTCCTGCAAGTTTTTAAATGGAGAGTTCGGCTGCACCACCACACCAAAGGTTTGTGCAGACGCCATCCCCAGGAAAGTGAAGTCTTTAAGCGGATCAATTTGAACTGTACCGAGCTGGGAGAATCGGGTGACAGATAACGCCAGCTGACCAATCGTGTAGCCATCGGGTTTCGCGCTTGCAAGTGCTTTGGCACCGATCATGCCGGCAGCACCTGCGCGATTCTCCACTACGACGGTTTGGCCGAGTTCACGAGAAGCAACCAGTGCGAGAACGCGCATCGTTGCATCAGAGGTTCCGCCCGCTGGCCAAGGACAGATAAAGGTAATCGGACGGTTGGGATAATTTTGTGCAAGCGCTGCACGACTCCCCAAAAGATTGATGCCAACAGCCGTGGCACCCGCGGTGACTATCGTTCGTCGCTTGTGATTTGGTACGGACATCATTTATCTCCTCTGAATACAGATCTGCTCTTAGCGGCAAATTCTGTCAGAGAAAACTCTCAAGGCAGAGAGCGTTCTCTTCGCTTCTAATTATTAGGCAAGCATCTTGCTGATTGCTGCACCCATATCACTGGTCGAGGCCTTGCCACCCAGATCGGGTGTATGGGGGCCTGTCACCAGGATTTTCTCGATACATTTTACGATTTCGTCATGCGCGTCGAGATAAGGTTTTTGCTCTGCTTCGGGCAAACCCCGACCCAGATACTCAAGCATCAACGCACCAGACCAGATCATTGCAACGGGGTTAGCGATTTGCTTGCCGTAGATGTCTGGCGCTGAGCCGTGCACAGGCTCAAACAGCGATGGGAATGTGCGGTCAGGATTCAGGTTAGCTGAAGGCGCCAAACCGATTGTGCCCGTACAAGCAGGACCGAGGTCAGACAAGATATCGCCAAATAAATTCGATGCGACAACCACATCAAAACGATCAGGTTGCAACACAAAACGTGCAGACAAAATATCGATGTGCTGTTTGTCGGTTGTGATGCCAGGGTATTCTTTGCCGATTTCGGCGGCACGCTCATCCCAGTAAGGCATGCTGATCGCGATACCGTTGGACTTGGTGGCGATAGTGAGGTGCTTACGTTTGCGGCGTGATGCCATTTCGAATGCAAAACGTAATACGCGATCGCAACCGATGCGGGTAAAGATGGACTCTTGCAGGACTATTTCGCGATCAGTGCCTTCGAACATCTTGCCGCCGACGGCAGAGTATTCGCCTTCGGTATTTTCGCGTACAACAAAGAAATCGATATCGCCAGCTTTACGGTTAGCAAGCGGGCAAGGCACGCCATCAAAGAGGCGCACTGGACGCAGGTTGATGTATTGATCAAACTCACGGCGGAATTTGAGCAAGGAACCATACAAGGATACGTGGTCGGCCACGATTTCAGGCCAGCCCACTGCGCCGAAATAAATCGCATCACAGTCAATCAGGTGTGATTTCCAGTCATCAGGCATCTTCATATTTGAAATCATACCAGAATTCTTTCACCGCCGTACCCG
>CAINDJ010000036.1 GCA_903847325.1 uncultured beta proteobacterium | reverse complement strand
TTGCCGGACGGTTTCGCTCACAATGCACCCGCATCATGATCGGAAATCCCAGCCAACTCGCTGACGGTCCGGCTTGCACGGCTGTGACGGCTGTCACGGCCTGTGACATCCACGATGATTCCGATTCCGGTATTCCGGGCTCCAATGACGGCAAACCGGTATGTTTTACGAATATGAAGGCCATGGTTTGCCGGATCGGGCAGTTGGTTCAGACCGCGGACGCTTTGGTTTCTGAATACAAGGAAGTTATCGACGCGAATTACGAGCGTCCGTCGTTGCAGCAAGTCTGCTCGATTCCTCCGGCGGTGCTAAGAAAACAATACGACCTTTCGGTCAAGGTCACAGAAAAAATGAAACCGTTGATAGAACAGACAAAAAAGCGTTGATGGTCGTCACCTCCGATCACGCGCAACCTCAAACCATTATCGGCGTCGCACTTACCGAGGCACTTGAAGCAGCGGCAGGAAAATGTTTTTCGACCACCAATGGTCAATACCCGATTACGCTCGGATCGCAAGAAGATACCGATCGCCCCTGTGATTTACAAGATGCGATCGGTACCTTCAACGACGCGACGTTTACGACATATGCCGATCAAAACAAAGATGGCTTTCCTGACGATCCAAGTCCGTCTATCAAACTCATTATCGAAGACGGTGGCCGTCCGACTTACAGCACAACTTTCCTGACAAATTTCCAACCATTAAAACCCGGCGCATCACGCAAAACGGATGATGGTAAAACGCTTGAGTTACCCGCCCTACCTAATGCGCAGCGTCAGCCGCAAGGCTTATTGATGACGGGCAATATGCCTACGCGTAATGTTAAAAATGGTGCCAATAAGACAA
Source organism: uncultured beta proteobacterium (assembly GCA_903847325.1). Lineage (GTDB taxonomy): Bacteria > Pseudomonadota > Gammaproteobacteria > Burkholderiales > Burkholderiaceae_B > Zwartia. The sequence continues at coordinate 8,033 of CAINDJ010000036.1, read as the reverse complement.
GTGGCCCGGTTGAAATTGCGCCGCACGCAGGCGACGATGTCATTGTCGGTGCACACGGGACAGGCGCGACTTATTTTTCAGGGTATTTTGAAAATACCTCCGTCATGAATAAATTAGGTCAAGCGTTTGGTGCCAAAGCGGTTCGTACACAAGAGCCAGGCAAGAATGGCAAACTGGTCGGATGGTAATGCTGTGCATACACATTTGAGCCATAACATCAAAGCGCTGATTCAGACTGCCGCGCTTACCTGCATGCTCTGTATTAGCTCCGTTCACGCGACGGAATTAGTTGGACGTGTCGTAGACAACTCTGATGCGCGCGTATTTTCTGGGGCAGCGGTTCAGATACGAAAGAACAAGGAGAACCTGCGGGAGGCTTTAAGCAATTCGGAGGGTTTCTTTAGAATGAGCGATGTTCCAGCGGGCGCTTATATCATCGACATTAATCTATCAGACGGGCGTACATTCATGACACGGCTGATGATTAATCCAAAGAGCACGACGCAGTTTATTGAGCTGGACTACAGCCGTATTGTGACGCCTGATGACGATGAGGATTACTGATCATTGTCGCAGCAGAGACTTCAACAATTAATCAGCAGGTTGCATCGCCAATCGTAAAGCCTCAATCATCGCATCACGTGCGGCAGTTGATTCACTCGCCACACCATCGGCAACTTTCTGACCATCGACTACGATTTCAAACGCCGTATCACCCACAAGCGTCACGACGTCATCTGCGAGTTTGGCCTGCAAGCCCTTCATCGTCGCGCCCGCTTGTTTAGGTTCAGCAAACGGTACTGAGCAAAAGAGCTCTACACCCTCCGCATTCATTAAGCGGAAACGGAACTGACCTGCCTCGTCTCGAAAGCTCACGTAACGTGCAGCTTTGCCCGCAGTCTTCCCAGATTTACCAGACGTTGCTTGTGCAGCAGTTGATAAAGTGCGCAAGCCTACGGCCTGGCGCAACTCTTTCATAAATGGTGTCGCAATCGCACGAGCCTTGCTAGCCCCGTCTTGCAGAATTTCCTCAATGCGATCCGGATGGGCCATCAGATCAGCATAGTGATCACGCAACGGCCCAATTTCTTCCTCAATCCGCGCGCAGAGGTGCTGTTTGGCATCACCCCACCCCATGCCGCCTGTCAACTCGTCACGGAACGCTGAAGCCTCTGCAGGCTTGGCAAAGGCTTTGTAGATCAAATATAAATGGGAGGCGTCTGCGTCCTTAGGCTCGCCAGGGCCGCGTGAATCGGTCACGATTTTTGCTACGGCAGACTTCAGCGCCTTGGCACCGCCCTCAAACAAGGGCACCGTGTTGTTATAGCTCTTGGACATCTTGCGACCATCCAGACCCGGTAAGGTCGCGACATCCTCGGCAATCACTGCCTCTGGCAAGACAAAGAAATCGTGGCCACGGCCAAACAGATGATTAAAGCGTTGGGCGATATCGCGTGCCATTTCCAGATGCTGGGTCTGATCACGACCGACGGGCACTTTATGTGCGTTAAACATCAGGATATCCGCAGCCATCAGGATTGGATAAGAAAACAACCCCATGTTGATGCCGTCGTCTTCTTCGACGCCTTTAGCCAGATTCTGATCGACAGAAGCTTTATAAGCATGCGCGCGATTCATTAAACCCTTACCCGTCACGCACGTCAGCATCCAGCTCAGTTCAGGGATTTCAGGCACATCTGACTGACGATAAAACGTCACGCGATTGGCATTGAGCCCACCTGCAAGCCAGGTTGCCGCGATCTCGAGTCGTGAGCGTGCAATACGATCGGGATCTTCGCACTTGATCAGCGCGTGGTAGTCTGCGAGGAAAAAGAACGCATCCACATCATGACTCTGACTGGCCTCAATTGCAGGACGAATCGCACCAACGTAGTTACCAAGATGCGGCGTACCAGAGGTCGTGATGCCTGTCAGCACACGCGTATTCGTTGCATTGGTTTTCGTGACGGTGGTATTCATATTCAGAACCAGTTAGAAATAGTGAACTGCAAAATTTATAAATCAACCGTATCGCGTCTTTCGCTCTCGAGATACTCTTTCGATTGCATCTCAAGAATACGGGATACCGTCCGGTGAAACTCACCCGACATCGGTCCTGTCGTATAGATTTCTTCGGGCTCGCAAGCTGCCGACATGATGAGCTTGACCTTGTGGTCATAAAAAACATCGATCAGCCAGGTAAAACGTCTGGCTTCGGATGCCTGACGGGGACCCATCGCAGGGACCTCCGACAAAATCACCGCATGAAACCGGCTGGCGAGCTCCAGGTAATCGTTCTGTGAACGGGGACCGCCGCACAATGTTGCAAAATCCAGCCAGACTACCGTACCAGCACGCTTTTTAGCGAGGATTTCACGATGCTCAATATGCAGCACCGGATCCTGTGGAGCCGTATCGGACAATTGCTCAAAAGCGAGCTCAAGCGCCTGATCCGTCTCTGGACTTAAGGGTGTGTGATAGCACTTAACTTGCTCAAGCGCACGACGACGATAATCCACACCCGCATCCACGTTCAGCACATCCATGCGGCTCTTGATCAACTCGATCGCAGGCAAAATACGATCACGATGTAAGCCATCCGGGTATAGCAGTGAGGGTTCGTAATTCGAGGTCATCACGAAGGACGTGCCATGTTCAAATAGTTTGAGTAGCAGACGATAAAGGATCATCGCATCGGCAACGTCCGAGACGTGAAACTCGTCAAAACAAATCAGACGATAACGTTTGGCCAGACGGCGAGCCACCTCATCGAGCGGATCCTGCATGCCTTTAACTTCATCAAGCTGGCGGTGCACGCTGCGCATGAACTCATGGAAATGCAATCTGGTTTTACGCGTAACCGGCACGGTCGCATAAAAAGCATCCATCAGAAAACTCTTGCCACGCCCGACACCACCCCACAAATAAACGCCCTTTGGCACAGACGGACGTTTAAGCAAGCGCTTGACTGCGTTCGAGCGATCGCCTTTAAAAGCGATCCACTCGTCAAAATAACGTTGCAAACGCTCAATCGCCGTACGCTGCGAATGGTCAGGTTTGTAGCCACGATCAGCTAATGTTTGCTCGTAATACTCAAGAACGTTCATGACGCCAAACTTTTGCTCAAGGAATATGAAAAATGGTCTGAACAAATCAGGAGATGTTCAGACCATTTAAAGGAAGTACAAACAGAATTAGAAATTCAGTGTGCGCTTATCAACTGCCAAAGCAGCTTCTTTCATGGACTCTGACAGCGTTGGGTGTGCATGGCAGATACGGGCGATGTCTTCGGCTGCACCACGGAATTCCATGATGGTGACAGCCTCGGCGATCAGCTCGGATGCCATGGGGCCAATGATGTGCACGCCGAGGACTTCGTCGGTTGCTTCATCAGCCAGGATCTTTACAAACCCGGTTGTATCACCCAAAGCGCGGGCACGACCGTTAGCCAGGAAAGGAAAGCTGCCTGACTTGTAGGCGTGTCCTGCTGCCTTTAATTGCTGCTCGGTCTTACCGACCCAGGCAATCTCGGGCGAGGTGTAAATCACCCAGGGAATCGTATCGAAATTAACATGACCGTGCTGACCGGCGATTCGCTCGGCAACGGCAACGCCTTCTTCTTCAGCTTTGTGCGCGAGTGCTGGACCACGCACCACATCACCCACCGCCCAGACGTTAGGCAGGTTTGTCTTGCAATCACCATCGACCACGACAAAACCACGCTCGTCCACCGCAAGGCCAACCGACTCAGTATTGAGTCCGCCCGTGTAAGGCACACGACCGATTGAGACGATCAGCTTGTCCACGACGAGTTTTTGCTCAGCGCCTTTGGCATCTGTGTAAGGAATAGTGACCTGTTTAGTGGTCGCTTTGATTTCGCCAATCTTGACGCCCATGTTGATGGACAGACCTTGTTTGGTGAATTGCTTGAGCGCTTCTTTAGCAACCTGTGTGTCCACCGCTGCCAGGAACTCAGGCATGGCTTCAAGCACCGTGACTTCAGCACCCAGACGACGCCAGACGCTACCCATCTCGAGACCGATCACACCTGCACCGATCACACCAAGTTTTTTAGGCACAGCAGCGATATTCAATGCGCCGTCGTTAGACAACACCTGCTGCTCGTCAAATGGCAGACCTGGCAACTCACGGGCTGAAGAGCCTGTCGCGATCACGACATGCTTGGCAACCATTTCAGCTTCGGTTGAACCAGTGACCTTGATCGCATAACCGCCATCGACCTGGCCAGCAAACGCACCCTTGCCATGGAAGAACGTGATCTTGTTCTTTTTGAACAGGTACAAAATACCGTCGTTGTTTTGCTTAACAACAGCGTTTTTACGACCAAGCATCGTGTCGAGCTTGAGCGATACGCCTTTGACTTCAATGCCATGCTCGGCAAAATGGTGATTAGCCTGGTCAAAATGCTCGGAGGATTGCAGCAATGCTTTAGATGGAATGCAACCTACGTTTGTGCAGGTACCACCTGGTGCCGGACCGCCCTGGCCATTCTGCCAGGCATCGATACATGCGACAGTCATACCCAGCTGGGCGGCACGAATAGCGGCGATGTAGCCGCCAGGGCCCGCACCGATTACAACAACATCAAATTGATTAGACATGGATATCCCGGCTTAGATTTCGAGCAACAAACGCTGTGGATCTTCGAGCGCTTCTTTCATAGCGACCAAGCCCAATACGGCTTCGCGACCATCAATGATGCGATGGTCATAGGACAGTGCGAGGTAATTGATCGGACGAATAACGATCTGACCTTTTTCAACCACGGCGCGGTCTTTGGTCGCATGCACGCCCAGAATAGCTGACTGTGGTGGGTTGATGATGGGTGTCGAGAGCATCGAACCAAACACGCCACCGTTAGAGATCGAGAACGTACCACCCGTCATTTCTTCGATACCGAGTTTGCCTTCGGCAGCGCGCTTACCGAAGTCGGCAATGGTTTTTTCGATATCGGCGATCGACATCTGATCGGCATTACGCAGGATTGGCACCACCAAGCCGCGTGGGCTACCTACAGCGATACCAATATCAAAGTAGCCGTGATAAATGATGTCCTTGCCATCAACTGAAGCGTTCAGCAATGGATAACGCTTGAGTGCTGCGACAGCGGCCTTGACAAAGAACGACATGAAACCGAGCTTGACGCCGTGTTCTTTTTCGAATTTGTCCTTATACAGGTTGCGCAGATCGATCACGCCTTGCATGTTGACTTCGTTGAACGTAGTCAGGATCGCGTTATCCTGCTGCGATTGCAACAGACGCTCGGCAATGCGGGCACGCAGACGGCTCATAGGCACGCGCTGCTCTGGACGACCGTCAAGTGACTGTGTCATGGGTGCAGGCGCTGCAGCTGCTTTGGCAGGCGCTGCTGCAGTTGCAACCGAAGCACTCAGTGCATCGCCCTTGGTGATACGGCCATCGCGACCGGTACCGGATACGCCAGCAGCGGCGACGCCTTTGTCAGCGAGGATCTTTGACGCAGCAGGCGAAGCGATCGCGCCGGCAGCGGCTTTCGCAGCAGGTGCTGGTGCGGCGACTGCGGGAGCTGCAGCGGCAGGAGCTGGAGCAGCGGGGGCTGCTGAGGCAGTCGCTGCGGTGTCGATACGTGCAATGACCTGACCCGAGGTCACCATACTGCCGTCGGCTTCGACGATTTCTTTCAAAACACCTGAAGCAGGCGCGGGGACCTCGAGCACAACTTTGTCTGTTTCGACTTCGATGAGGATTTCGTCAGCCTGGATGGCGTCGCCTGGTTTTTTCTTCCAGGTGAGCAAGGTTGCTTCGGATACTGACTCTGACAATTGGGGAACAACAACGTCGGTGATAGCCATAATTTTTCCGTATTTTTTAAGTACTTTTTTAAGTACGAATTTTTGTTCGATTAGGTTGAGCTTATTTGGTCAGCACAAAGGATTTGAATTTGCCGAATGCTTGCTCGACCAACGCTTTTTGCTGTTCCTGATGTTTAGCCAGGTAACCCACAGCAGGTGAAGCGGAGGCAGGACGTCCGGAGTAACCCAGTTTCTGACCAGCGGACATGTTCTCGTACAAGTGATGCTGTACGTAGAACCATGGCCCCTGGTTTTGTGGCTCATCCTGTACCCAGACAACTTCCGTTGCATTAGGGTACTTGCGCAATTCCGACTCAAATGTCTTGTGTGCAAAAGGATAGAGTTGTTCAACGCGAACGATCGCAACATTATCCGCACCGCGCTCACGACGACCGTTAATCAGATCGTAGTAAACCTTACCCGAGCAAGCCAGCACGCGCTTGACTGAAGCGGCCTTGATCTTGTCATCGACTTCACCGATGATCGAGCTGAAACGACCGCTAGACAGGTCTTTCAGGGGTGAACCAGCGTCTTTGTTACGCAGTAACGATTTTGGCGTGAGGATCACCAAAGGCTTGCGGAACTGACGGATCATCTGACGACGCAACAGATGGAAAATCTGTGCGGCGCTAGTTGGCTGGACAACCTGAATATTGTTGTCTGCGCATAATTGCAAGAAACGCTCGATACGTGCTGAAGAGTGCTCTGGGCCCTGGCCTTCGTAACCGTGTGGCAACATCAAAGTCAGACCGCATTGACGACCCCATTTGGCTTCGCCGGAGACGATAAACTGATCGATTACGACCTGTGCACCGTTGACGAAATCGCCGAACTGAGCTTCCCAGATGGTCAGTGTATTCGGCTCTGTACATGCATAACCGTATTCAAAACCAAGTACGGCTTCTTCTGACAGGACCGAGTCTATGACAACGAAAGGAGCCTGGCCATCAGCTGCGTTTTGCAGGGGAATATAGGTGCCATCATTCCAGCGCTCACGATTCTGATCATGCAATACAGCGTGACGGTGTGTGAACGTACCGCGACCAGAATCCTGACCCGTGATACGAACGGTATAACCAGACGCTACGAGCGTTGCAAAAGCGAGATGCTCGCCCATGCCCCAGTCCAGATTCTGCTCACCACGCGCCATGGCCAGACGATCTTTCAGAAGCTTGGTCACCAGCGAGTGAGGCGTAAAGCCCTCGGGCAATTGAGTCAGACGCTCGCCGATACGCTTGAGCTCTGCGAGTGGCACGGCGGTATCAGCCTGATCGGTCCATTTGGCGCCCAGATAGGGCGTCCAGTCCACGGCAAATTTGTTTTTGTAGTTGGTCAGCACTGGTTCAATCGTGCGACGACCGTCTTCCATGTACTGGCGATAGTCTTTGACGAGCTGATCGCCGTCACCTTCCTTGAGTACACCCTGCGCTGTCAGTTTGTCAGCGTAGTATTTGCGGGTACCTGGATGCACGCCGATGCGTTTGTACATCAAAGGCTGGGTCAGTGCGGGTGTGTCCTGCTCGTTATGACCGAGTTTACGGAAACAAACGATATCAACGACTGAGTCACGGCCAAACTGCATACGGTAATCAAGTGCCAGACGTGTTGCGAACACGACGGCCTCAGGATCGTCACCGTTTACGTGGAATACAGGTGCTTCGATCATTTTCGAAACATCGGTACAGTATGTGGTCGAGCGCACATCGCGTGGATCTGAGGTTGTGAAACCGATCTGGTTGTTAATGACCAGATGCACCGTACCACCCGTACCGTAGCCACGCGTCATGGCGAGGTTGAGGGTTTCCATGACAACGCCCTGACCCGCATAGGCGGAGTCACCGTGTACGAGTACAGGTAGCACTTGCTTGAAACCATCCGCGCCGCGGCGTTCCTGACGCGCACGCACGCTACCCTCAACGACTGGGTTCACGATCTCAAGGTGCGAGGGGTTAAACGCGAGTGACAAGTGCACAGGACCACCGCGGGTCGACAGGTCGCTTGAAAAACCGTTGTGATATTTCACATCGCCATCGGAGAGGCCTTCAGCGTGATGGCCTTCGAATTCGGCAAACAAATCACCAGGCATTTTGCCCATGATATTGACCAGCATATTCAGGCGTCCACGGTGCGCCATACCTACGATGACTTCCTGGATACCTGATTCACCGGCATGATTAACCA
>CAINDJ010000035.1 GCA_903847325.1 uncultured beta proteobacterium | reverse complement strand
GCTGACGAATTCGCGTGAGACGGCGCGCGAGGTCGCAGAGTCCTTGCCTTATTACACGGATAGTCTTGATTTGCCGGGTTTTCATAACTCGATGGCAGAGTTGGGCTATAAGGTCGCAGAGGTCCGATGCAAACTTGGTGATCTGGACCCTCGTTCCTTGCCTTGCTTGTTTGTACCAGACATGGATGTCGCCTTTGTAGCGGTAGGACGTGTCGGCAAGCAGATCAGGGTGGCGACCAATCCTGATGAGGCAGCCCGACTCGAATCGAATCTCAATATCGAGGGACGTGCATTCTTTTACGAGCTCGTCGAAACTTCAGTTGTTGACAGCAGATCCTGGGTCGTACGCGCTTTATTACGCTTTTCACCGTTAGTTGTACAAGCGACAATCTCAGCACTGATCGCCGGTCTGATCATGATGGCGGGACCCCTGTTTACCTCAGTTATCTACAGCACGGTGATTCCTTCGGGCGCCAAAGATACTTTGTTGTATCTTGGCATCGGTGCGGCGATTGCTCTTACGTCGGGTTATTTTTTCATGCGGCATCGTGCGCAGATCCTTGCCTATATTTCTGGTCGGATCGAGTACCTGTTTGGCGCGACGATTTTGCAGCAAGTGTTGAAAATGTCGCCCTCATATACTGAGCGGGCGTCTGTGGGTGCACAGACTTCCAGATTGCAGAGCTTTGAGGCTATTCGTGATTTGTTTACGGGACCACTTGCCTCCACGTTGCTGGAGTCACCAGCAACGCTAGTGTTGCTCATCGCCTTATCGATCATGAACCCCATCGCCTTGTTGGTGTTCGTCATCATGGTTGCTTTGTATGCTTTGTTGTACTGGATTTTTTCAACACCAACAAAGGATAGAGTTTCTGCTGTGAGTCGTGCCTCGACGCGTCGCAATGCCTTTATCGTTGAGCTGACAGGGAAAATGCGAACAGTGCGTGAATGTGGTGCGCAACGTTTGTGGCTCGAGAGATTTAGAGAGATTTCAGCAACGGCCACCATGGCGTCGTTTCGTGCTGAGCAACTTTCCTCGCTGATGGTGAGCATCTCTTACTGCGTGATGATGATTGCTGCGCTGGCTATTGTTGGTGCGACGGTCCCGGCGGTATGGTCCCAAGCGGTTTCCTCGGGTGCCCTGATTGCTTCGATGATGCTGATGTGGCGTGTACTGAGCCCGATCCAAACCGTGTTTACCAATATGACACGGATCGAACGCGTCGGCAGTGCTGTACGACAGATTGATAGTCTGATGAAAATTGCAGGTGAGAGACCTGACTCCACGCCAGGTGTCAATTCGCGCGCAGTTGAAGGTTCGCTAGAGTTTGCGCGCGTGTCATTCCGCTATTCGATGAATGTGGATCCTGCATTGATTGGTGTGGAATTCAAGGTCAAGCCTGGTGAGCTCGTAGCCATTACGGGCCCTAATGGTGGAGGTAAATCAACACTGTTGAAAATGGTACTGGGTATGTATCAGCCTCAGGCAGGCGCCATTTTGATTGACAACGTCGATATCAGACAACTTGATCCCATCTTGTTACGCCGTATGGTTGGCTATGCACCGCAGGATACGCAATTGTTCCGTGCCACCATCGCACAAAATCTGCGACTGGCCAGACCAGATGCATCCGATAACGAGGTGTATCAAGCGCTTGATATGGCGGGTGCGCTGGAGCAAGTGCTCGCGCTCCCACGCGGTCTCGAGTATCGGGTGGGTGATAACACCAATGAATTGCCTTCGAGCATGAAACAAAAACTTTCCCTCGCGCGTGCCTATCTGACACGCGCACCAATTATGTTGTTTGATGAACCGGGCACGGGACTCGATGAGCAAGGTGATCAGAAATTTATGAAAACCTTGCAGTCACTTAAAGGTAATACAACTGTTTTGTTTATTAGTCACCGTCCCAGTCACATTAAGTTAGCAGATACCTTGCTTGTGTTTGACAAGGGCTATTTGCGGGCAGCTGGACCACCAGAAGTTTTATTGGCTCAGCCTACCGCTGCGTGATGAGGTCAGTCACTTTATCGCTATTTATTCAACACCCGTTATTTGAACTAGAGAGTTAATTCAATGAGCACACCTGAGAACTATCATCAAGAGCGAAAGACTGGGCTGATGCTTGGTAGCCGCACTGATAATTATGTCGCGAAGGCCATCCTGCTCGAAGAGGCGGCTCCGCCTTCTTATTTAAAAACAACCGTCAAGTTGGCTGCGGGTTCAATCATTGTGTTTGTTGCCTGGGCATACTTTGCGACGCTGGATGTGATTGCGATGGCGCCCGGTCAGGTGATGCCTGTGCAGGCCGTTAAGGTCATTCAGCATGTGGATGGCGGCAGGATTGCGGCGATTGATGTGATCGATGGTCAAGTCGTCAAAAAAGACCAGGTGGTGATGAGGTTGAATGATACGGAGGCCAATGCGGAATACCAGACACTGAATGCAAAATATTGGGGTTTGTTTGCACGTGTGGAGCGCTTGCGTGCCTTATTGTCGAACCGTAATGCTGATTTCTCTAAAGTTCCCAAGCATTATGCTGATTTGATTGCTGAGCAAGAGCACACCTTAAAAACCTCTAAAGATCAGGTAAAACAGCTTGAGGAAGAGATCAAAATTCTGGGTGAAGTCAGTGCGATTCGTGGAGATCTGGCAAAAGAAAAACTTGCGACCCGCGTGCAGGCGCTCGATGCCCAGCGGGGTTTGAGCCAGTCCCAGGCCGAGCTTCTCAGATTCCGCCGTACCAATATGGATGAGCTGAATTTATCCTCGAATGAGTTGTCTCAGACCGAAGAGCAGATGACCAAGCTCAAAGATCGTCTGGAGCGCGTAGAGGTGTTGTCGCCAGTTGATGGTGTGGTACAGGACTTGAAGTATCGTACCGTTGGTGGCGTTCTGCCACCTGGTGCGACGCTGATGAATATTGTTCCCACGGATCGTGAACTGCATGCCGAGGTGCGTGTAGCTCCGACTGATATTGGTTTTATTAAAAAAGACCAGATAGTTCGCTTGAAAGTAGGTACGTTTGATTTCATGCGCTACGGCACAATTGATGGTCAGGTGATGATGGTTTCCTCCTACAGCGCTTTGGATGAACGTCAGGCGCCTTATTTCAAAGTCATCGTGAGCTTGCCCAAGAACTACCTGGGCGATGACAAAACTAAAACGATTGAGCCAGGCAT
>CAINDJ010000034.1 GCA_903847325.1 uncultured beta proteobacterium | reverse complement strand
CTCTGTATGGTTCACTGGGCAAGTCCATTCCAATCACAGCGCAACTCGCCTGCTCGCCTTGTGTCAGTGCTGCAAATCACCGCAAAACACCCTGCTCCGACAACGTCTGCATGCGGGCCATCACAGTAGATCAAGTGCTGGAAAAAATGACGATCCAATATGCCGACGCCCTTATCCGTGCGTAATACCAATCTGCCACGCAATCAGTTCCAGGACGTAAAAAAAATCCCCGCCGGGGCTTGGGCGCTCCCTCTCTTGCCACTACTACTTTGGTTGGTCGCTGCCCTCGTGAGCACGCCCGCCGAATTATTTCTGCAAATCAATCAAAAGGCGCACGCACTACCTGATAGCCTTTGGGTGTTTTTTGATTTGCTTGGCAATGGCTGGTATGACTTTGCGCTTGCGACACCGTTGCTGCTACTGGCGCCCAGAAATCTCGTCTCCAGCGTATGCGCCGGAGCGATTGCGGGCCTGTCTGGCCGTGCGCTCAAATTAACGCTTGAGTTGCCTCGCCCTGCTTCGGTACTGGATCCCGCAAGTTTTCATATTCTGGGCAACCCACTGACCTCGCTCGCGATGCCCTCTGGACACACGCTGACAGCATTTGCATTAATCACGGCATTTTATTTCAGTACGCCTGCTGAAAAAAGAAAGCCTTTGGTCTGTTTATTTTTAATTCCGCTCATGGCCGGCATAGCCAGAATCGCGGTGGGCGCGCACTGGCCGGCCGATGTGATGGCGGGCGCCGCGATCGGTATCCTGGGGGGATTGATCGGCACACACTTGTGCCGCAACATACCTCCACAGTTACTGAGACCACAATCGTGGTTAATGCGATTATTAGCCGCAGGATCAGTCCTGTGTGTCTACATGCTGGTGAGTTCGGAAATCGACTTTACGCAAGCCTTGCCCTTTCAGTGGGCAGCGGCCTCGATAGGCACGCTCAGTCTGGTTGCCTTTGCAATACAGACTGTGCGTCGCCCACGCAGTTACAATTACTGACCGGTCTGCGCTTTATAGCGAGCGAGATTTTCTGCATTAGGCGGATACAGGCCTGGCAGCGCATGTCCCTTTTGCACTTGGGTCATGATCCAGTTTTCAAGGTTTTCCTGCGCAACCGATGCGGCTAGTACGTCATCGAGCAAAGCCGCCGGAATCAGCACAGCACCATCATCATCGACCACAACCACGTCACCCGGGAACACGGCCACGCCCCCGCAACCGATGGGTTGCTGCCAATCCACAAAAGTCAGGCCAGCGACCGATGGGGGTGCCGCAGCGCCCGAGCACCAGACGGGCAAGCCCGTCCCGAGCACACCCGCCATATCGCGCACAACGCCATCAGTCACGAGTGCCGCGACTTTTTTGTATGCCATCCGTGCGCACAAGATGTCGCCAAAGATACCGGCATCGGTCACACCCATTGAGTCAACCACTGCGATACAGCCCTCTGGCATGTCCTCGATGGCGGCACGCGTGGATTTGGGCGATGACCATGACTCGGGAGTCGCCAGATCCTCCCGCGCAGGGACAAAGCGTAGCGTAAACGCACGTGCAACCAGCCTTGGCTGTCCTGCACGGATCGGTTTGGTGCCACGCATCCACACATTGCGCAAACCTTTTTTCAGCAAAATCGTTGTCAATGTTGCGGTGGATATTTTCGATAAGGTATCAACTACATGTGGTTCTAAGTGCATATTGATCATGTTGAATTCCTGATTGATTTTCAGTGTGATGTTTGATGCGGATGATTCAATTCAAAGCGCGCAGTTTTTGTTCCTGACGCCGTGTCAGTCTTTCAATATCCGCGATGTCCAGCGCGGATAATTTTGGTCCGGGCTTGCGAATCGCGGCCGAGGCAATCACACCGCGCTGCGCGAAGATATGTTTGCGCACGGCCAATCCAATTCCCTGCTGCTGTTCATATTTCGCCAGTGGCAAGTAAGCATCAAAAATATCAAACGCCCGCTCGACATCGCCTGAGGCAAAGGCGCGGCACACATCAACCATCATCTCGGGATAGGCAAAGCCAGTCATGGCTCCATTGGCCCCACGCACCAACTCTTCGGGCAGAAACAATCCACCGCCATTGCCCGTGAGGATTGAGGTTTTTTTCAGCTCACCTTTTTCCATCGCATTGCAAATCGCAGTGAGCTTGCCCAGACCGGGCCAGTCCTCGTGCTTGAGCATCACGCAACGGGGTGAGTTTTTGAGAATCTTCAACACCACGGCCGTAGACATTTGCACAGTTGTTGAAACCGGGTGATCCTGTAGCACCCAGGGGACGTCAGGTCCGAGCGTTTCGTTGACCATATCAAAATAGCCACAGATCTGATCGTCGGTGCGCACGCTTGGTGGAGGTGCGACCATCACGCCATCAGCCCCCATATCCATGACGCTTTTAGTGAGCTCGGACATGGGTGCAAAGCCTGATGCAGAGGCGCCCACCACAACAGGGACTTTGCCCTGCACCCTATTTAGCACTTGTTTGACGTAAAGACGTGATTCTTCTGCGGTGAGTTTGTTCGCCTCACCCATGATGCCCAGAATCGTCAGTCCAGTCACACCACTTTCAAGGCAAAAATCGACCATCTTGTCGGTACTAGCCAGATCCAAATCGCCGTTATCTTTAAACGGGGTGACGGTAATGAGATAGACGCCTGTCGCCGATGCGTTGAATGTACTCACGTCGAATTCCTGTCTCTGAATGATTATGGGATACAACTCTGTGTTGGGTACTAAGTTGTGTGTTTTACAAGACTTATTCATCAGTCTAGCGGAAAACCCACCTTCGAGATATCAGATCCATCAAGGGTGCGGCGCAACATAAATATCTTGCATAGTGCGCGCTTAAACAATAGTCTACGATCATCAGAAAATAAGGTGTTTGAATGCGAATTCAAACCGCTAAGAGACAAATATGACACCCACACATAAAATCTGCGCGTCCGTGATTCGCTCAAGCGTGCGCCTGGTACTCACATGCGGCGCGTTAATCATCAGTGCCCAGGCTTGCGCGCAAGACTTTCCCAGGCAACCAATCAAATTAGTCGTGCCGTGGGCGCCTGGTGGAAACGTTGACATTACCGCGCGCGCGGTAGCACCCGCCTTGTCTGAAATTCTCGGTCAGCAAGTTGTCGTAGAAAATAAACCGGGCGCAGGCGGATTTATCGGCACGACCGGTGTCGTGCGCGCAGCACCCGATGGTTACACCCTGATGCTAGGTTCGAGTGGTTCGATTTCGGTGGGCCCTGCGCTGGCAAGAAAAGCTCCTTATGATCCGACTACCGATCTTGCTGCCGTAGGACCTATTCATTCTGTGCCGATGGTGCTGTCAGCCTCCGCCAAGGGTGGCATCAAAAGCTTTGCGGACTTTGCAGCAAAAGCTAAAAAACCAGGTGAAGCCCTCTCAATCGGTTCGGCCGGCAATGGTTCGAGTCAGCATCTTGCCCTTGAGTTGCTAGCGTTACGCATGGGTATCAAGCTCAATCACATCCCTTACAAAGGAAGTGGCCCGGCATTGAATGACCTGGTGGGAGGTCAGATCGATACCATGATGGATCAGCTAACGGCCTCGATTGCCCATATTCGCAACGGCACCATCATTCCGATTGCACAGACGGGCAAAACGCGCTCACCGCTGATTCCGGACGTACCTACTTTCGAAGAACTCGGTATTCCTAAATTCGACATGGTGACCTATACAGGTATTTTTGGTCCGGTAGGGATTCCACAACCCGTGATGGATAAGTTGACCGCTGCGCTCAAACAGGCACTCGCACGCCCGGAGGTGAAAGAACGTTTTGCAGGCTTAGGCGTTGACATCATTACGCTTGATCGTGCCGCCTTTCAACAATATGTCAATGATGATTTTGCAAACTCACTGGCGATTGGCAAAGCAGCCAATATTGTCATTAACGAATAACACCAAAGCCTTTAAACGACTGTCCGAGCAAAATAAATGAGCCAAATAAACGATCCCGCGACACAACTTCAAACCATTGAGGCGCTTGAGCAAAACTACAAAGAAATTCTGGGATTTGTACCCGATCGCATTCACGCGCGGATTTCGCTTGGCGTTAAAACAGCGCCTGGGATGACCGAGGGTGTCGAACGGCTGCGTGCACAATTACTTGAGCCCGAATCATTGGATTTGAAAACAAGCCAGATGATGGCGTTTGGCATGCTGCTGATGAATCTGTCTCAGGCAGCAGAAAATCACGCGGTCGCGGCTTTGCGTGCGGGTGCCAGCGTCGAAGAATTACAGGCCGTCGCGGGTATCGCCTTCGTTTTTAGAGGTATCCCAGCGATTAATCTGTCCGGTGACGCCATTGCCGGCGCTCTTAAAAAAATTGAAGCCTTAAAAGGCTAGGAAATTAAGGGCGAGCTTAGACACGATCAACAGACCCCCATGTCCATTAGCCACTATCTCCAACAAATCGGTCGCGGCAGTAAAGGCGCAAGCAACCTCAAGCGCGACGACGCACAAACTCTGATGTCGCAGGTGCTGTCACGCTCCGTGACAGATCTCGAAATTGGAGCGTTTTGCATGGCGATGCGTATTAAAGGCGAGACGAGTGATGAATTAGCGGGTTTCTATGATGCGGTTAAACCGCTCTTGCCCCCGCTACGCTTCAATCAGCCCGTACTGTTGCTGCCCTCCTATAACGGCGCGCGAAAAACGCATTTGATGACGCCCCTGCTCGCGAAATGGATGTCTGAGCTTGGCTATCTTGTAATGGTGCATGGCACGCACGAAGACCCTCAGCGTACCGGTTCGGAACAAGTATTCAGGGAGATGGGCTGGCCCATCGTCTCGCAACGCGATGATCTCCATTCGTTTTTGTCTCTGCACAAATTTGCTTATTGCCCGCTTGAGATACTCTGCCCCGAACTCAACCAATTACTGGCTGTGCGCCAAGTTATTGGTGTGCGCAATTCCGGTCATATCCTGGCCAAACTGATCAACCCGGTGTTGACTGATTCTTTTCAGATCAGCAACTACACGCATCCAGCTTATCCGGTGATCATCGAAGAATTTTTTAACTTACATACAGCCAATGTGGTCTCCATGCGTGGCCATGAAGGCGAACCCGTATCGAGCCCACGCAGGCTACCCGAGTTGAGTTTTCAGATGCAACACGCGGAGTTGAACTGGACGAGCGAGGCGCGATACATCGACACACCCGTTGAATATCAGCTTGATATCGATGCCGTCTGCACGCATCAACTCTACGACAGCATTCTCAGTGGAGCGTGCCCTGCCCCCCAGACACTGCTTTGGCAAACGCAAGCCCTGCACGAGGCATTCAAGCGTTCGGGTACGATTGAGGCCATTTAGGAATAACCCTTCGGGTGTCGCACCCCAGGCGTAAAATCACAAGATGAATTCAATACAAACAACCGGCATTATCCTTTTTGCCCACGGATCACGTGACCCCCAATGGCGTTTGCCCTTCGAGGCCATCCTTCAGTCCATGCGCGCGCAGCATACCGGGCCGACTGAGTTAGCTTTCCTCGAGTGCATGGATCCAAGCCTGCCTAAAGCGATTGATGCGATGGCACAAACCGGCGTGAAGCACATTAACGTTATTCCAGTTTTTTTAGCCGTGGGCAGCCACGTCAGAAAGGATTTACCCATACTGCTTGATGCGTCGAGAGCCGCACATCCCGCGCTGACTATTACCGCAAGCGCAGCCATTGGTGAGCAAGTCGACATCCAGCAAGCTATCGCCCTCTTTGCGCTGAGTACGTTAGGCTAAGTACGTGAGGCTGAGTACGTTGCGTGAGGACATCGGGCTTAATTCTGGCGCATCACCTGCTTCCAGGCCTTCAGCTCATTCTCCAGCGTGCTGGCAAATGCAGCAGGACTATCCGATACCGGTGTCGCCCCCTCATTGAGCAAACGATCTTTCAACGCCGGACTGACTGCGTTAATCGCGGCATTGAGCGCCGCGATGATCTCTGCGGGCACACCTGCAGGTGCAGCAATTCCCCACCAGGTTGAAACATCGTAGCCAGCAATTCCGGACTCCACCACTGTCGGAACATCAGGATACATCGCAGAGCGCGCCAGCGCCGTCACCGCCAGCACATTCACTTTATTCCCGAGAACATGACTGCGTATGGTTGGTACGGTCGCGAAAAATATTTGTGTACGTCCTGCCAGCAAATCAATTGTTGCCGGCCCGCTGCCTTTATAAGGCACATGCGTCATCGCGATACCCGCCATCTGCGTGAATAACTCCGCCGCGAGATGATTGATACTCCCGGGACCTGCAGAGCAATACGTCAAGCCATCTGGATTCGCGCGCGCTTCTTTGATGAGCTGAGAGACTGACTGTATGCCTGAAGCTTTTGAAGACACGACAAGCAGAGGGCCTCGTCCAAGCATGGCAACGGGTGCAAAATCACTCAGAGGATGATAGCTAGGCGCAGGATCAGAGGCTGCGTGCGTGATGAAGGTTGACGTCGTAAACAACAAGGTTGTGCCATCGGGTACAGCCTTTGCCACACCCACCGCAGCAATCGCACCGCCCGCCCCCCCTTTGTTATCGACAATCACCGTCACGCCTAGTTCATTCGACAAATGCCTGGCCAGCTCCCGGGCGATGCTGTCCGTCCCGCCCCCCGGCACAAAAGGCACAACCAGCGTGATGGGCTTGCGACGCAGATCAACCGCTTGAGCCTGCACCGCTCTCATCAGCACTGGCGCACCAAGCGCTGCCGAGGCGCCGAGCGTCAACAGCCTGCGACGCATCCCTGCGCGTTCATCCATTTGATTCACAATATATTCAATGCGTAGGCTTAATACACGTTAGTTTTTAAGCAAACGGGCAGACAATGCCTGACCGGTTTCTTTTGTTCCAAGACGACCGCCTACATCACGTGTCGCCTCACCTGCAGCAATCGCTTGCGCCACGGCGTCATTCAAGGCTTTGCTTGCTTCGATGAAGGCGGGCTTATTCTTTCGTTGCCCGTACCAGGCGAGCAGCATGCTGGCTGAAATAACCTGGGAAAATGGATTGGCGATGTTCTGCCCGGCAATATCTGGGGCGGAGCCGTGCGCGGCCTGGGCCATACCGTAATCCGTCCCCGCATTAATCGATGCGGCCAGACCAAGGCTGCCTGCCAGCTCTGCGGTCAAGTCCGAGAGAATATCGCCAAACATATTGGTCGTCACAATCACATCGTAGCGCTCAGGTGCACGCACCACATGGGCCATCATGGCGTCGACAATGACATCATCGACCACAACCTCAGGAAATTCCCGCGCGACCGCGTGGCAGGCATCGATGAACATTCCGTCCCCAATCCTGAGCACATTCGCTTTGTGAACAATGGTCACATGTTTTTTACGCGTCATGGCCAGCTCGAAGGCAGCACGCGCAATCCGTTCGCAGCACGGGCGTGTAATCCGGCGCAGCGACACAACGACATCAGGTGTGATGAGCATCTCGCTACCACCTGATTCGACGTTGCGATCAGCGTAAAAACCTTCTGT
>CAINDJ010000033.1 GCA_903847325.1 uncultured beta proteobacterium | reverse complement strand
GGTGAACTTCTATCTGTCCCTGAGGTTACTTTAGCAATTTGCCATACATCAGAGGGGTTTTTCCCAAGTGTATTACAACGCAATTTCCCATATTTTTTCTGATTTGGATACTTTACATCAGGATCACGAATATCATCTAAATTAAAGGTATATTGGTGCTCGTTTTTTACATACCATAGCCATTTTTCATTTCGAGGGGATAAAAAATGACGGCTTGCAACGCCTGCCCCATAATTCCAAACAATCTCTTGTATTAAATAGAATGGAACAACGTTCCAGATTAAATAAGGAAGTGGAATAGACTTAGCTTGTGAATCGAGAGAAACATAACCAAGATTCAACAAAAATGCGCCATTTGGTTTGGTTAGTGAATGAACAGATTTAACCCATTCACCTGTCCATTTAACATATTCATCAATTGGGAGAATTTTTTTCATATTCCTTGCCAATATTATAAGGTGGGGAAGTAACCGCAAGGTCGAATATCTCGTTCTCGATCAAGTGCATCCCTGAAACACATTCACGATTAAAGATGAGAACATGGTCGTTCTCATAAAAGGGGGCACCAAGACGACTTTTTAGGTACTCAAATTTATTTTCGGTTGTGATACTCATAGTCATCAAAATAATCCAATTTTGTAGGAAAATCAAGTGGAAAATTACTTAATTTTAACCACTGTTAAGAAAGATCACCGTTGGTGTATCCTTCACAATAAAAATACACCCGGATTCATCGTTTTTATAGTTGCCGCAGCCTCATATGTCTTGAACGGGGGCTCTCTTCGTTTTTAATGACTTTTTCTCATGTTTTCCGCCGCCTATAATTCATTATTGCCTGGTTTATTTTGCCAGTCAGCGTAGGACGGCTGGTCACCCAACCGCCCCGCCACAGAATCCCGGCGTGCGGATTTCCCGCACCGGGCTCTTCACCGATACTCGCTTTCGTGATCACATCAGACAGTTGATAAAGTTGAAATTGGCGTCAGTCATGATGCTGGTCTAGGTTCGCGGCTAAAGCTGCACTCGGTGTGCGGCGGCTGATGTTATCAAATAAGAACTGCAAAATGGTGGTGACTCTCACTGACGCTGTGAGCTCTCACCCTCTTCAGGGGTGCGCCATCACTGGATCGGCCTAGTCACCAAAACTACTTTAACTCAACGTGATAAAACTGGTCATACACAGATGTTGTGAGCCCAAAATCCACCAAAACTATCGTGGGTTGTCCGTCTCTCAGCACTTCACCCCAAGTGGATAGTCTTCCTTCATCCCCCGTCTTGAAATCGTAATCCGCATTGAGCGAGCTCAAACTGCCCACAAACTCGTTGTTGCTCATCTTGGCTATGAACTCGGGTGAATGGTTCACGCAAAACGCGCACGCGCGCACCTGATGACGCTGATTTTCATACCTCAGATAATCAGCTAAATCCTCAATGGTGACGCCAGTCAACTGCTCAAACCTTTTTCGCCCCACCTTTTTCGCAAGCTCCATCTCCAGATACAGCCCACGTGAGTCAGATTCGAACACTCTCGCCGTCAAATCATATTTCTGTAGAAAAGGCTCTGCCTCAATTTGGTTCTGGGCCACACCCTTGCCGTTCTTTGCAATCTTGAGCACCTTCTCATTGTCGATCTGGTACACCGTACGCCCAGACCCACTGGCAAGTTTCGTCAGATGTGCATCGGCATACCGAAGCTTACCAGCATAGCTGTTGATCCGGCTGAATTCATCCATGCTGAAGGTTGCAGGATAGCCTTCGGCAACCAGCTGGTTCAATAAACACTGGGCATCCATGCTTACCGCCAATACTGGGTTGGCCAGCGGCCAAAATCATTTTGCCTCTTCGGTTCTGGCGGGTCTATTGCAACCACATACCCATCCTTCAAAAGCGCTGTAGCATACCAGCGGTGTGGCTCTGGCGAATGCGGCCCCTCTAGGGTAACACGACCGTCCCTTGGTAATCCATGACCACCAAAGAGATCATCGTTCGGCTGATACACGGTGATTTTTCGGCCAGCAGCCAAGGCATCCTTGAGCTGCTTCTTGGTCTTGAAATTGATGTCTGTGTAGGCTTCAACCAAAAAGCCACCTTCAAACAAGCTGTCCAACAATATGCGTGC
>CAINDJ010000032.1 GCA_903847325.1 uncultured beta proteobacterium | reverse complement strand
TGGTGGCATTTTTGGTTCGGCAGGTAATAATTACATCCGTGTGAGCTTATGCGGTTCAATGGAGAAATTTAATGAAGCAATTAAAAGAGTGAAAGCATGCGTTTAGCAGTAATTGGTATCGGATTGATTGGAGGTTCATTGGCATTGTCTTTGAAAAAGAAAGGCTTTGTGACCAATGTAATTGGCGTGGACAATAATCCTGACCACCAAGCCGAAGCATTGCTGCTATCGCAGAACAAATTCTAAAACTTCCTAAAGGTCGCATGGATCCCGCTCGGCCTTTAAGTGCCTATGGATTTGATTCGATTTCCCTCACGCGTTATGCCTCTGCGCTGAAAGAGCAATTAAATTTCACTGGCCTGGCTCCCGCAACTTTTCTGGACTACCCAACGCTCAACGAACTTGCTGCGTATCTTATGACCCAGCTGCCCGTGCTGGATACGAAAGCGATAGCTTTACCCGTTTCAGCAGTAGATGTGTCCAAAGATACGTACGTTGCTGATACGCGAACTGAGGACTTGCCGCGTCTCGGTGCTTTTGATCTGCTGCAGCGCGGCAAACTATTCCAACAGGCCAGCCAGCCGCACCAATCAGAGCACCGCCCTGATTTATTTCAACAATCTTTCGCTCATACCGAAAGTAGCTCGCATGCAGGATCAAAACATATCGCAGTAATCGGCATCGGATGTCGATTCGCCGGAGTCGAAGGTGTTGTGCAATTTTGGGATGCCTTGCTTGCAGGGCAGCAGATGATTTCCCGCGTACCTGCTGATCGCTGGGATTGGAAAGCGATTGACGGCGGCCTGAATGCACCAGGTAACTTGACTGACTGTCATTTTGGCGGATTCATAGCAGATGTCGCGGGATTTGATGCCGAATTGTTTGGTCTGTCCGAACAGGAAGCGCAAACAATGGATCCACAGCACCGCATGGTGCTGGAAGCCGCGTGGGCGGCTCTTGAAGATGCAGGTATTGCCTCCGAAGATCTAAGGGGTAAGAAAGTTGGTGCTTTTGTTGGTGTTCAACGCCAGGAGTACCAGGTTCGCTTATTAACCCAAGCGATGGATGGCACCGCAAATACGGGGAATAGCCATGCAATGCTAGTCAATCGTCTTTCATATCAGTTTGGCTGGACGGGACCGAGCCTCGCCATTGATACAGGATGCTCAGGATCGGGAGTGGCTATCCATCAGGCTGTTCGTGCTTTGCTATCTGGTGAGTGCACACATGCCATTGCAGGAGGAGTCAACATCGTTCTGTCGCCGGAGTCGGTTGTTGTCAATCGCAAAATGGGTCTCCTGACTGCAGATCAGATTGTTCGACCTTTTGATAAGTCAGCCGACGGACATTTGTTTGCTGATGGCGCTGCGTTAGTTATTCTTAAGTCGCTTGAAGATGCTCAAGCAGATGGTGATTTTATCTATGGCGTACTTACTGGGACGTCAACTAATCATAATGGCGAGTCAATGTTTCTGACTGCTCCCAGTCCTCGGGGACAGGCGCAAGCAATTTCTGAAGCCTTGCTGCGGGCGCAAGTTGGACCAGAAGATATTGATTTTGTAGAAGCGCAAGGTGCTGCGAACACGTTTGTCGATAGTGCGGAGCTAGAGGCATACAGACAGGTGTTTGCCGCAGACGGTCGTGTGATGCCGATTGGTAGTCTAAAGGGTAACTTCGGTCATCTGGAGTCAGTATCTGGCGTGGCCTCCTTGATCAAGGCGATGATGCAAGCGCGTCAAGGTATTCTCCTGCCTACGCTTGGCCATGCTGAATTGAATTGGGATAGTTCCCGCTACGCCATTCCATGTGAGGTTGTCACGCAAGCGCGTCACTGGCCCGAGACAGGCAAAGCCGTTCGTCGGGCAAGTGTGCATAATTTTGGCTATGGTGGGACCAATGTTCACATGGTCATTGAGTCGCCTGTTCAAGATATTTCCCATCGTCTGGAGGATCAGCTTCTTTATCTGCCCATATCCGCAAGGTCTGAGGAGCGTTTGCATGCAGCGCTTCATTCGCTTGCGGAGTTCCTGTCGCGTGAGCAGTGGCGCAACCTTGCCATTCAGGAAATTAATCTTGCTGATATAGCGTTGACATTACAACGTGGAAGATCAGAAAGTACAACGCGTATCGTCTTTGCCTCTTCATCAGTTAAAGAGTTTACGCAACAATTATCAGCTTTTCTCGCGAGTGGTCAGCTAAGTGTTTCTGATGCTGAATTTCCGCATGAAATCCAGCAATGGCTCTCCGGCGATTCAATCAATTGGGCCTTATTTCGTCCTGCGCATGCCTTCGGTCGTATTCCTCTGCCAGGAACTGTATTTTTTCGAAAAAGACACTGGATTGAATATTCATCCGTCCAGGCACAGGCTGAACAAGTACCTCGCTCTCCAACAGCAGTCAGTGCTTATTATGATGCTCTCGCAAACAGTGTTGATCAACTCGCGGGACGCGAGGAAATGAACCTGCTTTTTGCTCCATTCCCTAAGAAAATTGCTGGTTTTTCGTGGGTCAAAACACTTTTTCAACCTGAACTGAACCCTGAGCATTTTCAGTTGTTTCTTCAGTGCCAGCGCCAAATGAAGGCCAGACTGTTTGATCGGGTTGATCTTTCACGCGTGCAACGTGTGATGGATATAGGGTGTGGTTTTGCTACAGATTTGATCGCACTCGCGCGCGTGAACCCCTCCATGTACGGACGTGGGTTTACCATCGCCGCAGCACAGGCGAAACTTGCAGCGGAGCGTGTATTACTTGAAAATTTTAATGAACGTGTTGAAGTATTAAACAGCGATTCAGCAACGGACGATATGGGCGGGCCGTTCGATCTGATGATTGGATTTGAAGTAACTTTCCATATCGAAAACAAGGAAGGTCTATTTTCAAACATAGCCAAAAATCTTGATGAAAATGGTGATCTGTTACTGATTGACTGCGTTGCACAGACTATCGGTGATGTATCCATGCCTGATATCGGTCAGTTTACGCCGACCTCTGATCAGTTCGCTGCAATACTTGCCAGACATGGTCTGCTAATCACGCATGCCGACGATGCAAGTGGTGGTATTGCAAACTTTCTGTTTGATCCTGACCTGGATAAAAATCTTGATGCGCTGGCCCGTCAGGCACCACGCATGGCTGCACGCGCGGCTGAGCATCGCGGCTGGACTAATTTTGGCCAGGCCCTTGAATCAGGACTTCTTCGTTATGTACTCTTACATATTCGCAAGAGTTCGATGAGTTTTACAGAGTTGCAGTCGCGCAATCGTAATTGTCTGAAGCTGGCTCCCCCGTTTGGTGGCCCAGCAGTTCGTAAAGCTGTGATGCTTACCTTGAGTAGCGCAGGCACGATTGACGATCGCATCGCTGTCGCGGTAGAAAACTTGCTTGGTTTAAAGGAAGGATCGATAGCACGCGATGCAAGGTTTGCAAGCCTTGGCGTGAACTCACTCATTGGTCTCCAACTCGTTGAAGCATTAAATCGCACGCTCAATGTCAATGTCCGAATGACGGATTTGTTTGACTACCCAAGCATTCAGTTACTTGCTAGCTATCTAAAAACACTTTTGCCCAAACTCGAGTCTTCTTCCTTTCAACCTGCCAAGCTATCGAAGCTAAAAATTGTCGCGCAGCCCTCCGTTTCGCTTGACCGCACGCAGTCTCAAGAGAGCGTTCGTGAACAGGATATCGCCGTAATAGGACTTGCCGCTCGTCTACCAGGTGCAGACGATATCGAAGCATTCTGGTCGAATTTACAAGCAGGTGTGGATTCTGTTGGGCCCTTGTCCGCATCGCGTCTCGGACTGGTTGGTCATGCGACTGAACGAGCAGGTGGTTTTCTTGACGGGATCGAGTTTTTTGACCCATTGTTTTTTGGTATCGCGCCTCGCGAGGCCCAGGCAATGGATCCTCAACAGAGATTATTTCTCGAACAGTGCTGGAGAGCGATTGAAAACGCGGGTATTAAACCCTCTGACCTGAGGGGAAGTCTGTGCGGAGTGATTGCCGGCGTTCAACCGAGTGAGTATGGTGATCTCGCTTCAGAACTCGCCTTTGAAAAGAATGCAGCGCAGTTTTTACTGGGCAATGCCTCCTCGATACTGGCTTCTCGTATTGCGTACTTGTTGGATCTCAAAGGCCCCGCCATTAGTGTTGATACGGCGTGTTCATCCTCGCTCGTCGCTGTACATCAGGCATGCAGGATGTTGCGCGGCTCCGAGGCTGATTTGATGCTGGCTGGCGGTGTTTCTCTATTTTTGACAGACAAACCTTTCAGGATGATGAGCCGTGCAGGGATGCTTTCGGCCTCAAGCCGTTGCCGTTCCTTTGGGGCGGATGCGGATGGTATTACGGTTGCAGAGGGGGCTGGCGTCGTCGTGCTTAAGCGTTTGTCTGACGCGCTGCGTGATGGTGACAAAGTATGGGGCGTGATTCGAGGCTCTGCTGTGAATCAGGATGGAGCAACAAATGGAATCACTGCTCCAAGTCGTGAATCTCAGCGCAAATTAGCCATAGCAGCATTGAAAGATGCGGGTGTTGACGCAGCAAGTATTGACTATATTGAGGCGCATGGCACAGGGACACCCTTGGGTGATCCGATTGAGGTCGCGGCTTTGTCAGATGCCTACAGCACTCTTGAGATGACTCAGGGACAAGGTTCTATTGTTCTTGGCTCAGTGAAATCTAATATCGGACATGCCTCAGCTGCGGCAGGTATCGCAGGACTGATTAAGGTTTTGCTATCTCTTGCGCACGGAAAAATACCGCAAACACTGCACGCAGAATTCACAAATCCACATATTCATTTCGAAGACACTCCCTTCACGCTGGCGCGTCAAGCGGTTTCGTGGTCTCAGGATCACAGACGTACTCGCCGTGCTGCTGTGAATTCATTGGGGTTTGCAGGTACGAACTGCCACATGATTGTGCAGGAGGCAGAGGAAACCTCAGACAGCTCCCCCTCCGGGGCAATTGGAATTTTCCCGCTTTCAGCTAGAACCGATGCTGCGCTCATAGTTCATGCGGATCGCATGGCTAAGTATCTTGTGCAATCAGCACAGGAGCTGGATCCTTTTAGTGTCGCGGCAACGCTTCAGGATGGCCGTCAAGAACACGAAAAACGACTTGTCGTCATGGCTGAAAGCCTGACCGATGTCGCAAGCACGCTTGCGGCCTTTGCCGCGGGTCAGTCGAATTTGCCAGGCTTGATCACAGGCTCGGCCGTAGAGGGTGATCTGCAAGACTTGATTGGAGGACAAGCTGGTGAGCTATTCGTCGAGATGCTGATGCAGACTCAGGATCTTGGACGTCTTGCCCGGTTATGGTGCCGTGGTTTTGGTGTCGATTGGGCGGGATTGCGCGCGGGTCAGAGAGTCGCACCGGTTTCTTTACCCGGCTATCCCTTTGAGCGCGTGCGCTGCTGGGTGGATACCGATCCCATTTTGCCGAGTGGTCGCGTGGCGGGTGCTGCATCGGCCGTTGTCTCACGTCACCCAGGTCTGCTGCAGCCGCACTGGGTGGCGGTTGAGCATGTTTCGAGGGCTCAGTTTGCCGGGCCGATTGCTTTGATCGGCGAGGGGGTTTGGGGCGGGTTGGCCGAGCAT
>CAINDJ010000031.1 GCA_903847325.1 uncultured beta proteobacterium | reverse complement strand
TGTATTGTCTGCCCCCACTGAAGATGCCTTGCGAAAAACAGCACATGATTTAGCACTTAAGCTTCGTGATTCTAATTATTCACCTGCAGATATCAGTTTTACACTCGGCCAGCGAAGAACGCTCAGAGCTGCGCAGTGGTCCTTTCGAGCATCTAGTCTGGCTCAGGTCATCGCTGAATTTGAGCGTGTCGCCGCAGGCGGGGAATTTTCTCAGAACAGTATCGGTAGCATAAATGTCTCAGCGGGACGTCGTGTGCATCTTCCTCCCACCGCACTGGATCGTAGTCGTCACTGGCTGCAGACTCAAGAATCGCCTGATCATCCAAAGCAGACTCTCGTTGAGACTGCCGCACCTGTTGGCCTTGCTGCTTCAACGGAACAGGAATTGAGCTTTGATGGGTATGCAGAGCAGCTAAGCGATGGTCAGAAAATATTAAATTTTCGAAAAACATTTCGAGCAGAACATGTTTGGTTAAAAGAGCACCGCTGGGAAGGTGTAGGCGTTTTGCCTGGTGCGGGAATTGCATTGCTAGCCAGACAAGTTGCTGTTCGTGCCTTGGATGTTCAAGCCGTTGAATTGTTTGATGTGCAGTGGCGAAGTCCACTCCAGGCAGGCAGTGACGGCCTGTCGACGAATTTTTCTGCTCGTGCGCTTGGTCGCGGAAACTGGCAGCTCTCTGTCACCAATGTTAATGATTCGATCGCAACAATCGCTGGTTTCAGGCTGTTGAAGTCAACGCCTCCTGAAAAGCTTGATCTTCAGAATCTCGTTGGTCGCTGTAATCAAAACTTTGAGATGGATAGTTTGTTTGCGCAATATGAACGGCTTGCGTTTTCATATGGGTCTACTTTTAGAAGACTGCGTGAAATATTGTTCGGGCCGCAAGAGTGCCTGGCTCGGTTGATTTGCACAAACTTGCCGCTCAAGGCAGATGCTGGTGCGATTGATGCAGCGATGCAAGCCGTATTTCCTTTGCTTGACCAGACTGGTTCGGCATGGGTTCCAGCCAAAATAGACAGTTTTTCTATCTATGATCCTGAAGGCCAGGCATTTTATGTATATGTGAAATGTTTATCTCAGCGCGAAAATAGTTTTGAGTTCAGTGCTTCCGTTGCTGATGAGCAGGGCCGTATTCTTGCTGTCCTGGATAAGGTCACCCTGCGTCGCCGGGAGGAACCAGTTCTGTTAGAAGCTCAATGGCAAATACGCAATTTAGAGGTACCAGAAAACACAACCAACAATCGTGGAGTTCTTTTTGTTTTTGGCGCAGAAACTGAATTTTTGACAGCGTTGACGAAGCTCGCACACACTAACTTTGAAGTCATTTCAATTGAAGCAAGTATCCTGTTTGAACGTTTAAGCGCAAATAGTTTTGCTTTCGATCCTATAGAGACGGACGATTGGTTGCAACTCCTAGAATCCACCTGCGATGCGTCAAGCGTTGTGTATGTGATTGATTGCGCCACGATGAAAGAAGACGAGGCCGACGAATCAGGCTTACGCGCATTGACGTTGTCAGCGCTCATGCAAAATCAAATGCCAGTCAGATCACTACGCTGGTTTGCTTTGCATCGCGGCCAGCCAGGTGGTGCAGCGGTTGCTTCACTCGGACGCGTCATCGCACGCGAGCAGGCGTGCCATCACCTCGCCTCGATTGAAGTCTTGGGAAATATTCTGAGCGGATGCTCGTTAATATTTTCTGAAGTCATGCATGGCAGTGCGCATGCTGTATGTATTGATCACAATCAGCGAAAAATTCGACAATGGTTGCCGGCTAAGTCCTCAGGTTCGATGGGCGTGCGTCAGGAGGGTTGCTATCTGATCACAGGAGGCTTAGGGGCGTTAGGGCTTGCTTTCGCCGCACATCTAAAGGCAGCGTACCCAGGCGTCCGGATCATCTTGGTCGGCAGAAACCTGCCCGATGCCAGCGCGTCTAAAAAGATTCTTGCGCTCGGAGATTCGGTGCTTATCCTGCATGCTGACATTGCAGATCTTGAATCTCTCGACCAAGCGCTTACGCATGCTCGCTCACGGTTTGGCCCCATCAGTGGTGTGATACATGCCGCAGGCATCATGCAGGATGGGCTTTCCTGTCATGTCACCCCACATAATTTTGAGGTCGTGACCAGGCCGAAAATACTAGGCTCCAGAAATATTGACTTGCTTACACGCGACGACTCGCTGGATTGGTTTGTCAGTTTCTCTACGGTAGTCGGTGAACTAGGTAATGTTGGACAATCTGCCTATGCTTACGCTTGCGCATGGCAAGATGCTTTTGCACGCAAACGTTCTGCGATAGCGGGAAAGTCTATCTCTATTCTTTGGCCTTACTGGTCCGGTGGAGGGTTCCAGGCCAGTGCTGATTCAATTCTTCGTTTCAAAAATAACTACGGGTTTGAACCGATATCGATCGCTGCAGGAGTGCGTGCCTTTGAGCGTGCATTAACGTGTAGTGCATCTGAAGTCCTGGTATCTGCGGGTGAGGGCGCGATAATTCTACGAAATTTAAATGGTCAGCAAACTGCAGCAAAGACACTGAACGAAAAGCGTGCTGATCCCGTACCCCGCACATTTGAAAATTTAGCGAAGGCTAGTCATTCTTTAGGGCCATCAGTCCGGGATCAAGTGATCGCGCAATTGCGTTTAGCCATCGCTAAGGTTCTGGGTTGTCCTGTGGATAGCGTGCAAATGGATAAGCGCTTCGAAGCGCTTGGTATTGATTCACTGTCTGTTTTATCTTTGGTTGAGAGTCTTGAAGATGCGTTTGGTACGCTGTCTTATGCAATTTTTTATAAATTCGACAGCATCTCTGGCCTGGCAGATGAACTGATAGATAAAGGATTCGTTCCTCCTGCTTTTACAACCGCAGCTTTGCCTCGCGCCGTAACTGAAAGCGCGCACGTGCCGGCGAAGTCCACGCTTGACATGAATATTATTGGATCAGAGCGTAATTCAGGAAAGTTATTTCCGACGCCCATGATGCGAGAGCAAGATATTGCGATTATTGGTCTTGCGGGTCGCTTTCCCGATAGTGACGATATAAATGTTTTTTGGGAGCAACTTGCTTCTGGTCAGGATTTAATTCGCGAATTGCCCAAAGATCATTTTGGTTCGAGTGTTTTTGTAGACTCAAACAATACTGCCAATAAGGATAAAAGGTGGGGTGGATTTTTGGATCAGATCGATATGTTCGATCCGCTTTTTTTTAAGCTTTCACCTAAAGAAGCATGCCTGCTAGATCCGCAAGAAAGGTTGTTCCTGGAAACTGCGTGGCACTTATTTGAAGACGCAGCAATCGACCCTTTTCGTAAAAGCTTATCCTGCGGTGTCTTTGTAGGTGCAATGTGGGCACAGTATCAGTTGTATGGTGCAGCAGTTCAGGCTGGAGAGGGTTTTCCAAACTCTTCATTTGCTGCCATCGCTAACCGTGTGAGTCATTTTTTTGATCTGTCCGGACCGAGTTTTACACTTGATACCTTGTGTTCTTCTTCGCTCCTGGCGATTCATCAGGCATGTGAGTCGATTCGTTCGGGTGACTGTCAGATGGCGATTGCAGGTGGCGTTAACCTTGCTGTCCATCCGTCTAAATGGGATCAGTTGGCACAGGGAAAGTTTGTTGCCACTGGCGCGCGCTGCCGTGCGTTTGGGCTCGACGGCGATGGTTATGTTCCGGGTGAAG
Organism: uncultured beta proteobacterium; assembly: GCA_903847325.1. GTDB lineage: Bacteria > Pseudomonadota > Gammaproteobacteria > Burkholderiales > Burkholderiaceae_B > Zwartia. The sequence goes on along the minus strand of CAINDJ010000031.1, from coordinate 1,244 downwards.
GCGTCGCAGCCGTTTTGCTCAAACCACTTTCTGTCGCTTTGCAGGACGGCGATCGTCTGTGGGGTGTGATTCGTGGATCAGCTGTTAACCACGGAGGTCATAGCCGCGGTTATACCGTTCCGAAACCTCAGGCACAAACAGCTGTAATTAAGGAAGCAATTAAGCGTTCAGGGGTCAGCGCTTCAGAAATCAGTTACGTCGAAGCGCATGGTACAGGTACTAAGCTGGGTGATCCCATTGAAGTAGCAGGTTTGGCTGAGGCGTTTGGTGATGATTTCGCTGTCAATACGGTCGCGCTAGGTTCGGTAAAAACAAATATCGGTCACCTGGAAGCCGCAGCCGGTATCGCCTCTGTCGCAAAAGTCTTGCTCCAGATGAAAGCTGGCCTGATCGCGCCAAGTCTGCATAGCGCAATACTCAATCCGAATATCCGTTTTGACACGACACCTTTTTTTGTACCACAGACACTGACACCCTGGATTTCTAAAAATCAGGAACCACTGCTTGCTGGCATCAGTTCATTCGGTGCCGGAGGCGTGAATGTTCATGTGATTCTTGAAAGCCCCTTAACCCTCCCGGTAGTGCCGGGGGATGATCAAGGTGCTGAGGTCGTCTTGCTTTCAGCGAGAAATAAGCTTGCTCTTGAGAGACTGGTCAATTCTTACTGTGTGTGGTTAGAAACGCCTTCGACAAATCTTTGCTTGAGGGATATTGCCTTCACAACGCAAGTGGGACGTGTCAGTTTAGATGAGCGTCTGGCAATTGTTGTTTCAACAATTGATGATTTAAAAAGTGCATTGGAGGCAGCTAAGCAAGGTCTGACCGATAGCCGCCTCAGGCGAGGCAATGTCAATGAAGATCATTCGTTGCGTACATTGCTTGATGGTGAATCAGGAAATTTGATTCGCAAGCAAATTTTTGATCAAAGAGATTTAAAGAAAATCGCTCAACTATGGGTCGCCGGTGAACAAGTCGATTGGCATGACTTGCATGCGCATACTGGTAGACGCATCGCTTTACCCGGCTATCCCTTTGAGCGCGTGCGCTGCTGGGTGGCTACCGATCCCATTTTGCCGAGTGGTCGAGTGGTGGGTGCTGCTGTCGGTGCTGCATCGGCCGTTGTCTCACGTCACCCAGGTCTGCTGCAGCCGCACTGGGTGGCGGTTGAGCATGTTTCGAGGGCTCAGTTTGCCGGGCCGATTGCTTTGATCGGCGAGGGGGTTTGGGGCGGGTTGGCCGAGCAT
>CAINDJ010000030.1 GCA_903847325.1 uncultured beta proteobacterium | reverse complement strand
GGAAAAGATCCACAAAAATGGAAACCAGAAACAAGTGAGACAGCCGACCATAGCCTGCCTTACATCGTGGCAAAAGCAATGTTCGACAAGGATATTGGCATTCATAGCTACTCATTAAAAGCGATCCGCGATCCTGCTTTACTGGCCTTTATGCAACAAATCACTGTTCTGGCGGATCCGGACCTTACCGCCATATATCCAAAATATTATGCAACAACGATCATAGCTACCCTCGAAGATGGCAGCCAGATTAGTAAACGTGTTGATGATATTCCTGGCTTTGCAACGCGACCGATGACACGCAAGGATTACGATAATAAGTTTAGTAAATATGCAAAGGAAACCCTTTCAGCTGCTCAAATGAATAGCCTGCTTGATACCGTGTGGAGTCTGGATCAGCACAAGGGAGTAGAGACGATTTTTAAGCCACTGATCGCTCAAACAAAACACGCCAGAGTAGTTAAATGAGCAATCTTGTATATCGAGCAGTCAGTGTTGTGGGCATTGCACAGATTGTCTCGTATGCAGCCGCTAATTACTTACCTGCAGTGATCGCTACGCCTGCGAGTATAGAACTAGGCTTTTCCAGCACAACCATATTTGCAGGCTTTTCACTTTCACTCGCGATCGCAGGGCTCTGTGGTCCTTTCACAGGGAAGCTGGTCGATGCGATGGGCGGGAGACCTGTTCTAATTTTATCCAATATTATCTTTGCGTCAGGTTTCACACTACTCGGATTCGCTCAAGGTCTGGGAGTGCTATTGATGGCCTATGCGGTCATCGGACTGGGTATGGCTGCAGGGCTCTTTGAGGTCGCGTTTGCTTCGATTGTGCGCATATTTGGTAAAAATTCGCGCAATGCCATCACAGGCGTTTCATTGCTCGCCGGTTTTGCAAGCGTGGCAGGATGGACGTTGTCGGTATATGTCCAGGATCGCTATGGATGGAGAGGTGTCTGCTGGTTTTGGGCTGGCATGCACTTGCTTATTGCTCTACCTCTAAATGCGCTACTGCCCTCACCACCTGCAACACTTTCAATAAAAAATCAGGGTATAGCCAGTCGTGGCAATTCGAGCCTGACCCAAAATAGCCATCAGAAGCAAGTTGAAAACGAAACAAAATCGAATCCCAGAGCAGGTATGCGGACAACGATTCTTCTAGCATTTATTTTTGCGGCAAGTGCATTTATCGGAATGGGACTGATGTCGCACCTGCCCCGTTTACTCGAGGGCATTGGTGTACCTCTCGCCGTGGCATTCACAGTAGGCGCTTTAGTTGGCCCTGCACAAATCATTGGCAGGATTCTGGATTTTTTATTTTTAGGTCGCCTGCACCCACTGATTGGCACACGACTTGCTGCGCTGGCACACCCGATTAGTGCGATAGCATTATTAATTTTCGGTGCTCCGTTTGCCGCCGTATCTGTCGTGCTGCATGGCCTGGGCAACGGTATTCTGATTATTTCGCGCGGCACCCTGCCACTGGCGTTATTTGGTGCGCAAGGCTACGGTCAACGACAAGGCTGGCTCATGATGCCATCCAGATTTGCTCAGGCAGCCTCACCCTTTGTGTTTGGCCTGGCCTTGACCGCATGGGGAGAAAATGTTTTATGGCTTAGCGCCGCGTTAGGCCTGAGCATCTTTGGAGCACTGTGCCTGATCCCGATTGGACGATCCGAATAAAAAATGACGACTATAGCGAAACCTAATACGCATCTAGCTTAGAGCAACACCCCCTCTAGTCGCAAAAGCTCCACCTTGCGATCCAAGCCACCGGCATAACCCGTCAACCCACCGCTTGCACCAATCACGCGATGACATGGCGTCATGATGCTCCAGGGGTTGCGTCCTACTGCGCCTCCCACGGCACGCACTGCATTGGGATTTTTGAGTTGTCGGGCGATATCTCCGTAGGTTGAAGTGCCACCAAACGGAATCGTCATCAACGACTCCCACACGGATCGCTGAAATTCAGTTCCCCACGCAGCAGCGCGTGGCGTATCAAAGCGCTGACATGTCCCTTTGAAATAAGCGTCGATCTCAGCCTGCGCCTGATCAAGAACTGGATGTTTACGCACCTCAGGCCACGCTTCGAACGCAGGCATATGCTGCTGCCCCTCGAACCATAGTCCCGCCAAAGCATCCTTGCTCGCGGCAAGAATCATGACACCCAAAGGGGTTTTTATGTGTTTGCGTTGCAAATTCATCATCAGAATCTTATTCAGCCATGATTGAAATCCATTGTTACATAAGTCGGTTCACAGTACGATGCCCTTTAAGGATTCATTCAAAATCCTATCAACAAAGAGACAAAACTTGAGCACGCTACACCCGGCAATTGAAAGAATGAAGAGTGGCCCGATTCTTTCCACTCTGCTACGTTTGGCTGTACCCAACGTACTAGCGATGGTCATGCAAGTACTGGTCGGCATCACAGAAACTTTCTATATAGGCAGATTAGGCACAACACCACTGGCGGCCATCGCACTGGTCTTTCCTTTTGCGATGCTCACGCAAATGATGTCTTCGGGCGCGATGGGCGGTGCAGTATCCTCTGCGATCAGCCGCGCGTTAGGTGCGAACAATACTGAGCGTGCGAATACCCTTGCCGTGCATGCCATCACGATCGGCAGTTGTGCCGGGATTATTTATACGATTATCTTTCTGCTGTTTGGCGCATATTTTTATGAACTGCTTGGCGGTCGCGATGCGGTACTTTCAGAGGCAGTACGCTATTCAAACGTATTGTTCTGGGGAGCTTTTCTGCTTTGGTTGAGCAATACACTCGCCTCTATTTTGCGGGGCACGGGCAACATGGTCATCCCGTCCACCGCAATCTTTGCGACAGCGATTTTGCAAATCATTCTGGGTGGTGTCCTTGGGCTCGGAGCAGGCCCTATTCCATCATTTGGAATGATAGGGGTCGCGTATGGTTTTATCATCTCCACGGGAGCGGGTGTCCTGTTTTTTTTCTGGTATCTCACGACCGGACGAGGCAGAATCCGCTTGCGTTTCAAGGGTGTAGTACTGCAATGGGAAATGTTTTACGATATCCTAAAAGTGGGCGCCCTTGCATGCCTGTCTCCCGTTCAATCTGTATTCGCTATATTGATTTTTACTGGATTGATTGCCAGGCTTGGCGTACTGCCCCTAGCAGGCTATGGCATAGGCCAGCGACTTGAGTTTTTGCTGATACCGATTTCATTCGGCATTGGTGTCGCCTCGGTCCCAATGGTTGGCATGGCGATTGGTGCGGGCAATATTGCTCGCGCCAGAAAAGTAGCCTGGACAGCAGGGTTAGTCTCTGCGTTCAATCTGGCTATCGTAGGCGCTATAGTCACAATCGCTCCGGATGTTTGGGCAACGATTTTTACATCAGACGAGTCAGTGTTGTCGTTCGCCCGCCAATACTTAAGAACAGTCGGTCCTGCGTTTCCTTTCTTTGGGCTGGGTTTAACCCTTTATTTCGCCTCGCAAGGTTCAGGCAAAGTGCTCGGGCCTGTATTGGCTGGTACATTAAGACTCGCACTCGTAGCAGGCGCTGGCACATGGCTCGCAAGCCAGCAGACAGAAGCTAGCGGATATTTCTTACTGATGGCGATCGTGATGTTTATTTACGGTGTAACGACTGTCGGCTCAATCAGGATGACACGATGGGGAAAAAAAACGTGAATTTCATACGCAACAAATGCTTTGCTGTCATGGTCGCACTATCCATTAATCTACTCAGCGCACACAGTGCGTTAGCTGTCGAATCGACCTATCCTTCAAAACCCGTCAAACTCGTCATGCCATTTCCACCTGGCGGTGCCGGTGACATTCTGGCTCGAATTATGGCTGAAGGCCTATCAAAAGAGTGGGGGCAACCAGTAATCGTCGAAAACAAGCCTGGGGCATCTGGCATGATTGGAAACGAGTCCGTCTCTAAAGCTGCGCCAGATGGCTACACACTGTTGCTAACGATTACTCAAACAGTGCAGGCTCCGACACTCATCAAACAACTCCCCTACGATATACAAAAAGACTTTACTCCGCTCAGACGCGTGGCGGATGCACTATTTTTATTTGTCACGACGGATCCTGAAATCACGTCTTTAAACAAATATGTTGAGCTCGCTAAAAAATCTCCCGGTAAGTATAGCTACGGCACTTATGGCGCAGGAACCAGTGCTCATATATATGCCGAAATGTTCAACAATATGAATGGAATTAAAGCCCAGCATATTCCTTACAAAGGTGCAGCACCCTTAATGCAAGATATGCTCGGGGGACATGTAACGTTATCTTTTATAGATATGTCCACCGCCTTGCCCCACGTACGTTCTGGAAAAATACAAGCTTATGCTGCTGTTGCGGATAAACGTCTGAAAGTATTACCAGAAATTCCAACTTTTACTGAACTCGGCTACAAAGGCATGGATCTCGTAGGCTGGTACGGAATGTTTGCGCCAGCGGGTTTGCCTAAAGACATCGCACATAAAATCAGAACATCCATCGATCAAGCACTAGCAAGCACACAGGTCCAGAAAAAAATTGCGGATATAGGCTTATTTCCAGCAATAGGAACACCAGAAGATTTCGAGAAAAGGATTGCACTGGAGTTAGCGAAATGGAAACAATCATCCGAGTACAGGCTTCAAATTCAGGATAATGAGCGAAAAACCTGGCAAGGAACTAGTTCTTGAATTTATCAACAACATAGCATATGAAGATACAAGATTCATAGAGCATCTTGAATTCATGGACAGGATGTT
>CAINDJ010000029.1 GCA_903847325.1 uncultured beta proteobacterium | reverse complement strand
GATGCAACCCCCCACAACTTAGACCCCGATATCGCAGCACAAATTGTTTTAGGAAAGAATCATAGTGCTGTTGATATCGCCAGGATATTGATCCTGCGCGAACACATTTACGCAGCCTACGCTAAATTTCATGAGCGATATGATTTATTGCTGTGCCCTACAACGCCCACCGTGTCGTGGGATATCGATGCGCTGGGTCCCAAGATGATTGGGGGCAAGGACGCCGGTCCAAGGGGACACGCAATTTTTACCCCACTATTTAATTATTGTCAGGCCCCAGCGTGCTCAGTACCTGTTGGCCTGGCACGCGGGTTGCCGGTAGGCTTACAAATCGTCGGTCCCAGATATTCTGACCGTTTGATTTTGCAAATGGCGGCTCATATCGAGCGCCTGCAAGGGGCGCCGCTGCATCCACCACTGTGGGATATTTAAATGATGTTGCTATCGATTTATTGACCTATTGACCGCGATACGTTGAATAAGCCCAGGGCGTCACCGTTAACGGAACATGATAGTTACCCTCTGGGTCATCAATGCCAAATAAGACCGGAACAATATCCAAAAAAGGCCAATCGCTCTGTATGACACCGGTGCGCCTGAAATATTCACCAACATGAAATCGCAACTCGTAACGTCCAATCCGCAAAGGCTCACCAGACAGCAGTGGCTTGGGTGTTCGTCCTCGTTCGTCCGTCACGGCATCAACCAGCAGACGATTAGTCGAATCATCCTCTGACATCTCACTGAGGGTGAAACGCATCCCGACAGCAGGACAACCCTTGCTCGTATCCAGCACGTGCGTGCTCAGTGCGCCCGTTATATACAACATCCCATGGTTGGCGATTCGGTTCGCAAGACGAAGGCGCGTGATGTATCCAATCTCTTTCATCGCGCAAGCAAGCTCTGCACTGCGCGAATGCATCAAACGTGATTCAAAATTCCGTAATATCGACAAACGGGTATGCCGACTGACGCAAATAATGAAAGGGAAACCAAAACGCTCCCTGTACTGCTTGTTGAGCGCGTCCCAGCGCAGCGCTTGCTCCTGCGCTAAATCCTGCAGTGCAAGTTTGCCTTGTTCGCGGATTGAATCCGTCGTCATCTTGCCCGTGCGGGCATCCAGCCCTCCCAACTCAGGATGACCTACCAATAATTTAACGAGGTCAGTCTCAGACAAAGCCGCAACCTTTGCCATCATTGCGGCATGCAGCGCATCCGCACTACCGAAGGGCCTGTCTGCGACGACAGCCTGAGCCACCCAGGGCGCATGCTCAAAAACCTCTGCCATTAAGGCCACGAAAGAGGCCGCATCACAATTATCGAGCGCATCGATGGTCATTAACGAACTCATATTCAATCCTTTGATTATCCAAACGGACAGGCATGCTGCACTGCAATGCTATCAGTAAATGTAAGATATGAAGAGAAAAATACACACTCAACTGATGTCTTGGTCATTAAGAATATGTACATAAAACTACTGTGGTTGCGCTGTCTGACTGCATGGATCGGCAGCTTGATAATGGCTGCATCTGCTTCTTATGGGCAACATCAATCAGAAAATGCCAATATTGACATCGTGATGCTCGGCGATTCTATTACCCAAGCGGGGCCATGGAATTCATTGTTTCCAAATGCTCAGATTTTGAATCGAGGCGTCTCTGGCTATAGTACCTATGATATTTTGCGGGAGATCAATACGACCGTTGAAATTCGTCCACGAAAAGTCTTTTTAATGATCGGTATAAACGATTTACTGCGGGGGGCTTCAGTCGAGGAGACGTTTGATCGCTACCGCATCATTGTCGATACCTTACAAAAAGCAGGTATCAAAGTTTATATGCAGGCGACCATAGAGTGCGCGCGCGCTCAGTGCGGTGCGATCGTCGATCAGGTTAGATCGCTCAATGAAAAATTAAAACGCGTCGCACAAATGCGTGGATTAACGTGGATCGATCTTAATTCTGGGCTAACCAGTCAGACGCAAGGCTTACTTGAAAGATACACAACAGACGGATTGCACCTGACCGTACCAGCCTACAAATACTGGGCTGAGCAGATAGGCAAACACATTATTGGGATATAAATATTTGGTGGGCGGTGCAAGTTTCGAACTTGCGACCCCTGCCGTGTGAAGGCAGTGCTCCACCACTGAGCTAACCGCTCAATCTTGAAGCGCGTATGCTGCGGGTGGGGCGGTGGTCTTGTGTTGAAACGACTAAGCTTTCGTGACGTAGACGCTTAAAGTCTGGCCACCCAGCAGACACAACCATTCGGACCATATTTTTCTTTGTGCTCTAAACCAACAGGCACATAGAAAGTATCGCCTGGTTCAAAATGTTTTGTATCACCCTCAGCAGTCAACCAGAAATCGCCGTCAACGACGAGAACATCTGCGGTGAAATCATGCTGATGAAAATCATTTACAACATTCGGTTCCCAGCGACGCTCTATGATCACTTCGTAGCCCTGTTCGAGTTTGTCGTGTTTGAACTCATCAAAATTAAGTTTTCGTATTGGTTCCATGATGCCCCCTTACCGTTATGGGTTCATTTTTTAAAAAATAATCTTTCGATTGATAAATTTAACTATCATCTCAATGAAGCATTTATTTTTGATAAAACACTCGATCCCGGACAGAGATCTTTATCCTTCAACGCATTAAGCGGAATGTGACTCGTGTTATGTGAGGCATGCAAATCCAAGGCCGATGACTCGACATACAGCAAGCCTGTCACAACCTCTCCCTTCTCATGATGCGCATTCATAAAACTCAGTGCTTCGTAGCGCTTACTTGGATCGTAGGATTGATCAATTTTACGCAGTCGCAGAAAAGTGACATCATGCTGATCAACTTCTATGAGTTCACCATCCGCATATTCAGCCGTGATCTCTGAGCGATACGGAACAAAATCAATTTTGCTGACCACCTCATTATGTTCACGGACATAATCATAACTTTTGGTGCTGCCACTATGGTTATTGAAAGTCACGCAAGGACTAATCACATCAATAAAGGCAGCGCCACCATGGCCAATCGCACCTTTAATCAGCGGCACCAATTGATCCTTGTCTCCAGAGAAACCACGCGCCACATAGGTTGCACCAAGCTGCAATGCGAGGCCAACTAAGTCAATAGGTGAATCAGTGTTAATGGCGCCTTTTTTGCTTTTCGAGCCTCGATCGGCTGTCGCAGAAAATTGCCCCTTTGTTAGTCCGTACACGCCATTATTCTCAACAATGTAGGTCATATTCACGCCACGACGCATGGCATTGGCAAATTGTCCCAGACCAATCGACGCCGAGTCACCGTCACCAGACACGCCCAGATAAAGTAGATCGCGGTTGGCCAGATTGGCGCCTGTCAACACGGAAGGCATCCGACCGTGTACGGTGTTAAAGCCGTGCGATGCACCTAAAAAGTAGTCTGGCGTTTTAGAGCTACAGCCAATACCTGATAGCTTAGCAACCCGATGCGGCTCGATGTCAAGCTCCCAGCAGGCTTGAATGACGGCAGCAGAAATAGAGTCATGACCACAGCCTGCACAGAGGGTTGAGACACGCCCCTCATAGTCTCGACGCGTGTAGCCTACCTTGTTGGTCTTTAAACTAGGGTGATGCAGACGCGGTTTGGTGATGTAGGTCATGCGAGTTCCTTTGCTTTTTTATTTGTTTCGCCTAACGTATTTTTATTTTGCGCTTGTTGGATTCGATCCCTGATGGCCGTGTGAATAAATCGAGCGGTGATAGGGGTGCCATCGTAGTGCAACACTTTTATTAAACGCGCAGGATCCGTTTCTAGCTCTTCGATCAGCAAGGTCCGCATTTGCGCATCACGGTTTTGCTCAACCACGAACACCAACTCGTGTTCGTCGATGAAATCTTTTACTGAGTCGGGGAAGGGATACGCCCGCAGTCGCATCCCGCCCAAGTCAATGCCATCCTGCTTCAGTAAGTCAAAGGCTTCCGACATTGAAGGGCTGGTTGAACCATAGTAAATCACGCCTAGTGTGCTTGGCTTAGCAGCTTGTCTGAACACGGGAGGGGGGACCAATTGCGCTGCTGTTTTAAATTTCTTTTGCAAGCGATCCATGTTGTACATGTAATCTGGGCCCTTTTCAGAATAGCGTGCATAAGGATCCCGAGTTGTACCTCGCGTGAAATAACTGCCCTTGGTGGGGTGAGTACCAGGCAGCGTGCGCCAGGTAATACCGTCGCCGTCCACATCCTTATAGCGTCCAAAATCTTTGCCGGACTCTAACTCCTCGGCCGACATGACCTTGCCCAAGTCATACTTGTACTCATCATCCCAATCAAAAGGATTTGATAACCGTTGATTCATGCCAATATCCAAGTCCGTCATCAGAAATATCGGCGTTTGCAATCGATCTGCCAAATCTAGTGCAATGGCTGCATGCTTAAAGCATTCGTAGGGATCCTCTGGTAAGAGCAGGACATGCTTGGTGTCACCGTGAGAGGCATAAGCACAGCACAAAATATCGGATTGCTGTGTTCGGGTTGGCATGCCGGTCGACGGCCCGCCACGCTGAACATTGATGATCGTTACAGGAATCTCTGCGAAATAAGCTAGACCAATAAATTCAGTCATTAATGAAATGCCTGGCCCCGATGTGGCAGTAAAAGCTCTTGCACCGTTCCAGCCCGCCCCCAGCACCATACCAATTGAAGCGAGTTCATCCTCAGCCTGAACGATGGCATAGCGGTGCTGGCCGGTTGCCGGATCAGTACGATATTTTTCGCAATACTTCTGGAATGCCTCGGGTACCGATGAGGATGGGGTAATGGGGTACCACGCTGCGACAGTGGCGCCTCCGTATACGCAGCCCAAGGCTGCTGCGCTGTTGCCGTCGGTAAAGATCCTGTCACCGACGTTATCACAACGTTTGACACGTAGCCCAATAGGATAATCAATGTTGTTCAGCACATAATCGCGACCCATGTTGAGCGCTTTCAGATTCGAGTCCAACAAAAATTCTTTACCTTTGTACTGTTCTTCGAACAGCTTCTTAAACACATCCACTTCGAGTTCGAGCAGCGCCGATAAGGCGCCAATGTAGATGATATTTTTGAACAACTGGCGTTGCCTGGGATCGGTATAGTTAGAGTTGCTAATTTCTGTGAGGGGAATACCAATCACATGGATATCATCTCGGAACTTAGCTGCCGGAATGGGACGAGTATTGTCATAAAAGAGGTAACCCCCCGATTCTAGTTCTGCCACGTCGGCGTCCCAGGTCTGCGGGTTCATTGCCACAATCATGTCCAAGCCACCGCGCCGACCAAGGTAGCCTTTTTCTGTCACACGCACCTCGTACCAGGTTGGCATACCTTGAATATTGCTTGGGAAAATATTGCGTGGACTCACCGGTACGCCCATGCG
>CAINDJ010000028.1 GCA_903847325.1 uncultured beta proteobacterium | reverse complement strand
GGGGAGCTAAACTTTATGGTGCAATTAAAAGCTCTCCGACCTGAGTTTGTTTACGGATATTCCACACATTTTGTATTAAAGCCTTGACCTGCTCAGTCGTTGCCGCACCCAGATAAGTGCCCAGACGCAGGGATTTCTCTTCGATCTCTGCGCGTGACAGTGTGTTACCTGGATCACCCTTTGGCTCGTCTACACGGCCAGATAACTGTCGACCATCAGTGGTGGTGACAGTGACCTTACCAATCCAGCGCTGCGGGTAAGCCGTGTCGACCTCTTCATCCAGCGCCATGGTGACGCGATCCCGGAATGTTGCGACTTCAGCGTTTTTGAGCGCTGCATCAAAGCCCGCCAGATCGGCAGAATTACGGATGGCGATCAAAGCCAGTACGGTACCCATCGAAAATTTCGATTGATGTACGGTCTGCGGATCGACGACAGGTCCCAGCACATCGATGGCGCCTTGATGGACATGCGTAACAACCGATGCAATGTCCGAGGCTTTGAGATTGTGCACACGCATCACGTGCTGGAGTGCATCAGCGGCAGGATGCGTATGACGGCAGGATGCGTGGTATTTGAATGAAGTTTCGGCCAGCGCCCAGCGTGTGCCAAGACGGTCCACCAGTTTGGCTGGGTCAGCGTCTGTCGACATGCCCGCAGCCATACCTTGCAGGCCTTCAAGGATTCTGCGAGCACCCGTAAAGCCATCCTGGGCAAGATAGGCCGCAGTCAGTCCTGCAGCCGCGGCGTGCGCAGTGTGCAGCTGTTTGGAGTCCGCGGCATCGCGTAAAAACTCCCACAGTCCAGCAGCCTGCGTGCCCCCGGAGCCAATCGCATTGAGCATTTGCTCTGGGTTGAGTTTGAGCAGACGACCTACAGCCACTGCGGCAGCGACCGTCCCTGCAGTCCCAGTCGTGTGAAATATTTTGTAATGCGAACGCCCTAAAAATTCGCCAATCCGAATACCCGCCTCATAGCCAGCGACAGAGGCTGTGATGAGCTCTTCTCCCGAAGCGCCAATCGCTTGGGCCACAGCGATCGCTGGCGGGAAAATCACGGCAGCGGGATGAAAGACCGAACCATTGTGCACGTCATCCTGCTCAACTACGTGCGCAGAAGCCGCGTTGACCATTGCGGCAAACATAGGAGACGTCAGGCGACGATTAACGTAGTCTTCGGATTTGCCTGTTGATGGCCCCATTAATTCGGCGAACTTTGCAACCGACTTGACTGCCCGGGCAGTTGAACCAGCCAGAATGGAAGCCATCGTATCGAGAAGCAAGTCTTCACAACGACTAATGACCGATTCAGGAATATCCGCATAGGTCAGCTCTGAAGCAAACTTTGCTAAATCAGCACTCGGATGCAATACGGTGGGTGCGTGTGTGTTGAGGGCGGCAGTCATGTCAGTTACCTTTAGAAAGAACGTGGCAGGCCGAGTACGTGTTCGGCGACGTAGGACAGAATCAGGTTGGTCGAAATCGGCGCAACTTGATAGAGTCGGGTTTCACGGAATTTGCGTTCCACATCATATTCACAGGCAAAACCAAAACCACCATGGAATTGCAGGCAAGCATTGGCGGCTTCCCAAGAGGCGTCGGCTGCAAGTAATTTAGCCATGTTGGCCTGTGTGCCGCAAGGCTGTTTGGCATCAAACAAACGGCAAGCCTCGTAACGCATCAGACTGGCGGCTTCAACGTTGACATACGCACGCGCAATCGGGAATTGCACACCCTGATTTTGACCGATCGGACGACCAAAGACGATTCTGTCTTTCACGTAGGCCGACACGCGATCGATAAACCAGTATCCATCACCGATACACTCTGCTGCGATCAGTGCGCGCTCTGCGTTCAGACCATCCAGGATGTATTTGAAACCTTTGCCTTCCTCGCCAATCAGATTCTCTGCGGGAATTTCGAGATTATCAAAAAACAATTCATTGGTTTCGTGATTCACCATATTCAGGATCGGGCGCACCGTCATGCCGTGACCGATGGCTTCTTTCAGGTCAACGATGAAAATCGACATGCCTTCTGATTTTTTGGTGACTTGATCCAGCGGGGTTGTACGCGCGAGCAAAATCATCAAATCAGAGTGCTGAATACGTGAAATCCAGACTTTTTGACCATTAATGACGTATTTGTCGCCCTTTTTGACCGCAGTTGTTTTAATTTTGGTCGTGTCTGTACCCGTCGTTGGCTCAGTCACCCCCATGGATTGCAGACGTAACTCGCCCGCAGCGATCTTGGGCAGGTAAAGATTTTTTTGTACCTCGGAACCATGGCGCAGCAGGGTGCCCATGTTGTACATCTGACCATGGCAGGCGCCCGAATTACCACCGCAGCGGTTGATTTCTTCCATGATGACGGAAGCTTCCGTTAAGCCGAGTCCTGAGCCACCATATTCCTGTGGGATCAAGGCGGCCATCCAGCCTGCTTGTGTCAATGCATTGACAAACTCTTCGGGATAACCACGCACTTCGTCGACTTTGCGGAAATACTCGTCTGGGAATTGCTTGCACAGGTCGCGGATAGCGTCACGGATGTCTTGATAGTTGTCTGAATGCGAATTCATGATTGTCTTATGATGGCGGGTGAATGTCAGACGTTAATGTGCCCCACAGCACCTAAAATGACTATTGACGTTTAATTAACCCCTGCTTTTCTAATGCTTAAGATCATCCGCACACTATGGCAAATCACTTCGACCTGACCGATTTACAACTTATCGTGAATATTGGTGATGCCAGCAGCCTCACACGCGGAGCTGAAAAATCGCATTTATCACTCCCCGCGGCCAGTAATCGGGTCAAAAACCTCGAAGACCACTTCGGTACGCGGTTGTTTCACCGAAACAGCCAGGGGGTGACGCTGACGCCCTCAGGCGAGGCATTTTTGCGGCACGCACGGCTTGTCTTGCGACAGATTGATCATTTGCGTGGCGATATCCATGAATATGCCCGCGGAATTAAAGGGCAGGTACGTATGGTGGCCAATACAACAGCTATGACTGAGTTCATGCCTGCTGTATTGAGCCGTTATCTTGCCTCCCACCCGGACGTGACAGTCGAGTTGCGTGAGCGCTTGAGCTATCTCGTCATTAAGGCAGTATCGGATGGTTCTGCTGATATCGGTATCGTCGCGGGCCGTCCCGCTGCCTCTGAGCTTGAGTACTTGCCTTATCGTGAAGACCGCCTGGTTCTTGTCACACCAAACGAGCATCCGTTGTCCGATCTCAAAGAGGTCGCTTTTGCCAACACGCTCAGCTACGAGTATGTTGGGTTGTCAGAGTGGAGTGCCATTCACGCATTTC
>CAINDJ010000027.1 GCA_903847325.1 uncultured beta proteobacterium | reverse complement strand
CGATATCCGAAAGATGTGCGACTGCAATGGCAAAAGCCACTAACTTGCCAGCTACAAATATAGGAGCAGCCATGGTGGCATCTGGAAGATGCCCTGTTCCGATCCATGGATCATTGGTAAATAAAATATCCCCTTCGCGCAAAGTCTCTCTGGGAAATACCTTAAGCATCGCTTTCAGTGATAAGGGGGCTGTCCCGATAAAGCCCGGAATACTGAGCGAGGACTGGGCAACCAGCCTCGCTTCGGTATCAAGCAACACGCACGCAAAGTCATTAGACTCTCGCACGACTGTAGAAAAAGAGGTTCGCTTAAGCGTTGCACCGGCTTCATCGGCAATAGCAATTAGTCGATTCCAGTAAATCTCAAGATCAATCGGGCTCATGGTTCATTTATTCCTGTGATCAAGCGTTGCTGCCAGACTTGGCTGCGAGCGATATACGGATATTGTCGTGTTCATCAAGCGCAAACCGGTCGCCAGGCCCGATGACGACGGTTGAACCAGGTTGCTCAACCAGCGCTGGGCCTATATGTATATCGCCTTTTTTTAATACATCCACCTTGAGCACGGGTGTCTTCACAAACGCATTGATATCGGGGAAAAAACTTTGACGCTCGCGTGATGGGGTGGCAACAATTCCTGAATTTTTCTCGATAGGCCGATGCGATACGCTCGAAGGGACAGCAGACGTTGCCTGTACCCTCCAGTTAACAGCTTCTACACGCTGACCAATCAGTTTTGTTCCAAAACGTATTTCATACGCTTGTTCAAAATGATATTCGATATTGTTTTGTTGAGACTTTTCAATCAAGGCAGGCAGCTCGGTCTCCACTTCAAAGCCTTGACCTACGTAACGCATATCTGCGCTACGTCTGAATACGATTTGATCTGCGCTCACTCCCGCACTGGCCATTTCAGTTTGCAAGGCAAGCTCCATGGACTTGAGCAATACTTCGATCGAATCCCAGTTCATTTCGTCCAGACGCGCATAGCGCGTACGAACCATATCCATTTTCATCGGAGCAACCAGCAAACCAAAGGCAGAAAATACTCCCGCATTAGCAGGTACGAGTATCTCTCTGCAACCACTACGCCTTGCAACTTCGCGTGCATGGATCGGGCCTGCACCACCAAAGGCCAGCAAGGTATAGCGTCGGATGTCCCGTCCGTTTTCCACTGCGTGGATTTTTGCTGCAACCGCCATATGCTCACAAACGATGCGGTGAATACCATTAGCCGCCTCAATGACGGTCATGCCGAGTGGCTTTGCAATGTGCTCTTCAATTGCACGTGCGGCCAACTCCGGTTGAAGCTTGACCGCACCACTCAGTGTGCCTTGCGGATCAAGGTATCCAAGCAACAGAGCGGCATCTGTGACGGTTGGTCGCGTACCGCCCAAACCATAACAAGCGGGTCCTGGACTCGATCCGGCACTGTGAGGCCCAACCTTGAGCAAACCCGTTGTGTCGATATGCGCAATACTGCCACCTCCGGCACCAATTTCGATGAGATCAACCGTTGGCAGTCTGACTGGAAGACCGCTCCCCTTTTTGAATCTTTGCTGACGGGCAGCCTCAAACTCTGTCGTAATCGAAGGCTTACCATGCGTGACCAGACAAGCCTTAGCGGTCGTTCCGCCCATATCGAACGCCATCACATCAGGCGTATTGGCCTCGCGTGCACTATGGGCGGCTCCCAATGCTCCGGCAGCCGGGCCTGACTCCAGCATTCTGATCGGCATGCGTTCACCGATTTCACGTGAGATCACGCCGCCGTTGGACTGCATGATCTGCAAGGTCGCATTTAAACCGATATTGCTCAAGCCATTTTCAATCGCCGACAGATAGTTACCCACCATGGGCATCACGCAAGCGTTCAGGGCTGTCGCAACAGTCCTTTCGTATTCGCGGATTTCGCCAAGCACTTGATAGGAAAGCGATACATATAGCTCTGGGGCAATGTTGTTTGCAATCGCACGAACACGGTCTTCGTGGACTGGATTGGTGAAACTATGCAAAAAACATACAGCGATCGCACGAACGCCTTCTTTGAGTAACTGCCTGATCACGGATTCGATTTCCGCATCACTCGCAGCCTTTACAACAGCACCCGATGCGTCGACGCGCTCATTAATTTCAAACCGTAACGCTCTGGGCACAATAGGATCGGGACCAAGGGTCGTCAAGTCATACAAGTCATAACGCAATTCACGAGCGATTTCGATCACATCGCGAAATCCGGCAGTCGTGATGATTCCGGTCTTCGCTCCCTTTTTCTCAATCACAAGATTAGTCACTGCCGTTGTCGCGCCGACCACCACCTCATTTATCTCACCCATATCAATGCCATGCTCTTTAAGCATTTGGATCAATCCCGTGCATATTGGCGCGACGACATCAGGCGAGCCTGTCAGGACTTTGGCTGTTTTGACACGACCATCGCTTGACAGAAGCACCAGGTCAGTGAAGGTCCCACCAATATCAAATGCGAAACGATATGACATATCAACCTTTTACCTTTGATAATTTAATACCTCGTTCAAATCCCTTTTCGAATTTCTTTTGTTCGAACACATCCGTTTTGATTTGAAAGAACTCTTTTAATGCGCGCTGCTCATCTGTTGTCGTATGCATCGACGTTGCATCAAAGGGACATGTCTGGGTGCACATTTCGCACCCAATGCAATTTGCGTGTATGGACTCAACGCTGCCATCGCCTTGCGCTAACGCATCATAAAAACAGGTCTGAATGCAGATCGTGCAAGTTGGGTTTTTACAGGCTTCGGACGCGATCTCGCTGTGCATGCGAGGCTTTTTAAATTGCTCTCCATAGTCTTTCACAGCCTGTTTCGATGCAATGCCCGTCATTGACTCAATATCAGGATAACCATGGCTATCCATAAAATTCTCGAGACCTGTAATGATGTTGGGTAAATATTTAATTCCCTTAAGCATCAGCACTGAACCCACCTGCACCAATGGTGCGCCGGTCATAATGAACTCGACGACATCCTTATGATCATAGATACCGTTAGAACCCGTAATCGGTATTCCAAGCTCGGTATAGATACGATTCACCCAACGCAATGTGAGCGCTTTAGCCCATACACCACCGATACCCGCGGGGCCGCCAATACGCGGTAAACCTGTTTCGATATCCACCGAAAATCCTGTGTACCGATTTGTGGCGGTTACACCAGCAGCACCGGCCTCTTTCACCGCACGCGCGACATCCAGTACGCGGGATTGATCTGGCGTGAGTTTAATAATGACCGGGATCTTGACTGCCTCGCACACGCGTCGCGTGACCTCTCTTGCGATTTCAGGCTCTTGTCCGATCATCGAGCCGCCATGCACGCCAGGCATCATGGCGGGATGAGGACAGCCAAAATTTAATTCAACCATTGGGAGGCCACAATCCTCGATCGTGCGGCAAATATCGATCCAGCTCTGCATCGTTTTGCCACCTGCGCTACCGATCAGATGCGAGCCCTGATCCTGTGCATATTTTTGTAACTCAGTCAGGTGGGGTACCCACTCTTTGATCGGCGTGCTTGAATAGCCAGAACGACTGTAAAAGACGAAATTTTTATTGACCTTGCCACGGATCAATTCATTCTTTTCATTGAGAATCGCATATTTTGAATTTTGCGTCAGACGCGCCATATCCTCGATATCAGTGAGTGTTTTAATAATCATTCCACCCGCACCTGCGTCTACGCATTCCCGAATGACTTCAGGGCTGTTGGTTGTTTCTATCGAAGCGACAACAACAGGGTTTTTGAAATGCACACCGCAAAAATCCAGGGATAAGTCAGCCACGTAATATCTCCAAAAATTATGATTTGATGCCGAGCAATTAAATTGTTCGTATACGAACTATTTGTATATATTTAAATACTGGTATTTTTAAATCCACCTAAATCATTCAAATAAAAAAATTAAAAATATCTATTGCTGACTCAACAAATTATCACCAGATTTCAACGAATCCTTGCGATTTTCGTTATTACCTTGAACAAGTCTCATCAGTAAATTCATGAATAGTTCACGTTCGTGCGGTGCAAGCGGGCTGAGTAACTGCTGCTGGGAATGCTGCATGTCTTTCTGATAGCGCGCAACAAACTGCTCTCCCTCGCGGGTTGCGGCACAGAGTTTCCTTCGCCGATTAGCTGGATCTATTTCGCGTGAAATCAGTTGACGTGCTTCGAGTCGTTTCAGGATCTCGGCGATATTCGCGGGATCGAGCCCTAATTCCTCTCCGAGCATGGACTGATCGATGCCAGGCCGATTCACGAGGATGCTCAATAAACCGTATTGAATGGGTGTGACCTCACCCTTGGCGACTTGCCCCATAAACAAGGCGACATGCAGCTGATGGAGCCTGCGCACAAGATAACCAGGGCGATCCCAAATCACATGCTCAGAATGCGGCGACGCAGCATCATGCGAACGGATGTCCGCGCTTGCACTGAACTCTGTCGCCTCAGCTGGGAGCAAATCAATCTCCGGAAATAAATGCTTTTCAATAGTTCGTATACTGATGATTGATTGTGAACCTTAGTTACGAACAGTGTCAAGCTAATTTACGCGCCGAGACTATCGGCCCAGATATTGCGCGCCCACCCCCAGGCGTAGGTGCCTTCGAGCGCGGTGGGTCCGGGCGATACACCGCCGGAGCCAGCAACAGTTTTATAGGTTTTTTCAGTTGCACTGTACTGGTGAACGCTCGCAACGTGGACAACCTGCTTCGTATCGACAAAGCTGTAACAGGTGTTGGTCAGTACAGGCGAAGGATTTACATCCCATCCACTCAACTCAGCCACGATTGCCGCCGCGGCAACTTTTGCATGCTGATTCGCCATATGTGCAGATTTAGGCATGAAAGCAGCGTTTTGAGCTGAGTCACCAATCACGTGTATATCTTTGGCTGCGGTGGACTCGAAATTTAAAAAATTTACTTGCGCCCAGCGTTTGTTAGAGTTTGCCAGGCCTGCGTTAACGACCAGGGTGCCTGCACGCATCGGAGGCAATACATTTAATACATCGGCACGCACATCTTCCTGTATGTCGAATTTTAATGTTTTGGATTGCCCATCGACTCGCATGACAGTATGAGATGCGCGATATTCAACGATCCCTGGATATAAATCCGCCCAGGCTTTTTTAAAAAGAGCCCCCTTTGAGACGACATCCTGATTCGCATCCAGGATGAGTACCTTTGATTTTGGTTTGTTCTTTTTAAAATAATCGGCGACCTGACACGCCCTTTCATATGGTCCGGGCGGACAACGGTACGGTTGCTCAGGAATGGTGATGGCATAGACACCTCCATCCTGCATCGCTTGCAACTGCCGATGCAGTGCGACGGTTTCAGGGCCTGCCCTCCAGGCTTGCAATGTAGCCCCTGATGCGTTCGCCTGGCTCAGTCCTTCGATGCTGTCGGTCATCAGACTTATGCCGGGCGACAGTACAAGCTTGTCGTACCGCAAATTTTTGCCCGAGGAGAGTGTGACGGTTTTCTTGACCGCATCGACTTGTGTGACAGTTTCCCGAATCATATTGATGCCGTGCGCCGAACGCAATGCATCGTACGGCACAGATAGATCCTCTAGTGTGCGCGAGCCACCCACAACAAGGTTGGACAACGGACAAGAAATGAACATCGGATCTGGTTCGATCAGTGTCACGCGCGCGGTATTGTTTGACAGTAAACGTAAATATTTGGCTGTAGTTGCGCCGCCGTAACCAGCACCCACAACAATGATTTCCGCAGAATTAAGGTTCGATGCGCGTGCGAGTCCCGGCGCCCCCATGATTAAACTCGCCAGAGCAGCACTTTGCCCAAGAAACAGACGACGATTCATCTTTTCATCCCCATCATTTTTTACCCAGAACACTTGCGATCACCTGCATTTGCTCATCCGTATAACCTTTCGTTAACTGCGGCATGATCGTTCCCGCGCGCTCCCCAGTTTTAAACGCTAATAACTGGGCCAGCATATTATTTTCTGTAAGCTGGTTAATTAACGGCATACCCGCATTCTCAATCCCTTTGCCATCAGTACCGTGACAATTCGCACATGTCGCCGCAAGCGCTCGCTGATATAACACCTGAGCATCCTGAGTCTGCGCGCATGCGTCAAAGCAACTCAACAGGACAATCGTAAAGACTGCCAAAATGTGAGCGGGTGGTCTGCAAAAGATTTTCATGTTCATACTTCCAATTAAGG
Organism: uncultured beta proteobacterium; assembly: GCA_903847325.1. Classification (GTDB taxonomy): domain Bacteria; phylum Pseudomonadota; class Gammaproteobacteria; order Burkholderiales; family Burkholderiaceae_B; genus Zwartia. The sequence continues at coordinate 4,762 of CAINDJ010000027.1, read as the reverse complement.
TCGAACGGCAGGTGTTTCAACGGGCATGCCCCGCGCGCGCCACATCAAATAGAGTTCAAGGTCTACGATTTCTTTTGAATCAAACGCGAAAGGTTCAGCGCGTACGCCTGACATACAGTTTCGCAGACGTCTTTCAAGCGACCCCATCGTCTGCCATTCCAGTCTGTAAATCGGATAGCCGGTTGGATGAGCTTGCGGAATGACATTGCCTGCAAGCTTCAGACCTGAACGCTCTGCATGGCATTGCGCACACGATAAATTCAACTGACCCATTCTCTGTTCAAAAAGCTGACGTCCCGCCTGCAGATGCACGTCTAACGCGGGACTTTCGGCAATCGTAATCGGCATCCCCTTGGATTGCGTGGCGACATACGCTGCAATCGATAGCGACTCTTTACTTTCATGCACGAAAGGCGCTGCTTGCTGATGTTCCGTACGGCACTGATTGATCTGCCCTTCTAAATTCAGAAGTTTGTTATTCACTAATTTAGGAAAGCTAGCAGCGACACCCTTCATCGATTGTTCAGCATCGCCATGGCATTGGGCGCAAGATTTATTACTTTTGCCTGCGGGTGTTTGCCAGATTGTCTGGCCGTCAAGCACCCAGAACGTTGCGGGATTTTGAACGAGGTCGTTTTGCATCGCCTGTGTCTGCGCAGACATCAATGCATAGGAGGACTGACGATCCTGACCTGTCGGATCAGCAAAACCAATCCCTGTCACGCCCAATAAAGCGCACAATGCAAAATAAATTTTTGCTATGTTGAGAATCACGTCACTGTGATCTTACTGGTTGTGGACGAGGCGTATTCATTGTCACCCTTCCAGTTGAACTCCAGCGTCCCGCTTTCCATAGCAATCGTCGTGAAAGTAATCATGGGATTCGCCGCAATGGCAGGATGCAAGTCTGCCCTGAAAATCTCAATTCCGTTATAGGTACAGAGAAATTCACGAATAATGTCACGCTCAATTCGGACGCCTTGCTCCGAGTGTCTAAAACCAGTTTCCATATCGTGCTGAACAATAATACGGATTTCAATGATTTCGTTTTTCTTAGCCGTCGCTGGCATTGTCACGAGCGTTCTGGATGTTTTACTCATCACACCTCCGTGCAAGCAGCAAGCGTAACTAATGTTGCCGCATGCCCCTGCCAAAATGTGCCGTCACTCATTTGCGCGATCGCCCAGACTCTCTGTGAATCATTCAAACGAACACGGGTCGTGACCTCAGCGCGGCCAGAGCGATAGCCCAGTTGAAAGCTCACAACATTCGGCAGTGGATTTCCTTCAGCAACCACGTGGATCGCCCGAACAAAATCCTGCTCAGTCATCGGACTCTGAACCGTCACCTTCATCATCACAGAATTACCGTTTTCAACCAGAGGAGGAATATCAACTTCAACGCGTCCAGTCCTGATCTTCGCGGCACCTACGATTTGCTTGATTGCTTGTGTCGCTTCGGCTTCGGTCGAATGCGCACTCATCCATGGTGCAAGCAAAACTGCCCCTGTCATCACAACGAATGTTCTTCTGCCAGTACTCATGGTTTTAGGCTCACTAAAAACTCCAAAACATCCTCAATCTCTTGCGCATTCAAAATAGGCTTTCCAGCATATTGAGGGGCAACGCGCGTGAAGTGATCTTTGCGGTAATACGAAGGCATGATACTTACCGGATTGAACTGGCTAGCATCTACGATTCGCGCCCTTAGTTGCTCTTTAGAGAGCCGTACCGCACTCACAGCCAAGTCTGGCGCTAAATTCCCCTGAAATTTTTCCTCGGGAAACGGGCCGCTATGGCACAAAATACACAGACCAGTTTGTCGGCTTAAAACAATAGCTTTGCCTCGCGCCGCATCTCCGGCACGATCGGAGAGCGACGCGGGGATAACGTCTTTATCCAAAGACTGCGCTAAGAGAGGATTGGAAAGAGCCAAAGATATCGGCACGACCAGACAGTTCAAAAACCTATAAACCGTCCTTGTATATCCAACCCTCAATTGCCTCATATAAGCGTGACACCTTCATTTTTCAGAGGTACGGTGCGATAGCGTTTACCTGTCGCGCGATAAATCGCGTTCAGCACAGCAGGTGCCGCCACACAAATCGTAGGCTCGCCAATTCCGCCCCACTCTTTGCCACCACCTTGAATAATGATGGTCTCGACCTTTGGCATTTGTGCGATACGCATCGAATCGAAATTCGTAAAGTTGGTCTGCTCGATACGCCCGTCTTTTACCGTGCACTCCTCAAGGAATAGTGCGGATAAGCCGTACACAAACGATCCTGACACCTGACGCTCGATCTGGGCAGGATTAACGGCATAGCCGCAATCTGTTGCCGCAACGATCCGGTGGATCTTGACCTTCGTGCCGTCCGTTACAGACAGCTCGCACGCCGCAGCAACGTAGCTGCCGAATGCTTTCATCTGCGCCACGCCGCGGAATACGCCGGGTTTGGGTGGTTTGTTCCACTCGATGCGCTCAGCAACTGCATTGAGTGCCGCCAGATTGCGTGGAAATTCGCCCATGTATTTGCGGCGGAACTCAACAGGATCAACCCCTGCGGCATCAGCCAGCTCATCCATGAAACATTCCATGAAAATTGCATTCTGATTGACGTTCACACCACGCCAGAACCCTGGTGGAATGTGCGTATTACGCATGGCATGATCAACCATCAGATTTGGAAATTTATAACCAAATCCATGCTCACCACCATCAAAAACACCCTGGAAAACCAAAGGATCACGACCCTTTTGTTGCTCGACTACAGCTGGACGTACAGCGGCAAGAATTGACTGGCCCGACAAGCGCATATGAAGGCCGGTCAAATTTTTATTGGCGTCAAATGTTCCGGTCAGCTTACACATCATGACGGGATGGTAGCGGCCTTGCGTCATGTCTTCTTCGCGAGTCCAGATCAATTTGATATGGGTACCAGGAATTTCTTTGGCAATCCTGACGACTTGTGTTGTGTAGTCCTGGAAATTACCGCGGCGACCAAAACCACCACCCAGATTGACCTTATTGACATCACACTTCTCAGCTGGCAAGCCTGACGCTGCAATCACGGCAGCCAAAGAAGCCTCACCATCCTGTGTTGGGACCCAGGCAATACAACCCTCAGGTGTCCACTTCGCCGTTGCATTCATTGGCTCCATTGTGGCGTGATTGAGGAAGGGGTAGAAATAGGTCGATTCTGTTTTATTTGCCGCGCTCGCAACCGCAGCCTTCATATCACCAAATTGATTACCGACAAAAGCCTGCTCTGCGGTTAGGCCCTCTTGCATCGCGGCTTTGATCGTGGCGCTTGAAACTTTCGCGTTTGGACCTTCGTCCCAAACAATCGCAACCTGATCCATTGCCGTCTTAGCGACCCAGAAGGTATCGGCCACAACTGCAACCGCGCTATCGCCCACTTGCAATACTTTCTTCACGCCTTTCATGGCCATGGCTTTGCTGGGATCAAAGCTTTTTACTTTGCCACCAAAAACCGGGCACTCAACAATATTAGCGATGAGCATGCCAGGGAATTGCAAATCAATACCGTAGACTTGCTTTCCTGTGACCTTATCCTGGAAAGTATCGAGACGGTTTTTAGGCTGACCAATGACTTTCCAGTCTTTTGGATCTTTAAGCTTAATTTCCGTTGGTACGGCTAATTTCGATGCCGCATCGGCAACTTTACCGAAACTGATTTTTTTGCCGCTAGGCGTGTGTGTAATAACGCTATTTGCAGCAACACATTCCGTTGCAGGCACTTTCCACTGTGCAGCCGCTGCCTCAACCAGCATCATGCGCGCTGCCGCTCCACCCTTACGAACATAGTCTTCGGAAGTGCGGATGCCGCGGCTACCGCCCGTACCAAAATCACCCCACACGCGCTTGCGCTTGAGGTTTTCGCCAGGTGTTGGATACTCGACAGAAACTTTATTCCAGTCGCATTCGAGTTCCTCGGCAACCATCTGTGCCAGACCAGTGATCGTGCCCTGACCCATTTCTGAGCGGACAACACGAACAACAACAGAATCATCAGGTTTGATAACGACCCAGGCACCGATTTCAGGAGTTGCTAGCGCAGCCTCGGCGGTACCTATGGCAAAAGGAAATGTCAGACCCAAAGAAAGACCAGCGCCGACAGCGGTGGTGCCAACGATAAATTTACGACGGGAAAGATTAGGGACGCGTGCATTCATGTTGGACCCCTTAGGCTTTAGCAAGAGAGTGGATGGCAGCGCGCACTTGCTGGAAAGTGCCGCAACGACAAATGTTCGTGATCGCCGCATCAATATCGGCATCGGTAGGCTTAGGTTTTTTATTCAATAAATCCGTGACAGCCATTAGCATGCCTGACTGGCAATAACCGCACTGCGGTACCTGATGATCGATCCAGGCTTGCTGCAGTTTGGTCAACTTGTCATTTGCGGCTAAGCCTTCAATCGTCTGGATCTTTTGTGTCCCGACGGCGCTGACTGGATAGGCACATGAACGCACGGCATTGCCATCGACCATGACAGTACAAGAACCGCACTGTGCTACGCCGCAACCATACTTTGTACCGGTCAGGCCAACTTGTTCGCGGATAACCCACAACAAAGGGGTATTTGGATCGACTGTCCTAAACAAAGCGTCTAGATTAACACTACTCAATAACTTGATCGAACTTTTTCTTCCCGAATTGAAACTTGATTCTCTTGATCTTTTCGATAACGAAATCTTTGTAGTTTGAATCGCTGGTGGTTCCGACCAACGAATGGAAGTT
>CAINDJ010000026.1 GCA_903847325.1 uncultured beta proteobacterium | reverse complement strand
GTTGTCCGATCTCAAAGAGGTCGCTTTTGCCAACACGCTCAGCTACGAGTATGTTGGGTTGTCAGAGTGGAGTGCCATTCACGCATTTCTGATTCAGGCTGCGGATAAGCTTGGTCATCCTTTCCGGTTCCGCGTTGAGGTGGGTAGTTTTGAAGCGGTCTGCCGCATGATTGAGGCCAATGTGGGTATTGGCGTCGTGCCAGAACGTGCGGCCCAACGCTATGCGCAGCGCCTGAACATCAAGCTCGTGCGACTGTCAGATGAATGGGCAGAGAGAAAATTACATATCTGTGTGCGCCAACTCGAGCAACTCCCTGGTTTTGCGCGCGAACTTGTCAGCATGCTGATTGCGGATGCTGAACTCTCCTCCTGACTCTCCGTATTTTCTAGCCATTATTGTGAAAAATTCTCCGTGCAACCTCTAAAGAAAATCGTACTAGCCTCTGGTAACAAAGGAAAATTGCGAGAGTTCAACGCCTTATTCAGTCCCCTGAATATTGAGTTGATTTCGCAACACGCACTGGACATTCCCGATGCGCCAGAACCACATCCGACCTTTATTGAAAATGCATTGACCAAAGCACGCCATGCGAGTTTGCTCTCTGGCTTACCTGCTATCGCGGATGATTCAGGCATTTGCGTGACTGCACTTCATGGCGAACCAGGCATTCACTCTGCACGGTATGCGCAAGCCGCGGATGGTACACGCTCTGATACTGCAAATAACCAAAAACTGATTGCCGCCTTACAAGCAGTGACCGATCGCAGTGCCTGGTATGTGGCGGTGCTTGTGCTGGTCACTCGGCCGGAGGATCCTCAACCGGTCATCGCCGAATGCATGTGGTCAGGCGAATTGCTCGATGCGCCGCGCGGTGATCACGGATTTGGCTACGACCCTTATTTTTATTTGCCCGAGCAGGGCTGTACTGCAGCCGAACTGGCCCCTGAAATAAAAAATAAAATCAGTCATAGAGGACAAGCCATGCAATTAATGATTCGCCAGTTGCAGGCGCGTGGCCTCATCGCGCCGCGCTGCGGCCTAGTTGTATCAGCATGACAAAATTCATTCCGATCATTCCAGAAAGCTTTACTCCTCAACATGCTCATGTGCGAGACGCGCAGTCTGCCGCGGTTACCGCAGGCGTCCACCCGCACGCTCAGGGATTGCTGACGTCATTACCTCCGCTCTCTGTATATATCCATGTTCCATGGTGTGTGCGCAAATGTCCTTATTGCGATTTCAATTCACACCAGACCCCCGCCATATTGCCCGAAGAGCTTTACCTTGATGCCTTGCAGGCAGACCTCGAGCAAGCACTCCCCAGCATCTGGGGACGACAGGTTTTTACCGTGTTTATTGGAGGCGGCACACCGAGCCTCTTATCCGATCGCGGCATAGATCGCATGCTCGCCATGCTCAGGTCCCATCTCTCGTTATGGCCGGATGCTGAAATCACACTCGAGGCCAATCCTGGTACCGCTGAGGCAGGGCGGTTTATGGCCTACGCAGCCAGTGGTGTCAATCGTATCTCACTAGGCGTTCAATCTTTTGATGATGTTGCCTTGAAAGCATTGGGCCGGATTCATGATGCAGATCAGGCGAGGGCGGCCATAGAGATGGCGCAACGGGCCGTCAAGCGGGTAAATCTTGATCTGATGTTTGCGCTTCCGGGTCAGACGCTGCTCCAATCCGTGCATGACGCGCAGACCGCCTTGTCTTTTGGCACGGAACACCTGTCGATGTATCACCTGACGCTTGAGCCCAATACGGTGTTTGCAAAGTATCCGCCGACCCTACCTGATGAGGATCTGGCCGCCGAAATGGAGGACAGCATTGAGTCCTTGGCTGCGAGTGCGGGGCTCCTGCGCTACGAAGTCTCAGCTTTTGCAAAACCTGGCGCCGTGTCCCGGCATAACTCCAATTACTGGGAGTTTGGTGATTACCTGGGTATTGGTCCTGGAGCGCACGGCAAAATTTCTTACCATGACCGCATCGAGAGGGCGTCGCGCACCAGAAACCCGGATCTATGGATGGCCGCCGCTTTAAAGCGCGATGGTTCGCATATTGCTGAAAACAGACTGTTGACATCGCAGGATTTACCTTTTGAATTCATGCTCAATGCGTTGCGATTGAAAAACGGTGTGCCCAGTACGCTGTACACTGAGCGTACCGGGCAAGCCTTGGTCACGATCTCAAAAGCGCTGCAATCTGCGACGAGTAAAGGTCTGCTCACCGCAGATCCGCTCAGGTTTCAAGCTACAGCGCAAGGATGGCGTTTTCTGAATGAATTACAAACACTATTCCTCTGAAATCACTGGCTTGGTGCAAAAAAAAGTAAAAATGCATTATTCTGGTGCGTTTTTAGTCCCGATTATGGGCATTCTCCTTAGGTAGGATGTCTGGCACGAATGTTGCTTGATAGTCTGCATAGTTCATTGCAGCTGGCTGCGACATAAATTTTTTAACCATTATTCACTCAATTACATTACCGGAGTCAATATGAGCACCCCTCAAGATGTTCTGAAAAAGATTGCAGAGAACGAAGTCAAATTCGTCGACTTCCGTTTTACGGACACGATGGGTAAAGAGCAGCACGTTTCCGTGCCGGTCAGCCAAATCAACGAAGACAAATTAAAAGAAGGTCAGGCATTCGACGGTTCGTCGATCGCTGGCTGGAAAGGTATTCAGGAAT
>CAINDJ010000025.1 GCA_903847325.1 uncultured beta proteobacterium | reverse complement strand
TGCGCTTTCGGTATTGGCACGTATTGGAAGAACATGCCGGATTTCGGGAACTTTTAATGTCTTACGTTTTGATAGTTAACCTTACTAGTATGTAGAAGTGCTTGTATAGAATGGTGAAGTAGGTACTAGTAGTAGATAGAGAGCCTGAGGGTAATGGATAGATAAATATATTAATAACTTACCTAGAAACGTGATAGTAGCAATAGTTAATACAAAAGGTGTAAAAATGGATGCCATTTTATCAGCATATGCTTGAATAGGGGCATCGGTTTGTTTGAGTGAGCCAGAAACCTGAGTGATCGAGCCGGTAGAATAATTTTCGAAAACGAATAGTGCTTCAAACAGCGATTCGCCAGTCAATCCAACCAATGCCTGGATCGCCGCCAAACCAAGATGCGCAAAAGCATCTTGTTCCGACTGTGCGGTTTGTTGTTCAACAAGCCACTCAACCAGCGTTTGGCGGGTATTGATTTTTAAATAAAACGGAAGGGTATCGATAAACATTCCCAGTGCTGTTTCGATCCCTGGGATCTGGCTGGATCGTCCATTACGCACGCTTCCGACAACGATATTGTTTTGGCCACTCATGCGTGCCAGGATGAGTGCAAAAAGACCTTGAAGTATCGACGCCTGAGTCAAGCCGTGTCTGCGTGCGAAAACATCCAATGCAGTCGATGTCTGTGCATCGACGCGCAGGCTGATGTTCTCCATTCCAACTTTGTCTGTCGTTTTCGCCAGATGAAGGCGACTAGGTTCGGTTAATTCCTGTAGATGGTTTTTCCAGTAAGTATTCGCTTGTTCGATATCTTGCTGTGCCAGCCAGGACAGATGGTCCTGCCAGGCAAAGGCACGCGTTTGGGCATGCGATGCGCGTGCGTGATAGATGTCTTCATAGTGGTGGGTTAATTCGCTTAATAAGAGCGGCGTTGACCATCCGTCAAGAATCAGGTGATGATTGGCAATCAGCAAAAAGTAAGTAGTTGCGTCAAGCTGAGTCATCCTGGCTCTAAGCAGTGGTCCGGATTCCAAGTTGAAACCGTCATCGCGATCGCGCTTTTTGAGGAGCTCAGCACGTTCCTTCGGTGAGCCTTCCAATGCAACAAACTGACAGTCATCAGCACTGGTGCCCAGAATGACTCCGAGTCCGGTGACAAGGGATGTCGGGGCAATGACGAGCCTCAGTACGGCATGGCGCTCTATGAGTCTTGTCCATGCTTGACGCATGCACTCTATAGAAAAATCGCCCTCGAACGTGAAATTCATCTGCACGTGATACGGATCTGTACTGAGGCCCGCGAGCAACGAACTTTCATAGGCCAGGCCATGCTGCAGCGATGTCAGGGGAACAATATCCTGCATGTCGGGGTAACGGGATGCGATTTGATCCAGCGTTTCCTGCGTCAATGTATTGCCATGAAGTCGCGCACGTTTTTGTGCGAGCGGAAAATCAGAAGGCGTATGCCTGTTATGAATAGGCGTATTCAGGCAATGATCGACGACGATTTGAGCTGTCTGGTCAAAAATAGCCGAGAGCGCAGCAATCGACTCGGAGTCGTGGGCGAGGGGGCAATAAGTTATCCCGTAGATCAATTGCCCGGTGCTATCGATCATCGCATTGAAATCGATCAGCTGTAGACGTGGACGGTCAGGATTGTCATGCGCTGCTGTTAAACCATTATCCGCCATGGACCAACGTGTAGACGCATCGTTATTGAACTCAAAGCGGCCAAGATAATTAAAAACTATTTGAGGGGCTGCAAGATCTGAATGCGCAATGGTGCTGCCATGATCCAAATATTTAAGAATGCCATACCCGATGCCTTTATCAGGCAAGGTATTGAGCATCTCTTTTACCCGTCGGATAACCAGCCCAGGGTAACTAAGATCCTGGAGCGAAACGTGACCGACTTCCAACCGGACAGGGAATGCACTTGTAAACCATCCAACAGTCTGGGAAAGATCCTGATCCAGCTCTCGACCATGACCTTCAATCGTCACGACCGGATCGCCCAGGTCATAACCATATTGTGATTGACTCCAAGCGCTCAGTGCAATACCTAGCGTCGACAACAGGATATCGTTAATTCCACCGTGATAGACCGCGGGTGCGCGCAGTAAACGATCTGTCAGGACGCTACTGAGCTTGCCTGCGACCTGAACACCCGCGCCCAGCGTGTTCTCTGCGGCTTGTATTGCGCGATCCTGAGGTAATGGGTTCAGTGTTGAAAGCTGAGAGGTCCAAAGGGGCTCTTCATTTCTTCGTGCACCGCGCGTGCCTTGCGCGTGCAGTAATTCGCCCCACGCTTTCAAAGACATTGTTTTTGCAGGTAGTTTTTTAGGTAATTGTTCAGTTGACAGAGGGGTGAGCGACCCTAGATCTTCAATCAAAATCCGCCAGGAAACGCCATCTACTGCAAAATGATGGATCACGAGTGCAAGCTGATTTGAATGGTTTGCACGTTCAATCCACAGCGCTGTCAGCATGCCGCCCGCACGACGGATGTCAAGCTTTTCACTGAGCCCCGCAAGCGCTTGCGCAACGCGTTGCTTTGCTTGTTCGTCATCCTCTGTGTCGATGTTAAGCGTTGCTAAGAGAGGCGCTGGAGTGTTGGCTGCAGTCTCAACGATGAATAATGTATCAGGCCCATCACCTTCACAACGCATGCGCAGTGCGCCGTGTTGCGCGGATATTTCCTGCAATGCAGCTTGTACTTGAGCGCGATTGACGTCTGCCGGTATGTTGAGCAGAACGGCTTGGTTGAAACGATCGAGTGACCCGCCAGCTTGGAGATACTCATGATAAATGGGTAGCGCGGGGACTATCCCATTTTCTTCCCATGTTTGGACCAGCACTGCAGAGTCAGATTGTTTGCTGTTCAACGCCAGTAATTCAGGGGTTTGATATTTGAATATATCCCTCACGGCAAAAAGCAATCCTTCGGCGCGCGCGCGACTGACCAGACGTATCGCAAGAATGCTGTCGCCACCGATTGCAAAAAAGCTATCCTCAATCCCTACTTGATCCAAGCCTGTCAGGGATGCATAAATATTGCAAAGAACTGTTTCTTGGGAGGTGCGCGGCGCACGATAGTTTGTGCCTGTAATTTCTGCTGTGGGTTCAGGTAGTTTCGAGCGATCCAGCTTTCCGTTTGGTGTCAGAGGGAGCTCTGTCAGGGTAACGAATAAGCCAGGCACCATATGCTCGGGCAGAGATTCGCCCAGTGTGGATTGGATTGCCGAGTAATCAACAAGCGTCTGATCCGGTCCTGGAACCAGGTAGGCGACAAGACGCAACTCTCCTGCAATTTTTCTGGCAATGACCGCTGCGTGCGCCAGGTTGCTGACCTTGTTTAATAAGGCTGTTTCAATCTCGCCAAGCTCAATGCGATAACCACGGATTTTGACTTGATCGTCAACGCGACCAAGATAGACCAGCACCCCATCATCGCGTCGCCTTGCCAAGTCGCCTGTCCGGTACATTCTCGCGCCAGATTTTCCGAAAGGGCAGGCGATAAAACGTTCTGAAGTCAGACCGGTACGACCCAGATATCCACGGGCAAGTCCTTCACCACCAATATAAAGCTCTCCAACGGTCCCATCAGACACGAGTTCCAGGTGTGGGTCTAAGAGGTACAGTTGTGTATTCCAGATAGGCATTCCAATCGGAATAACTCCATCACGTGGTGTTTTTTCACTGACTTCGTACACACAACAGCCCACGACTGTTTCTGTCGGGCCGTACTCGTTGATGAGTCTTGTTGCGGGTGCATACTCGCGCCAGAATTCAACTGTTGCAGCGGTAAGTTGCTCACCCCCAATCACGTATGCGTTTGTTTGATTGGCAAGGGTTGCGGCGGGTAATAAGTGACGCAACGCATCAAGATGCACAGGAGTTAGTTTGACCAGAGAAAAATGCTCCT
>CAINDJ010000024.1 GCA_903847325.1 uncultured beta proteobacterium | reverse complement strand
GCTTCGGTGGGTTCCTGCTTCACAGAGCGGTCTGACTGCACCAACTCTCCACAGGCTAACAAGCGGTATCCCCGCTCTAAAATATTGATCGCACCGACCAAATCGGCGTGGTTCTCGTAGCCACAATCGACACACTCGAATCGCGCTTGCGTGAGTCGATTCTCTTTTGCTACGTGGCCGCAGGCCGGACACGTCTGGCTGGTGTGGTGCGCAGGCACGGCCAGCAAGATGCCGCTTTGCCAGCCCACCTTGTACTCCAGTTGACGCCTGAACTCGCCCCACCCCTGATCGAGGATCGCGCGGTTCAGGCCCGACTTTTGTTTGACCATCTTGCCAGGTTGATCGATTGAGCCCTTGGATGACTTGGACATATTCCGCACCTGCAGATCCTCAATACAAACGAGCGCGTGGTTTTGGCTGATCGTTGTTGTGGCTTTGTGCAGGTAGTCGCGGCGAGCGTTCGCGATTGCGGTGTGGATTTTCTGGATGCGTGCTTTGGCTTTTTTCCAGTTGTTGCTGAATTTGACTTTGCGGCGCATGCGGCGCTGATAGCGCGCAAGGCGTTGCTGGTGCTTCTTAAAACTGTTGAGCGGCTCGATGTGATTACCATCACTCATCGTCGCGAAGCGAACAACACCGACATCGATACCGATCGCTGATGTTACTTGAGGCAAAGATTGTTCGACTTCGCGCTCAGTTTGAATCGATACAAACCACTTGCCGCATGAGTGGCTGATGGCCACGTTTTTGGCTCCACCCAATACGTCGCGGCTGTTCCGATAGCGCATCCAACCGAGCTTGGGGAGAAAGATACGGCTATTGCTTTGATCGAGCTTGCATCCTTGCGGATAGCGATAGCTGTCTGATTGACCCTTTTTCTTAAAGCGAGGGAAATCTGCACGCTTAGAGAAAAAGTTTTTATAGGCACGCTCTAGGTCTTTCAGCGTTTGCTGTAAGGCTTGACTAGGTGACTCTTTCAGCCAGGCAAGATTCGGATCTTGCTTCCACAGCGGCAGTAGGTTTGCCAAGACGGTGTAGCTGAATCTGATTGTTTGATCAGTGGTGTACTGCTCTTTTTGCCACGCCAATGCTTTGTTGAAAACGAAGCGGCAAGCGCCTGCAAAGCGCCGCATATTGCGCTGCTGTTGACCGTGAGGCATCAGCTCAAATTTGTAGGCTTGCAATCGCTTAATACTGTAATTATATACAGCAGCCCGTGTATTCACAAGATAGAAACATCTAGGACAGCTACGCTGTCCGTGCTATTCATCCTCGCCCTGAACGGCGAGGTTTTCCGCACAATTTGATAAACCTGCCTAAAAACGCATCATCACCCGCACAATTCAAGCGGGTAAAAAATCAAACGGACAAAAACAAAGGACCTCCGAGGAGGTCCTTTGTTTTGTTATCCAACTGATTTAACTCGGCCTGCGTGGATAGCCCTCAGCCAGGATTCTGGACCATACGGCTTTCTTTTCCGCATCGTCCATAAACACCCAGTTTGACACCTCCATCACAGTCCTGCCACAGCCTCTGCAAATATCGTCAAACAATGTCGAACAGACAGCCACACAAGGCGAATCCGCGCCATTCGACAAATCCTCAACCACTACAGGGCGTGAGTCAATATTCAAAACCTTAAACCGATTTCTTCAGGGCAGCCGCTTTGTCGGTGGCTTCCCAGGTGAATTCGGGCTCTGCGCGACCAAAGTGACCATAGGCAGCGGTCTTGCTGTAGATCGGACGCAGCAGGTCAAGCATGTTGACGATGCCTTTTGGACGCAGGTCAAAGTGCTCACGCACCAGCTTGGCCAATTGCTCATCAGGAATCACGCCCGTGCCTTCGGTGTAGACAGTAATGTTGATCGGTTCAGCCACGCCGATGGCGTAGCTCACCTGAACCTGACACTGTGTTGCCAGGCCGGCCGCGACAATGTTCTTTGCAACATAACGTGCAGCGTAGGCCGCCGAACGGTCAACCTTTGAGGGATCCTTGCCGGAGAACGCACCGCCGCCGTGTGGGCATGCGCCACCGTAGGTATCGACAATGATTTTGCGACCGGTCAGACCGCAATCGCCCTGTGGACCGCCGATCACGAAACGACCGGTTGGGTTGATCAGGAACTTGGTATTCGGTGTTAACAGGCCTTCGGGGAAGCTTGGGCGAATGATGTCTTCGATCACAGCTTCGTGAATGGTCTGCTGGGAAACTTCAGGTGCATGCTGGGTCGAGAGTACGACGGTGTCGACTTCGACAGGCTTGCCGTCAACATAGCGGAAAGTGACCTGTGATTTCGCGTCAGGACGCAACCAGGGCAGACGGCCGTCTTTGCGCAACTCGCTCTGGCGCTGAACCAGACGGTGTGCGTACCAGATTGGGGCAGGCATCAAGTCAGGTGTTTCGTTACATGCGTAACCAAACATCAGACCCTGGTCGCCAGCGCCCTGATTCAGATAGTCTTCTGAGGAACGGTCCACACCCTGCGCGATGTCAGGCGACTGCTTGTCGTAGGCCACCAGCACTGCGCAACCTTTGTAATCGATACCGTAATCGGTATTGTCATATCCAATGCGCTTGATCGTGTCACGTGCGACCTGAATGTAGTCGACGTTTGCGGTGGTGGTGATTTCGCCAGCCAGCACGACCAGACCGGTATTGCAAAGCGTTTCCGCTGCAACACGCGCATGTGGATCCTGGGTAAAAATAGCATCCAGAATCGCGTCGGAAACCTGGTCAGCTACCTTGTCTGGGTGGCCTTCGGATACGGATTCGGAGGTAAAGAGAAAATCGCTTGCTTTAGACATGATCACGCCCTTTGTTGGCAAATAGCCAAAATGGTTAAGGAGGTGCGTTGCACCCCGTACCGTGACCTGTGAAAGACTTTGGAATGGGCGCGACGCTTTAGCGGAATTGTTTTTTTGCCGGCGAGCGCAAGACATGCCCTCACCCAACTCAGTCGCCCCGCAAGTTGTCGGTTAACACAGCGACTGCAGTTATTTTAAGCGAAAATACGTTTATGTTGCGAATACCCACATTTTTATGAGCAGATTGAACAGCTCACCCCCCAAATCACCTCACGCATCCCAAAGCGATCAGGCCCTCCATTGCGAGCATGAATGGGAGCAGTCAATTCGTGCGCTGAAATACAAATCACTCAAAATGTGGCTGTTAATCAGCCTGTTTCAATGGCTTGCGGGCCTGTCTCAACAGACGCGCATGAGAATTGGAGCGTTTCTGACGCCTCTCACACCCTGGCTAATCCGCAAACGCATCAAAATCGTGAGGCGTAATCTTGAATTGTGTTTTCCCGCGCTCAGCACGCAAGCACGACAGGAATTGCGACAACAGCATCTGCGCGCACTGACCCAAAGCTTTGTTGATCGCAGTGTGTTCTGGTTTGGCTCGGCCCAAACCATACGCAGCCTGATTTATGTCAGCGGCCATGAACAAGTGCCGGATCTGATCGCTGCTCACGGCTCGGTCATGCTGCTCGCCCCGCACTTCATTGGACTGGACGCGGCCGCCACGCGACTCACGTTAGAGGGTCCGGAGGGAGCGACCATGTACACCCCGCAAAGCAATGCGGATATCGACGCACTGGTCAGGCTTGGGCGCGCGCGATTCAATACCGTGCATCTGGTCAGTCGTCGCGACGGTATTCGTCCGCTGATTCGCTATATCGAACAGCACTTACCCATCTACTACTTGCCCGACATGGACTTCGGTCGCAAAGGTGCCGTATTTGTTCCGTTTTTTGGACTGGATGCGGCCACCCAGACGGCGACGGCACAAATCGCCCGCAAATGGCATCAACCCGTTTTGCCAGTTGTGAGCGAATGGGATCCAAAGACCGGTCATTACAACGTGACCGTTCTACCTGCTTTGACAGATTTTCCGGGCACCGACTCACTCGAGTCGGCTACGGCACGGCTGAATCTGCACATTGAATCCTGGGTAAAAGCCTGCCCAAGTCAGTATTACTGGGTACATCGTCGTTTTAAAACACGCCCGATGGGACAGACCAAGCTTTATTGACGTCTTGATACAGTAATTTGCACGCGGCAGCCTGCAAATTGGCGATAATGTCAGCATGATCTGGAACTTCACAAAAATGCATGGCGCAGGTAACGACTTTGTCGTGCTTGATGGCGTTCGCCAGCCTATCGAAATGACTGCAGCGCGCGCACGCGCCCTCGCCCACAGACAGTTTGGCATCGGCTGCGATCAGATTTTGCTGGTCGATACCCCCAGCCACCCTGAGGCTGATTTCCGCTATCGCATTTTCAATGCAGATGGCAGCGAGGTTGAGCACTGCGGCAATGGTGCCCGCTGTTTTGTGCGATTTGTCCACGAACAAAAACTCTCCTCACGCAACCCATTGCGTGCCGAGATCTCCACCGGGCTGATCTCACTCGAGTCCTTGCCAGACGGCAACGTGACCGTTGATATGGGTCAGACGCGCTTTACGCCTGCAGATTTGCCATTTGATGTGTCCGGTCTGGCCACACGCACCGAGGGGCAGGACACGCTCTACGGCCTGCCGATCGGTAGCGAGACCGTGTGGTTGTCTGCCGTCGCGATTTCAAACCCGCACGCCGTTCAGATTGTGGCGGACGTTGATCTTGCACCCGTCGCCTCGATGGGACCAGTGATTGAGTCCCACCCGCGCTTCGCGCGTCGCGTTAATGCTGGTTTTTTACAAGTTGTGGATCGACATACCGCGCACTTACGCGTCTATGAGCGTGGCGCGGGCGAAACCCTCGCCTGCGGGACAGGCGCCTGCGCAGCAGTTGCCGCCGGCATCCGGCGCGGCCTGCTTGACTCCCCTGTCCGCGTGCGCACACGCGGCGGTTGGCTGAGCATTGCCTGGGATGGTGCGGCGCTTCGCATGACAGGACCTGCAACAACGGTATTTTCAGGTAGCGTGGATATCGACCGGTTAGTGGCCAGCCTGCCCGGCTAAACCCACCGGGCTCCTTTGCGACATACTGAACTATCCGCGCAGTATTGAATCAAACTCGTAATTAACCAACCGTCATTAAAAAATCGTACTTAACCAAGCGTCAAGAAAAGAGTAGAGAAACATGAGCGACAACCTGACCGCGCAACACGTGGCCAAATTCCTTCAAGAAAATCCTGATTTTTTTGTCGAGCATTCTGATCTGTTCTCCACCCTCGAGGTGCCGCACCCCCACCAGTCACGTGCGATTTCCTTAGGTGAACGCCAGATTTTGACGCTACGCGACCGCCTGCGCGATTTTGAATTCCGCCTGGCAGATCTGGTTCGCAACGCCGCCTTTAACGAGTCCACTACGGGCAAGCTTAATCAGTGGTGCGCCCGGATGTTGTCTGAGACGTCCACTATCCGGCTTCCAGGCGAGGTCGCACTTGGCTTGGCCGAACATTTCAATCTCCAGGAAGTCGCTATGCGGGTCTGGGGACTTGACCTACCGGCAGAGGGCGTTGGCGCACCGGTTGACGAGGCCGTTCATGCCTATGCCAACACATTGAACCATCCTTATGTCGGCAGCGACACGGCGCTTGCACCGGTCAGCTGGCTGAGTGCAAAACCGGCATCGCTGGCGATTCTTGCGCTGCGCGTCTCAGCCCATGAGCCTGCTTTTGGCCTATTAGTCCTGGGCTCTGATGATGCACAACGTTTCAACCCTGAAATGGGCACCGCTTTTCTCGAAACCGTCAGCCAGCTTGCCAGCGCCGCACTCTGCCGCCTCAAAACCCCCAGCATTCTGACTAGCGCGTAACTTTCAGCGCACAGCAAACAGCGTAAACATGCCAGCCGACTTGTCATCGAACCTGTCAGCGAACTTGTCAGCGCGCTCACCGGACAACCCCGCATTGCCCGATGCGGTCAAACAGTGGCTCGCACACCTTGAGCGCAACCGCCGTTACTCGACGCACACGCTCAGCGCCTATCAGCGCGACCTGCAACAACTGATCAGGCTCGCTGACGGCAAGTCGCTTGAGCAACTCGCCAATGGCAACATCCGTCACTTTCTGGCCAGGCTCCATGGTCAGGGGCATGGTCCGCGCAGCCTGGCGCGCATGCTCGCAGCCTGGCGCGGATTTTATAAGTGGTGGGCTCCGCTTTCTGGCATGACGACCAACCCTGCGGCCGATGTCCGCGCCCCCAAAGCCTCGCGCGCTTTGCCTAAAGCCCTGTCGGTTGATCAAACCAAAGCGCTGCTCGATGCACCTGCAATGCTTGCCCAGAACGATCCAGTCTCCATACGTGATCGCGCCATCTTTGAACTTTTTTACTCAAGCGGCCTGCGGCTGAGCGAACTCGTCAGCGTGGATATCCAATACACCAAAACCAAAGAGCACACGTCTTCGAGCTGGATCACATTGCCCGATCACGAGGTGCATGTCCTGGGCAAAGGAGGCAAACGCCGGAGCGTACCGATCGGTGCGCAAGCCATCGCCGCAATCAATCAATGGTTAGCCGTCCGCTCTCAACTCGTCAGTGCCCAGACGCTGGGCTCTGATCAGTCAGCCCTGTTCATCGGCACGCGGGGACGCCGGATCAGCCCCCGCGTCATTCAGTTACAGCTCAACAAGCTCTCCACCCTCGCTGGTATGCCCACCAGTGTGCACCCGCACGTATTGCGACACAGCTTTGCCAGCCATGTGCTGCAATCCGCTCAGGATTTACGCGCAGTGCAGGAGATGCTCGGACATGCGAACATTTCCACGACGCAGCTCTATACCAAGCTCGATTTTCAGCATCTGGCGAAAGCCTACGACTCCGCACATCCTCGAGCCGGACGAAAAAGTTAGCAAAATAACAAGTAATTACAATTTAAATTCGGATAGAATTTAGTAAAGCCTATATAAAACAGTACGTTACGATTAAAATAATTAAAAAAACAATCTAAATTTGCTATTGAAATATAGTTTGGCGCCCCCATATAGGGTGTTAATTAGTAGTATTAACTGGCAGCTTAGATACGCACTAAGGGAAACCCTCAGCTTAAAAAGTTTGCCCCTTGGCGTAGGCTGTGCTGTAATCCGGCGTTCGCCTTGCTGTATGAGCAAACGGCCCGGTGCCTCGCACCCTTACCTGTTTCAGAAGTAGATTGGCACATGAATTCCCCTCGTAATCCGGACGAAATGGTCCCCGTCACAGTCCTCACCGGTTTTCTCGGTGCAGGTAAAACTACGCTTCTCAAGCGCATCCTGACTGAGTATCACGGCAAACGTATCGCCGTGATTGAAAACGAATTCGGGCCCGAAAGCATCGACAACGATTTGTTGGTAACAGATCACGAAGAAGAAATCATCGAGTTGTCCAACGGCTGCGTCTGCTGCACCGTGCGTGGCGACCTGATGCGCACACTCAACGATTTACGCACCCGTCGTCAGGCTGGTGAGCTGAATTTTGAGCGCGTCATTATCGAGACAACCGGCATGGCCAACCCCGGCCCGGTATGTCAGACCTTTTTCATGGACGACGATATTGCTGATTACTATCGGCTCGATGCGGTCGTCACTGTCGTTGATGCCAAGCACGGCATGGAGACCCTCGACACCCAGGAAGAAGCGCAAAAACAAGTCGGTTTTGCTGACCGCATTCTGGTCTCGAAAAAAGATCTGGTCACCGAGGCCGAATACGCAGCCTTGCGCCGCCGTATTGTCCATATGAATCCACGCGCATCAATCGAAGCCGTGCATTTTGGTGAAACCGATCTCAAGCAACTGATTGATATCAGCGGATTTAATCTGAACACGATTCTGGATATCGATCCGGAATTCCTGTCTGACGAACATCCTGATGCAGCGCATGATCACGATCATGACCATGCGAGCTGCACGGACCCGACACATCACCACCATGACCGTGGTCACGATCATGATCACGCAAATTGCGGCCATGATCACAGCCACGACCACGATCATGGACATGGTCACGATGCAGCGACCTGTACCGATCCAACACATCATCATCACGCGCCCAAGCCCGCTCACAACGACGAGATTGGTGCATTTGTATTCAAGTCCAACAAAGCTTTTGATCCAGAGCGTCTTGAGGAGTTCCTCGGCGGCGTGGTGCAAGTTTACGGGCCTGATTTACTCCGTTACAAAGGTATTCTCTACATGAAAGGTATCAATCGTCGGATGCTTTTCCAGGGAGTGCATCAAATGATGGGCGCCGAACCCGGCAAACCCTGGCTGGCCAACGAAAAGAAAACCACCAAAATGGTTTTCATCGGACGCAAACTTCCTCAAGACATCTTTACCAAAGGTCTTGAGCAGTGTTTAGCCAAGTAATCACTCTGCGCAGGTTGCGCAGAATTTAAATTTTTGGAGTGTTTTCATGGCGACTAAGGCAGCAAAGAAAAAAACAGAGGTAGCGGGCGATCTGTCCGAGAACAATCTGCCCACTGAAGCCGAACTGCTCAAGATGCCAGAGTCGGATTACATGAACGAGCGTCAGCTCGGATTTTTCCGCGACCGTCTGCGTCAGATGGAACAGGAAATCCTGAGCAATGCGGGCGAGACGACCGAGCACTTGCGTGAGACACAGTTCGTGCCGGATCCGGCAGATCGCGCGACGATCGAAGAAGAGCACGCGCTCGAATTGCGCACACGCGACCGTGAACGCAAACTGCTGAAAAAAGTACAGCAATCGATCGTGCGCATCGATGGTGGTGATTACGGCTGGTGCGAAGAAACAGGCGAGCCCATCGGTTTGCGCCGTTTACTCGCACGTCCGACCGCGACCCTCTCACTCGAAGCGCAAGAGCGCCGCGAAATGCGTCAAAAGATGTTCGGAGACTGATCGACTCCGTGTGAGGCCTTCTGGGCGGTACGTGTCCCTGCCATGTGCAGCGTTACAGACCTGACCAGAATGTGCAACATGCGCTGATCTCCCAAGGGCACACCGCATTGCAATCACATTGCAACCAGGGTGCCCTTTTAATTTAAAGACTCGCTTTAAAGAGTAGATATGGAACAATTTCACGGCACCACCATCATCAGCGTCAGACGCGGCAACGAAGTCGCAGTCGGCGGCGATGGCCAGGTCACACTGGGTAACATCATCATCAAAGGCACGGCCCGCAAAATCCGCAGGCTGTATCACGATAAAATTCTGGCCGGGTTTGCCGGTGCGACGGCTGATGCGTTCACGCTCCAGGAACGCTTTGAAGGCAAACTGGAAAAACATCAGGGTCACCTGATGCGTGCCGCGGTTGAACTCACCCGCGACTGGCGTACCGACCGCGTCCTGCGACGACTCGAAGCGATGCTGATCGTTGCCGATCGCGAACACACACTGGTGCTGACCGGCAATGGTGACGTGCTTGAGCCCGAAAATGGCGTAGCTGCGATTGGTTCAGGTGGCGCCTATGCGCAGTCCGCCGCACTCGCACTCTTGCGCAACACCGACCTGTCGCCCGAGGTGATTGTCAAACAATCGCTCGAGATCGCAGGCGACCTCTGCATCTATACCAACCAGTCCCATCTGATTGAAACATTAAGCTAAAGCAGCAACTTCTTAAAAAGTCACCCCATATGTCAGCCTCATCCATGACCCCATCGGAGATCGTCTCCGAGCTTGATAAACACATCGTTGGTCAACAGCGCGCCAAACGTTCCGTCGCCGTAGCCTTGCGTAATCGCTGGCGCCGTCAGCAGGTTAGCGAGCCGCTGCGCACAGAGATTCATCCAAAAAACATCCTGATGATCGGGCCCACCGGTGTGGGTAAAACCGAAATCGCCCGCCGTCTGGCCAGACTCGCCAATGCGCCGTTCATCAAGATCGAAGCCACCAAATTCACCGAAGTCGGTTATGTTGGACGCGATGTGGACACCATCATTCGTGACCTTGCGGAAATCTCAATCAAACAAACCCGCCAGGAACAAATGAAACGCGTGCGGGCACAAGCCGAAGATGCGGCCGAAGACCGCATCCTCGACGTTCTGGTCGCCCCTGCGCGCGCAGCCGACGGCTCGCCAATCCGCGAAGAAAACGCTGCCCGCCAGACCTTTCGCAAACGCCTGCGCGAGGGTCAGCTTGACGCGACAGAAATTGAAATCGAAGTCGCACAGGCGTCGCCTCAAATGGACATCATGGGCCCGCCCGGCATGGAAGACATGACCGAGCAACTCAAGGGCATGTTCGCCGGACTTGCGAAAGAAAAAAAGAAAACACGCAAGATGACGGTCAAAGAAGCTTTCAAAATGATCGTTGACGAAGAAGCGGGCAACCGCGTCAACGAAGAAGAGCTGCGTACGATTGCCATCACCAATGTTGAACAACACGGCATCGTGTTTCTCGACGAGATCGACAAGATCGCCACGCGCAGCGAATCCGGTGGCGCAGACGTTTCACGTCAAGGCGTGCAGCGTGACCTGTTGCCGCTGGTCGAGGGCACGACCGTCACGACCAAGTACGGCATGATTCGTACTGATCACATTCTGTTTATCGCCTCAGGTGCTTTTCATTTGTCGCGCCCCTCAGATCTGATTCCCGAGTTACAGGGTCGTTTTCCTATCCGAGTCGAGCTCGACTCATTGACTGCGGCAGACTTTGTCCGCATTCTGTGCGATACCGATGCCTCACTGACCAAACAATACTCCGCACTCTTGGCCACTGAGGATGTTCAGCTAGCCTTTACCGAGGACGGTATCGCGCGCCTGGCCGAACTGGCCTTTGAGGTCAACGAGCGTACCGAAAATATCGGTGCGCGTCGCTTGTACACGGTCATGGAAAAGCTGCTTGAGGATCTTTCTTTTGATGCCACAGCAAGCAGTGGTCAAACGATACAAATCGATACCGCGTATGTGAATGATAAGATGGCCGAGGCGGCCGGCAGCCAGGATCTGGCGCGCTACGTTTTGTAATCTCATACAACCGCCCTCTTTAGGGCGGTTTTCCGCTAGACTGTACAAAACAGATGCGCGAACAGAGTCGGTGATCCAACCCGACTTTAGAAATCGCGACTAACGGAGATAACACATGACTACCCCCACTCAGGGTCGCTTCGCGCGACTCGGTTTTTCACTCATTGCATTCGCGCTCAGCAGCTCAACGCTATTACATACTGCCGCACGCGCACAGGACTTCTCCGGTAAACCTATCACCATGGTAGTGGGCTTTGCACCGGGCGGCTCAAACGATATTGCCGCACGCATCATTGCACCTTACATGGGCGAACTACTCGGCACAACGGTCGTCGTAGAAAACAAAACCGGTGCGGCTGGCATGATTTCAGGCGCCTACGTCGTCAAGTCTGCGCCTGATGGGCATACACTGCTGCTCTCCAGTCTGAGTCCCATCGTCGTCTCGCCGCAAACCAAGATCAAACCGCCTTTCCATACTCCGACAGATTTGATCGCGGTAAACATGGTGGGTTTGTCACCTCAGGCGATTGCGATTAATAACAGCCTGCCTGGCGTCAAAACGCTGGCGGATTTATTTGCGTTGTCCAAAACCCGCCAGATCACGCTTTCCTCATCAGGCACAGGCTCTTTGAGTCATCTCACAATCGAAATGCTCACCACAGCCTCAAACGGCAAGTTGGTGCATGTGCCCTACAAAGGCGGTGGCCCGGCCGTCACCGACACGATTGCAGGCCACGTAGACGGCGTGGTGATGGACTTGTCCCCCATCTTGCCGATGTCGCAGGACGGGCGTCTGAATGTACTAGCCGTAACGACTGAGAATCGGATCGATTTTCTGCCGAACACACCCACGGCAAAAGAAGATCTACCGAATTTCACTGCGGTGAACTGGGTGGGTGTCTTTGCGCCTGCGCACACACCAAAGAACGTGATTAACAAAATCAATGATGCCATCGTCAAAGTCGTCGCGCGCCCTGATGTGCAGGACAAACTCAAAAAAGCTGCGATCGTGCCCCAGACGATGGAGTCACCGGCAAAGTTTCAGACGTTTATCGACAATGAATACAAGCACTATGGCGAGGTCATGAAACAAGCCAGGGTTGAGTTGTCGGATTGAAGAGAACCGGTTTATAGAATATCTCTGTAGTGCCCAAGAGGGAGACTGCAGGGATATTAAAGTAAAGTTATCGCTGATAAAAGCTCAGGCCTAAGCGATCAATATGCTCGCGTAACGCATGGTTATCAAGATGCGCATAGATTGATAGATCAATCGTGTAAGGAAGTAATAAGTCATCCAGCGCAATGGAAACATCCATAAGCGTTTCTTGTGACAATCCAGCACCATACAAGGTCAGGTCAATATCCGAACCTGCTTTGTAATTGCCTTTAGCACGCGAGCCATATAATACAGCTTTTTCAATTTCTCTGAATTGGG
>CAINDJ010000023.1 GCA_903847325.1 uncultured beta proteobacterium | reverse complement strand
GTCATCTGGACCACGACCCCCTGGACCATTCCCTCGAACCAGGCACTGAATATTCATCCTGAATTTGAATATGCGCTAGTACGTGTGAGCCCTGCTCCTGCGACGGGCGCACTGATGATCCTGGCGGCAGACCGCGTCGAGGCCTGCATGAAAGAATGGGGCATGGAAGGCGAAATTATCGCCAAATGCGTAGGCTCTGCACTCAGTGGAATCAGTTTTGAACACCCGCTGGGAAATTTTGATGCGGACTACAAACGCCTGTCCCCAATCTATCTGGGCGACTACGTCACACTCGATACGGGTACAGGGGTCGTACACTCTGCGCCCGCCTATGGCATCGAGGATTTCATTTCCTGCAAAGCACATGGCGTCAAAGATGCGGACATCATTAGTCCAGTCATGGGTGACGGCAAGTTCGTCCCTGGGTTGCCTGGTTTTGGTGGTCTGAGCATCTGGGAAGCCAACCCCAAGATCGTCGAGGCGCTGACCGCTGCCGGGACCCTGATCAAGGTCGAACAGCATTCACACAGCTATATGCACTGCTGGCGTCATAAAACGCCGATCATTTATCGTGCGACCAGCCAGTGGTTTGCAGGCATGGACGTCAAGCCAAAGGACGATGAGCCAAGTCTGCGCGTAAGCGCCTTAGCCGCTATCGAAGCCACGGAGTTTTTCCCGGCCTGGGGACGAGCACGCTTGCATGCGATGATCGCCAACCGTCCTGACTGGACGCTCTCGCGACAGCGTCAATGGGGGGTGCCCATGGCGTTCTTCATTCATAAAGAAACCGGGGCTCTGCATCCCAACACACCTGCGCTGCTCGAAGAAGTTGCAAAGCGTGTAGAAAAACACGGCATTGAGGCCTGGCAGGCCATCGAGCCTGCTGATTTGTTAAGCGCCGAAGATGCGCAAATATATGAAAAAAATCGCGACACACTTGATGTCTGGTTTGACTCTGGCACCACGCATGCAACCGTACTGGGCGGACCGAATAACGCGCACAACGGTTCACATGGTGAACAACTGACCTGGCCTGCTGACCTGTATCTCGAAGGCTCGGATCAGCACCGCGGATGGTTCCACTCTTCATTGCTGACAGGCTGCATGCTATATGGCCGTGCACCGTATAAAGGTCTGCTCACACATGGTTTTGTGGTCGACGGAAACGGCCGCAAGATGAGTAAATCAGTCGGTAACGTGATTGCGCCACAAAAAGTCTCAGACAGTTTGGGTGCTGAAATCCTGCGCCTCTGGGTTGCCAGCACCGATTACTCGGGCGAGCTCTCCATCTCGGACGAAATCCTCAAACGGGTTGTCGAAGGCTATCGACGCATTCGTAATACGCTTAGATTTTTGCTCGCCAACCTTGCTGATTTCAATGCCAACACCGACGCGGTCACGATTGATCAAATGCATGAAATCGATCGCTATGCGTTAGCCATGACCGCACAGATGCAAAGCGAAGTGCTTGCGAATTTTGAGCACTATGACTTCCACCCCGCCATGTCGCGCTTGCAAGGCTTTTGTTCCGAGGATCTGGGCGCGTTTTATTTGGATGTACTTAAAGATCGCCTCTACACCTCGGCACCGCGCAGTCT
>CAINDJ010000022.1 GCA_903847325.1 uncultured beta proteobacterium | reverse complement strand
GCTGCTGGATCGAACGGATAGCCCCTGGTATGAAGCGGTCACACTCTATCGACAGGAAAGAATTGGGGATTGGACGCCTGTTTTTGAACGGTTAACTCCGGATCTGACTGCGTTGCATGAATCTTTGAAATTATCAGGTCAGGGGTATGCAGAAATCACTGACGTCAATGAAGCCTTGCAGCGTGCGTTTGCACACCATCAGAAAAATGAATTAGACGCAGCGAGGCCGCTCTACGAGAAAATCCTCAAAACTGAACCTCAGCATTTTGATGCATTGCAGCTGCTTGCAACAATTGAGGCGCAGACCTCCAGTAAACAAAAGGCTTTGGAGTTGTTTGCACAGGCCTTAACCATTAATCAGAAAAATCCGGTTGTTTACTTTAACCAGGCCAATGTGCTTGATGATCTCGGTAAATTTGAACTGGCCATTGAGAGCTACGATCGTGCCATTGCTCTGAAACCGGACTATGCCCAGGCATATTTAAATCGTGGAAACTGCTTTAAATCTCTTGGTGAACTGCCGTCTGCGCTGCAGAGCTACGAGCGTGCGATTGCCTTGGAGGCGCGTGGTGTTCATGCCTATCTAAAAAGTGCGTTCATACTGCAGGAGTTGAAACGACATGACCAAGCGATAGCCTGTTATCAGCGCGCCATAGCGCTAAGCCCGAATAATGCTGAGGCTTTTTTTAATCTCGGAAATCTTTATCACGCAGTCGGTGAGTTTCAGTGGGCTTTTGAGAGTCATGCGCGCTCGATAGCGCTCAACGGACGCTATGCCGAACAGTTTTATAATCGAGGCCTGGCATTACAAGCACTTAAACGCTCGGACGAGGCACTCGCGGATTATGAGCGTGCGATTGCCATCAAGCCTGATTGTTTAGAGGCTTTGTACAACCGAGGTCATATCCTAAAAGAACAAAAAAAATATCAACAAGCTATCGCTAGCTACACGCGCGCCTACGAGATCAATCCTGACTATGACTATCTGGTCGGTACACTCATTCACACCAAAATGTTTCTGTGCGACTGGCGAGACTTGGAATCCACGATTAACTCGCTCAATGCGATGGTTTTAAATGGTAGTCGTTGCACCACGCCTTTTTCTTTTCTCTCCATGACAGATGATTTAGCTCTGCAACGGCGTGCAGCGCAATCCTGGGTCGCTACAAAATATCCTGATAATCATTCTCTTGGCCCAATCCAGAAATCAGACCCAGGTGAGAGAATTAAATTGGGCTACTACTCCGCCGATCTGCACAACCATGCGACGGCCTATCTGATGGCGCAACTATTCGAGTTACACGACCAATCGAAATTCGAACTGATCGCTTTTTCATTTGGGCCGATTAGTTCGGACCCCATGCGAGCAAGGCTGACCACGAGCTTTGATCAGTTTATTGAAGTAGGTCATTTGAGTGACCTCGAGATTGCACGACTCTCGCGTGAGATGGGAATTGATATTGCAATAGACCTGAAAGGCCATACGGGTGACTCGCGTCCCGGTATCTTTGCCTGTCGGGCTGCACCCGTGCAGGTGAGTTACCTTGGTTATCCTGGAACAATGGGGGCTGAGTATATGGACTATCTGATTGCCGATACTCAATTGATCCCCGAGCCCAGTCAGAAGCACTATGTTGAAAAAATTGTGTATATGCCGCACTGTTATCAGGTCAATGATCGCACCAGAGGCATTGCATCCACAGGCCAAACTCGCAACCAAGCTGGTTTACCAGATGACGGCTTCGTATTTTGCTGTTTTAACAATAACTACAAAATTACTCCTTCTGTGTTTGATATCTGGATGCGTCTTTTGCATCGGGTGCCCAATAGCGTTTTATGGCTACTAGAAGATAATCCCGAAGCCGCTTCTAATTTACGCGCGGAGGCGCGAGCACGCGGGATCAGCGCAGAGCGTCTGATATTTGCTCCACGATTAGATTTGTCTGAGCACCTGGCTCGCCATAGGCTCGCGGGTCTGTTTTTAGATACCTTGCCCTACAACGCGCATACAACGACCAGCGATGCGCTTTGGTCTGGATTGCCCGTACTGACTTGTATAGGGGAGTCTTTTGCCAGTCGGGTTGCGGCGAGTTTGCTCAGTGCAGTGAACTTGCCAGAAATGATTGTGCATGACCTGCAGGCATACGAACAAACCGCCATGATGTATGCCGAACATCCTGAACTATTAGCGGCAGTCAAAGCGAAATTAGATATAAATAGATTAACTTCCCCGTTATTTAATACAGAACAATTTACGCTCTACCTGGAGTCAGCGTTTGTACAAATGATCGATCGTTATTATTCCGGGCAGCCAACTGCACATATCTATGTCCAGTGAGTTTCTAGCTAACTTCACGCAGGCTTTCTCATATCATCAGGCGGGTGAGTGGGAGCGTGCGCGTGCTCTTTATTCTGAAATTCTGAGTATTGAGCCAGAAAATTTTGAAGTGCTGCAATTACTAGGAACACTCGAAGCGCAGTGTGGTAACAAAGAACAAGCTTTCTCAATGTTGAGTCAAGCCCTCGTACTTAAGCAAGATAACCCAACTGTCTGGTTTAACTATGGCAATGTGTTAAATGAGCTCGAACGCTATGAAAGTGCTATAGACAGTTATCGTCGCGCCATTGAAATTAAGCTGGAATATCCGGAGACCCACTACAGGTTAGGCCTCATCTTAAACAAGCTGGGACGCTTCGAGGAGGCAATAAAAAGCCATAGCGAAGCCATTCGTTTTGACTCTGGGCATAAGCATGCGCATTATTATCGTGGACTGTTGTTGC
>CAINDJ010000021.1 GCA_903847325.1 uncultured beta proteobacterium | reverse complement strand
GGCAAAGATGACACGTCCATTTGCGTTTTCCCACCGTCCATAGGTAAGCGCGACGAGTTCTTTCGCTAGGTGTAGTTTTAACTCATTCGGATGCACATCGCCCATAGCGTGGATAAGTTTGCTGGATTGTTTTTGAATGGCAGCTACAACGCGAGGGTTGTTGTGCCCTACGCTGGCAACGCCAAATCCAGCCGTGAGTAGTGCGGCAAGTGTTTTTAATTTCATGTGAAGCTCCAGATAAAAATCAGCAAATCATTCATTTGCGATCAAAGTAATTCAAAATTCAAAATTCAAAATCAAAACTTAAACACCTAACAGTTCGTTCAGAACCGATTGCTTTTCTTTCAGCTCTGAGGCGCCAAAGCGCTCAACAATCTGACCGTGCTCCATGACGTAAAAACGATCAGCCAGCGGAGCTGCAAAACGGAAGTTTTGCTCGACCATCACAATGGTGTAGCCCTTGGATTTCAGCATTTTGATCATGCGCGCGAGTGCTTGCACAATCACTGGCGCGAGACCTTCGGAGATTTCGTCGAGCAACAGCAGGTTGGCGCCTGTGCGCAAAATACGCGCGACAGCCAGCATTTGTTGTTCACCACCAGACAAGCGTGTGCCAGGTGAATGACGACGCTCAAGCAGGTTGGGGAACATCTCGTAGATCTCTGACAGCGACATACCGCCACCGAGAGGACCTACCGGAGGAGGCAGGAGCAGGTTTTCTTCGCAGGACAGGCTGGCAAAAATACCGCGCTCTTCCGGGCAGTAACCAATGCCCAAGTGAGCGATTTTGAATGTCTCCATATCGATGGACTCGGTGCCATGAATACGGATTGAGCCCGTGCGTGAACCTGTCAGCCCGAGAATCGAGCGCATCGTTGTGGTGCGACCCGCGCCATTGCGTCCAAGGATGGTGACGACCTCACCTTTGTTGACCGAGATGTCCACACCATGCAGGATGTGGGATTCGCCGTACCAGGCATTCAAGCCTTTAATTTCAAGAGCGGGGGTACTCATGCGTGCGCTCCTTCGAGTTCGCCTTCGGTGGTGCCCATGTAAGCTTCCATGACAGACGGGTCGCGTGACACGTGTGCGTAGTTGCCTTCGGCAAGTACCGCACCGCGCGCAAGCACAGTAATCGTGTCAGCAATCGAGGACACCACACCCATATTGTGTTCAACCATCAAAATAGTACGACCGACGCTGACTCGCTTAATCAGTTGCGTGACACGATCAACGTCTTCGTGACCCATACCCTGTGTGGGTTCGTCAAGCAACATCATTTCAGGTTCCATCGCGAGTGTTGTGGCGATTTCGAGCGCGCGTTTGCGGCCATAGGGCAGGCTGCCGGTAATTTCATTGGCAAACGCGCCGAGGTCGACCTGTTCAAGAAGCTCTTGCGCACGATCGTTCAGCTTATTCAGCACGTTTTCGCTTTTCCAGAAATGAAAGGATTGCCCTGTCTGGCGTTGCAGGCCAATACGGACGTTTTCAAGTACGGAAAGATGCGGGAATACCGCTGAAATCTGGAATGAGCGGATGATGCCCCGACGAGCGATCTGCGCAGGCTTGTCACCTGTAATGTCCACGCCATTGAACGAAATCTTGCCACGCGTAGGCGATAAGAATTTGGTCAGCAGGTTGAAACAGGTTGTTTTACCTGCGCCATTCGGGCCGATGAGCGCATGAATATGACCACGCTCAACGCGCAGGGACACGTTATTGACAGCTACAAAGCCACGAAACTCTTTCGTCAGGCCTTCTGTCTCAAGAATGATGTCTTTCATTCGGAATCTTATTCGAGGATTTAAATGGTATTTAATGCGAGTACGTATTATTACGCACCTGCAACATAAACCTCAATGGGGGTTTGTCATAGGTAAGGCCGGTTATTTTTGGGTTTTTGTCCGGAATTCGCATAAATCGGAGATGCCGCATTGAGGGCATTTCGGTGTGCGGGCAACGCAAATGTAGCGCCCATGCAAAATCAGCCAGTGATGGGCATCAAGCTTGAATTCGTCAGGGATGAACTTTTCGAGCCCCTTTTCTACGGCGACGACATCTTTACCAGGGGCGATCCGGGTACGGTTCGACACCCTGAAAATGTGTGTATCCACAGCGATCGTGGGTTGTCCAAAAGCGGTATTGAGCACGACATTGGCAGTTTTGCGCCCTACCCCGGGTAAGGCCTCCAGAGATTCGCGATCCTGAGGAACAACGCCTTTGTGCTGCTCGAGCAGGATTTTGCAGGTTGCGATGGCATTTTTAGCTTTGGTTTTGTAGAGACCAATTGTTTTAATGAACTCGGCAAGCTTTGTTTCTCCCAGCGCAAACATCTTTTGCGGCGTGCCATACCTGGGGAAAAACTTCGCCGTGGCGATATTGACGGCTTTGTCTGTCGCCTGAGCCGAAAGCAGTACGGCGATTAATAACTGAAAGTCACTGCCATACTCCAGTTCTGTCGTCGGCTTTGGATTCGCCGCGCGAAAACGGGTAAATATTTCACGGCGCTTTTGCGGATTCATTTGGGCGGGTTCCGGGGAAGTGGGTGGTGACTGGCAGGCAGCCTTTGTTATGCGCCAAGCCGTCTTGCACGCGCGCGCGCAAGTGCTTGTGCAATGACGGCCTGTTTGTCGGTGTTTTTTTGCGCGAGTGGTTGGGTTGATTGTTGTTCGGCTTGCGCTTGAACCGATTTGCCGATCTCGCTTTCGACGATCGCCTCGGTACGAATGTTTATCGCCGTCATTTCAGCGATACGGGACTGGCGCTTGTCGTATCGCAGGCGTGCTTCGGTGGCGTCAGCGGTTGTCCATAGTCTGGCAGGCTCGACAGTCACCATTTCAATGCAGTCTACCGGGCAGGGTGTCACGCATAGATCACAGCCCGTGCAGTCGGCCGCAATAACGGTATGCATGAATTTATTGGCCCCGATAATGGCATCTACTGGACAAGCTTGAATGCAAAGCGTGCATCCAATACAAAACTGTTCATCAATGACAGCAACCCGTAATGGCAGGTGTGCGCCACAAGACGTATCCAGCTCCAAGACCGGTACGCTTAATAAGCTTGCCAGTTTTGTAATCCCTTCATCACCGCCAGGTGGGCAGCGATTAATCGCTGCGCCTTCGTCGGCTATGGCCTGTGCATAGGGCATACATCCCTGATAGCCGCACTTTGTACATTGCGTTTGGGGCAGCAGATTATTAATACGGTCAGCAAGCATCTTGTGAGATTAAATCAGTACAGGGTTAGGCCAATAGTCAGCATGCGCATCACGCGTCAGCACAATATCAAACGGGGGCACATGGCCCCCGTTTTTTAAAGCTCGTATTCTTAAGAATTAAGCTTGTCGGATGAACTCTGCGATTTTAGGGCAGATCGTGGTGCGCCAGCGGCGACCAGAAAAAATCCCGTAATGACCGCATTCAGGTGCTGTGTAATGCTGCTTGCGCTTGGCTGGGATGCCGGAGCAAAGATCTTGTGCTGCGCGAGTCTGGCCTTCACCAGAAATGTCGTCCAGCTCGCCCTCAATGGTGAACAAGGCAACATTTTTGATATCAGCAGGTTTGACCAGCTGCCCATCCACGACCCAAGTCCCGTTAGGCAAATCAAAATCCTGAAACACCATCTTGATCGTATCAAGATAGAAATCCGCTGACATGTCGAGCACGGCGTTGTATTCGTCATAAAAACGACGGTGCGCTTGCGCATCGTCATCATCGCCACGCATCAGGTCCAGATAGAAATCGTAATGCGCTTTGAGGTGACGGTCAGGATTCATTGAAATGAACCCAGCGTGTTGCAAAAAGCCAGGGTAGACGCGACGTCCCGCACCCGGATACTGGGACGGTACAGTGTGAATGAGCTTTTCTTCAAACCAGTTAAAGGGCTTGTTTGTCGCCAGACGATTGACCTGCGTAGGTGAACAGCGCGGATCAATCGGGCCGCCCATCATGGTCATGCTGCGTGGCAAGCAGGGGTCTTTAGCACTCGCCATCAAAGAGATTGCCGCTAGTACTGGCACGGTTGGCTGGCACACCGACATCACATGCAGGTCAGGTGCCAGATGGCGAACAAACTGCTGCACGTAGCGCACATAATCATTCAAACCGAACGTACCCGCTGATAAAGGAACCATGCGGGCATCAATCCAGTCGGTGATATAGACCTCGTGGTTGGGCAGCAGGGCGCGAACAGTGTCACGCAGCAGTGTCGCGTGGTGTCCAGACATCGGTGCAACCAGCAGCAGTTTTGGGTCAGCCTGGCGTACTTTGTCTGGCAGGTCGCGCTTGAAATGTACGAGATTGCAAAAGGGCAACGACAGTGAAACCTCTTCGCTAATGGCTACAGCCTGACCGTTGATTTCAGTCGTCGGTAGTTGCCATGCGGGTTTTTCGAATTTTTTGCCTAGTCTGTGCACCAGCTCGTAACCTGCGGCCAGTTGTCTGGCCATCGGGGAGTAGGCAAAGGGGCTGACTGCATGCGTGAATAATTTTGATCCAACATCTGTGAAGGCCGCGAGGGGCGACATCATGGCCCGGTGCATTTCATGCAGTTGATAAAGCATGTAAGCATTCCAATAGTTGTTCTGGTGAAATAATTATCACCAGATAATGATTTAGTTTCGAGTCATCAGGCACAAATTCGCACTTCTGATGTGCTGCACCGCACCAAAATGTAGCATATCTGCGACGCAATGCACCATAGATTGATGCTTATTTAGTGCAAACCCCTAGATATAGTGGTTTGATAATATTTAAGGATGGGGTTTACCAGTAGTTTTCGACGGCCATATTGCCTGCGACACCCCGGCGACCCGGCGCAAAGCCCATACTAGTGAGGCGCGAGCGCATATCTGCCACCATGGCAGGGTTGCCACATAACATGATGCGCGAGCGTGAGGGGTCGAGGGCGATCCCCACGCGATGCTCAAGCTCTCCGTCGTCCAGCAGGGTGGTGATGCGCGAGGGCGCGGTCAATGATGTGAGAGCGGGGGATAACTCAGGAGCCGTGTGCTCTTGGGAGGTAATCGGGATGTATAGCAACTGATTCGGCGCATATTTTGTGCCAATGCGCAGTATGTCTTCTCTGTAAGCGAGCTCATGCGCATATTGCACCCCGTGCACCACGATGATGCGTTTAAAACGCAACCTGGTCTGTGGATCTTGCAGCATCGAGAGATAAGCTGACAGCCCTGTCCCCGTCGCAATCAGCCACAAATCTTCACCGTCTATAAACCGTTCAAGGGTTAGAAAACCAAAACTTGTTTTGTCGATCCAAAGTGGATCACCGGCTTGCAAACGGGCTAGCGCCGGACTGAATTTCCCGTCCGGCACCACCACCGAAAAAAATTCCAGCGCATCCTCTTCAGGATGCGAAACCATCGAGTAGGCACGCCACTCTGTGGGGATGTCGGGCTCACTGGGCAGGATAGCCAAGCCGAGTCTTGCAAACTGACCCGGTATAAACTCAAAGGCAGGGTCACGCGTGACTCGCACAGAAAAGAGTTTTTCCGATGACCAGATTCGCGAGGATAAGACGGTCTGGCGCGTGTATTTAGGCTCAGCCGGACTGATTACGTTTTCGGTCATGACTGACAGGCGAGCGGATCAGCGCTCAAGCAGGCCGAGCTTGTCGGTTTTGCCATTCCAGTCGTCAGCATCGGCCAGCGGCTTTTTAGAGCGGCTGATGCTTGCAAACAGGGGCGTGAGCTCGGCATTGAGGGCGACGAACTTTAACTGGTCTGCGGGAAGGTCTTCCTCGGCAAAAATAGCGTTGGCCGGGCACTCAGGAATACAGACGGCGCAATCAATACATTCGTCTGGATCAATGACCAGAAAATTCGGACCTTCGCGAAAACAGTCAACCGGACAGACGTCCACACAGTCGGTGAATTTGCACTTAATACAGTTTTCGGTGACCACGTGTGTCATGTCTTTCGCCAGCCAATTGAAGTTGATTACGGAAATTTGATTCCAGGAATGGAGTAATTTTACCTAAACTGGCTGCGCACGGGGGGCAAGACCCTCCGAGCCTAATGGCTGTGCTATGGTTTGAGAAATCGCGTGAAAAAAATATGATCATCAAATCTCTGCTCGATACCGACCTGTACAAATTCACGATGATGCAGGTCGTATTGCATCATTTCCCTGCCGCCCAGGTTGAGTACCGCTACCGGTGCCGAACGCCGGGGGTTAATTTGCGACCCTATCTCGAGGAAATCCGCCGGGAAATCCATGATCTGTGCCAATTACGCTTTAATGAAGCCGAATTAAGCTATCTGGGCGGGTTGAGATTCATCAAAAGCGATTTCATCGACTTTCTTGGTCTATTTCATCTGCCGGAAAAGTGCATTACTGTCTCCGAGGGTGTCGCACCTGGAGAGATCGACATCACGGTCAAAGGATCGTGGCTTCATACCATTCTGTTTGAAATCCCGGTACTCGCCATCGTCAATGAGGTTTATTTCCGTAATGTCTGCCCTGATCCAGACTGGACAGAAGGGCGCCAGCGTCTGCAGACCAAGATGAGACTCGTGCTCGATGCGATCGACCTGAATGATTTCATGATTGCCGATTACGGCACACGCAGAAGGTTTTCGCATGCGTGGCACGAAGAGGTCATCACCACAATGAAAACCCAGATGGGGGCGCATTTTGCCGGGACCAGTAATGTCTGGTTTGCGATGAAGCATGGCGTGTTACCACTCGGGACGATGGCGCACGAGTACCTGCAGGCCTGTCAGGGACTAGGTCCCAGATTGCGTGACTCTCAAATTTTTGCCCTTGAAACGTGGGCAAAAGAGTATCGCGGTGACCTTGGCATCGCCTTGTCGGATGTCTATGGCATGACTGCCTTTTTACGCGATTTTGATATGTATTTTTGTAAGCTGTTCGACGGTGCCCGGCATGATTCAGGTGATCCCTTTAACTGGGGTGAGAGGATGATTGCGCACTATGAAAAAAACCGTGTTGATCCGCGCACTAAAACATTGATTTTTTCAGACGGACTGAATTTTCAACGTGCGATTGAACTTAATCGGCGTTTTGCCGGACGCAGTAAAACAGCGTTTGGTATTGGTACTAATTTAACCAATGATCTGGGCTACGAG
Source organism: uncultured beta proteobacterium (assembly GCA_903847325.1). Lineage (GTDB taxonomy): Bacteria > Pseudomonadota > Gammaproteobacteria > Burkholderiales > Burkholderiaceae_B > Zwartia. Next base: position 1,642 of record CAINDJ010000021.1, on the reverse strand, counting down.
CCGTTGCAGATCGTTATGAAAATGATCCGCTGCAATGGCCAGCCTGTCGCGAAAGTTTCCGACGCACCTGAGAAAACCATGTGCGACGACAAAGCCTATCTGACGTATCTGCGTCAGGTATTTGAAATACCCCCCGCCTAATTGATCTAAGGAAATTCAATGAGCAATATCACACGTGTAAACATCGGCAAACGCCTCTCGGACATGGCTGTTTATAACGGCGTGGCCTATCTGGCAGGTCAAGTCGCTGATGATGCGTCGCAAGACATCACCGGTCAGACACGCCAGATTCTGTCAACGATCGATAAGCTGCTCGCTTCGGCAGGTACTGACAAAACCCGCCTGCTGATGGTGCAGATCATGGTGGCCAACATGAAAGAATTTGATGGCATGAACAAGGCCTGGGATGAGTGGGTACCTGCGGGTAATGCGCCACCACGCGCCACCATCGAAGCACGACTGGCCAGCGCCGACTACAAAGTTGAAATCGTGGTGACTGCGGCGGTCTGATGAGTGCTTCTTTGATCGTTGGTTTGAGTCACGACGATCAAGCGTTAGTGCAACGCGCGGCAGATTGGGCAACGCCACAATTTGCCGGGCTGCAAACGCCCTCGGGCGAACCTTTGATCGATCATGCGCTGGGGACGGCCGCCGTGCTGGCTGGGATGCAGGCTGATGCCCATACGCGTGCGGCTTCCCTGTTGATCGCTTTACCTGATATGGCTGCGAGTGCCTCTGCCAAATCAACCGATCACGTGACGCAACAATTCGGTGTCGAGATTGGACGGCTCGTTCAAGGCACGCGCGCATTGTTGCGGTTGGAGAGTTTGGCCAGTGGTGCGAGCCAGACTGCTCTGGACTCGGTTGCTCAAAAAGAAATGCTGCGCAAAATGTTGCTGGCGATGGCCGCAGATTTGCGCATTGTGCTGATTCGCCTCGCTTCGCGCTTACAAACCTTGCGTTGGTATGCTGCCTCCAAAACGCCTTGCGATCCCGCGCTTGCACGTGAAACGCTGGATCTCTACACTCCGCTGGCTAATCGCCTGGGGATCTGGCAAATCAAATGGGAAATGGAAGACCTGGCTTTTCGATTTACCGATCCCACGCGCTATAAAGACATCGCACGTCTGCTCGAAGAAAAACGCACTGAGCGCGAAGCCTTTATTACCGAAACCGTGGAGAAGCTCACTCAGGCACTCAAGCAAATGGGCGTGATGGCGGAAGTATCCGGTCGTCCCAAACACATTTACAGCATCTACAACAAGATGCGCCATAAAAATCTCGACTTTTCGGAGTTGTTTGATGTCAGAGCGTTGCGTATTATCGTGCCCGATGAGCGTGATTGCTATGCGGCGCTTAGCCTGGTGCACGAGCTGTGGGTGCCCGTCACCGATGAGTTTGATGACTATATTTCGCGTCCTAAGTCCAATGGTTACCGGTCTTTACATACGGTCGTAGCCGATGAGGCGGGACGCCCCTTTGAAGTTCAAATCCGTACCCAGTCCATGCACGAGTTTGCTGAGTACGGTATGGCTGCGCACTGGCGCTACAAAGAGTCTGGTTCCCGATCAAATCAGGCTGCTACGACCCAGCAGCCTGCACAGATCCAATATGATCAGCAACTCGCCTGGATGCGTCAGCT
>CAINDJ010000020.1 GCA_903847325.1 uncultured beta proteobacterium | reverse complement strand
TTGAATAAAACACCCTTACTGCCAGCAGGTATGAAATGCACACAGTATGGCCAGAGCACAACAATCACGCCCAGTGAAATCAAGGTACCCGTCGTAATACTCAAGGTATGCCGCCGCAAAAACAACAGGTACTCGCGATATCGTCTGCTGAAATAGCCCATTAGTTTGCTCATTGCTTTACCTGCCAGAATTTAAACGTGTTCATAGAGTCGACCCTGATCTACAAGTAGAAGATGATCGGCACTGTCGAAATAATTATCATCGTGCGTGATCGCAATCACCATTTTTTTCATCGCTCTGAGTTCAGGAATGATAATTTCATAGAAGAATTTCCTGAACTCAGGGTCTTGATCGGAGGCCCACTCATCGAGAATAATGACTGGGCGCTTTTCAAGGATACTGACAAGTAACGCAATGCGTTTTTTCTGTCCAGTTGAAAGATTTAAAGTAGTAAACCGACCATCTGTGTACTGCACCTTGTCAAGGATCTCAAGTTTTTCCAACCAATAATTTATTTCTGTTTCATCTTGATTTTCTATGCCGTAAAGCTTCTGGAACAGATGGAAATCTCCAAATATTGCAGAAAATAAATCGCGATACGACTGAGAATCCGAAGCCACAACTTCTTGGTCGTTGACATAAATCCTGCCCCCGTCCGAAGGTGAAAGCCCCGAGAGCATTTTGATTAATGAGGTCTTGCCCGAGCCATTTCCGCCGCGAATAAAATACACCTCTCCCGCTTTAAATTCATAACTTATCGGCCCGATTACAAAAGAACTTGCAGGTGCAATCGCAGGATAGTGAAGGGTAATATTTTCAAGCCTGATTGAATGTAAATGTTCAATCGGATACTCGTGGTTCTTGAACTCCTGATTATTAATGATTTCAAGCTTATCCATGAATTGTATTATTTCATCTGCGGCAGTATCCGCTTGTGAAAGATAGGGCAAAGTCTGAATCATGCCGGTCAGGGAGCCTGCAATGAAGAGAACCGTTGTGGATACAGAAACAACCTGGCTGCTAAAGTCCTGTGAAATTACCGGCACAACAAAAATAATCACTCCAATGAGGACGTAAATCAAAATCTGAACAGCAGAATAAATATTAGACAAACCAATTGTCGACTGGGTTTTTAAATGCGTCACCTTGCGTGATAAAGCGATTAGATCAGCGCTAATTTCCGTAGCTCTTGAGGAGTTGAGTTTAATTTCCTTGAAACCAGACAGCATTTCCGCTAAGTGGACAGTCACCAGGCCCTCTTCTGTCCAGGCGCGCATTAATATGGCATGTTTGGTTTTCATCGCGCGCGTCGCGATAGTCGAGACCACTACTGCAAAAATCAGCGTAATGAGTGCGGCTGGAATAGAAATAATAAAAAGATACGCCACCGCAAAAAAAAGCATCGAAACAGATTGTGCTATTGGCACGAGCATCGTCACGCCCGAGCAAATTGTCTGCGCATCTCGACTCAATGCAGTCAGAATCTGCGCACGACCGATCGTGTCGAGTGTGGAGACATCCGTTTTAAGGATAAGACTCATCACGCGCATTCTGAAGCGATAGATCAACAACTCCGTATTCGAAATATTTTCTTTATTATTTAATCGAATTAAAACAAGGTAGCAAACCAGCAAAGGCACGAAAATAAAAAAAATACTTGCTGGCAAATTGTCTTCAGCAATCATGCGCGCGGCATAGTTGACCAAAGCAATCAATAGTGCGCTGGTCAGTCCTACCAGCGCGCCAACGTACAAAAGTCTGCGCAACTGTAGTCCGGAGTACTCTCTAAACAGTCTTAATAAACTAGAACTATGTAATCGATGCATAAAGTTAAATCCGTCAGATAATCTAGATTGAGTCGGCTCTAAATAAAAACTCTAAAACTTAGGCCACCACGTCAACAACATCCTTAACAGGAGACGCTGGATCCATCTTTTTTACCTTTAATATTGATTTAACTTTTGAAAACTGTTCATCATAAAAATCCCTCACCGACTCAATAGCGAAATCCTTAAGATTCCCCTCGGATTCGAAGTGTTTAATAAACACCACGCCTAGCGCGTAGGTTGAAGCATATGCCACAACAGGCTGTGTAACCAGACACAAGGGAGTGCCTAGATAAGGGATATGACGGATCAGTGCTGTCGAAATACTACCCGAAATGATCGAGGTCGTACTCCCAGCGAGCAAACCAGAAATAACGCCCTGAGCAGTCTCCTTTTTAAAAGGAACGCCATACACCTTGCAAAGCTCATAGATCATTTTGATTTGCAAACCACTGATCGTAAACGTATCCAGAAAACTAACAGGGATAAAGCCTGCAACCGACGACCACTGCGACCAGTGTTTAACGGTCTTATGCGCAAGCAAGTTTTGAAAATCAATACTCCCGATGGACTCAGTATCAGCACGCGCCTGATTAGTCACGGTTTCATTAAAGGAAACATCCGTCGCTACGGACGAGTCGTCGACCACTAAATCAGAAATCTTAACCATTGTGAGTATCTTTTCCGTAAAGCACATTGTTTAAAAACCGTAAACTTTCATGGCTCAACGAAACGTACATGTCGCGAGAGGAAGTTTGCCTGGCCCGGAAAATTGTCTGCCTGCCCGAATGGAAAATGGAGGCGGCTAGTAAGCCGAGAGGCCCGGCGAGGACAGCGCCCATCAAGCCCATCGCTGCAAAATTGTCCCTGACGTTGCGCCCAGAATCGACAGGCTCTGATAAATGCATTAAAGACATAAACCGACCAGCAGGCTCTAAGAACCCCCACTCCCCGGAATCAGCATCCCGGACAATCTCAGAGTTCGATATGGTTGCACCATCACGAAAGCTGACAATATGCCGTTTAGCATTTGTCGGGATATTATTTTGAAGTGCTTCGGGTTGTGCTTCGGGTTGTAATTCTGGTTGTGCTTCGGGTTGTACTTTGGGTTGTGCTTCGGGTTGTGCTTCGGGTTGTGCTTCGGGTTGTGCTTCAGAATGAACTTTAAGCTGCGGTTCTGGCTGCGGTTCTGGTGTTTTTACCAAGGGCTGAACTTTTTTACTTTTCTCAGTAGTCTTGTTAAGCGGCGACTTCTTTTTAGCCGGTGAACGTGGCTTGGATGATTGGGCTGCGCGCGT
>CAINDJ010000019.1 GCA_903847325.1 uncultured beta proteobacterium | reverse complement strand
GTATTGCGGTACTTGTTACGACCCGTTTTCGTTGCCTTTAATCAAGGTATGAGGGAGCGTTGATATGATTCGCGAATCCAGCAAAAAATCAGATTCTGGTGTTTCCCTGACGGGGAGGCAACAACAGATATTGGCTTTGCTGGCCGAAGGGAAAAGTAACAAGGAGCTCGCCGACGAGTTACATATCCAGCAGGGTACAGTCAAGCAACACTTATTCGTGTTGTTCAGAAAGCTGGGCGTGTCGAACCGCGCGAAAGCTTTACTGGCCGCCAATCACTTTCTTAAAGAGACCCGCGTTCAGGCTTCTTCAGAGGCCAAGAGATGGGCTGATTCCACTACTAAAAAACAAGGTGTCAAACAAGAGTATGTTTGGCGCATGGTTTCAGTGGTTTCTGTTTACGTACCAGACACATTATTGAGTTCTACAGAGAATATTGTTCAAAGAGATCAGTATTTATCTGATCTGCGTAAGACGATGACCGAATTGACAGACTCCCTGGATGGGCAGTTTGTGTCTTTGCCGTATGGTGGAATGCTGGCTTGGTTTGGCCATCCCGTTGCCCATCTTGATGATGCAGACCGAGCGGTGCAACTCGCTCAATTGCTTCAGGTCTGGTCCGATAGCCAATCGGCCGCCCTGGGTGTGCAGGATAGCTCCGTTCCTATCAATAATCTTATTGGTATCGGTGTGGCCTCACATCCTGAGGTCGTGGCAAGCAAGGCCACTGAGCTGACGGGCGCTGAGTCTTTCAGAATGGCGGCGATCCTGGCCAGACATGCGCGCTTAATCGGCCGGCCACTTGCTGATGAGTCAACACAAAAGCTTGCGCCACTCAGTGTGCCCTGGCTTGAGGTCAAAGCCAGTGAGAACAATACGACACCAGAGCAAAAGAGGCTTGGACGTATCGCCGCAGTGGGTGCAGAATCTTTATCGCTAGTGGATGTGCGGGCGCGCTGGGGAGGAATCCCATTCTTGAATGAGATTTTTGATACGGTACAAAGTGGTGTGTCTCAATGGGTTTCTGTTGAGTCCTGGCCTCCCGCTGCGGCGACAACACTGATAGATGTGATTGGTAATGCTGCAGCCTTAGGGCAGTTCAGACTGTTGCGTTTGCGCTGTCCAGGCACCAACCGTCGTGAAAGACTCATTTCCTCTTTTACGAGCCAGATAGAAAATGTAACTGTGAAATTTGGTCTGTCGAAAGACCGAATGTATTCATATCCTTCCGCAGGGGAAAGATTGGGGGCAATGCTGGCTGACTGTGCCGCAGAAGGTCCGATTGTGTTACAGGTCTACGGTTTGAAGGCGTTGGACGCCCTCAAGACTATTCTGGGTGACCGAGGTGCGGATCACTTGGTCGCTCGGCCGATTTTGATTGTTGCCGCTAATTTGCGCGAGGCAGGGAGCTCACAGACGATTGTGCGACTGTTGGGACCGCGTCCTAATGTGGCTTCTGCTAAGCGGATTTTTTCAATGACAGTTCCTGAGAGTGAAGTGCTGTCAGAGGCTATCCGTGTAGATTTGCAAGCGCTGATCGATAGTTTGTCTGTCTCGGCTAATAGACTGATTACCCTCGCTGCAAGTGATACGGAACGTTCGATTGAGGATTTCATGCAAGAGATGCATTTTCCGCATAATCAGACACAGAACTGCTTACACGAGTTGACCGCTTCGGGCCTGGTTGCTCCTCGTGCAGGAGGGGGGTTTCAGTTCCGTGATTTGGCAACTGCTCATGCGATCAAAAAACTAAACGTGCCGTTTACTCTGGAAAAGGCTGTTGGATGAGCGTGCGCAGTGTTCTCTGGATGGTGTTGCTTTGGCTCGGTTTGAATGCGCCATTATTTGCGAAAACCCAATCGTCTGAAGAAGTTTCAACCTCCAGGGTTGTGGTGCTAGGTATAAACGGACAAATTTCAAAAAAAGTACTTGAGACCGTTAAACAAAATATTTCGAAAGTGCAGGGCGATCCTGTCCCGGCAGGACTGATTGTATTACTGGACTCTCCGGGTGGTGATGGTATTGCAGCGATGAATATTGGACGTTTGCTGCGACAGGCGCATGCCCATGTTTTTGTTACAGGACAGTGTGCCAGTGCCTGTATTTTTATCCTCGCGAGCGGAGTGATTCGTGGTGCACCGGCCTATTCGATTGGCATTCACCGCGGTCGAATCACGATCAGTGATTCAAATGCCAAGATTCTCGAGGAAGTCGATGTGAATAAAAATCCTGCTGCACAAAAAATGCTTCAGTCTTTTGAGTCCAATGCCGCTAAGTATTTTGCTGAAATGGGTATGGCGCCTGAGTTGTTTCAAACCATGCAAAATCACCAAAGCAAGGGTGTTTACCGCTTAAATAGCCGTCAGTTGACGCTTTTTGGTTTGACAGGGTTTGAAAGTAGCTATTTTGAAGAGCGAGTCGCTTTTTTTGAAAAACTGAAGCGTCCTTATCAAATGGACCGTGACGAATTAGCGCGTAGGACTGCTAAGGTG
>CAINDJ010000018.1 GCA_903847325.1 uncultured beta proteobacterium | reverse complement strand
CAGCCCAGATTAACCAGACGACCTTTGGCCAGCAGAATGATGCGCTTGCCGTCAGGGAAAATCACGTGATCAACCTGGGGCTTGATTTCTTCCCACTGGAGGTCCTCGATGCCTGCAACGTCGATTTCGTTATCGAAGTGACCGATGTTGCAAACGATGGCCTGGTCTTTCATACGGTCCATGTGGGCGCGTGTGATGACGTTGTAGTTACCGGTCGCGGTCACAAAGATGTCAGCCTTGTCAGCGGCTTCTTCCATGGTGACGACTTTGTAGCCTTCCATTGCGGCCTGGAGCGCGCAAATAGGATCGACTTCAGTGACCCAGACCTGCGCGCGCAAAGCAGCCATCGCCTGAGCGGAGCCCTTGCCCACGTCGCCGTAGCCAGCAATCACAGCGATTTTGCCTGCGATCATGACGTCGGTCGCACGCTTGACAGCGTCAACCAGTGATTCGCGGCAGCCATACAGGTTGTCGAATTTCGACTTGGTCACGGAGTCGTTCACGTTGATCGCAGCAAAAGCGAGCTCGCCTTTTTTGGACATGTTGTACAGACGCAGCACGCCTGTGGTGGTTTCTTCGGTCACGCCCTTGATCTGGGCCAGACGTGTGGAGTACCACTTTGGATCACGCTTGATCGTGGCTTTGATCGAGCTGAAAAGAATGACTTCTTCTTCGGAGGTTGGGTTATTCAAGACTGAGAGATCTGTCTCGGCCTTTGTACCAAGGTGCAACAACAATGTTGCATCGCCACCATCATCCAGGATCATGTTGGCTTGATGTTCACCAGGCCATTCAAAAATCTTGTGGGTGTATTCCCAGTATTCAACCAGTGACTCGCCTTTTTTGGCGAAAACAGGCGTACCCACAGCAGCGATTGCGGCAGCTGCGTGATCCTGCGACGAGAAAATATTGCATGAAGCCCAACGGACTTCGGCGCCGAGCGCCTGCAGGGTTTCGATCAGCACTGCGGTCTGGATCGTCATGTGCAACGAGCCGGTGATGCGTGCACCCTTCAGTGGCTTGGTCTTGGAGAACTCTTCACGCGTGGCCATCAGGCCTGGCATTTCGGTTTCGGCGATCTGGATTTCGCGACGGCCCCAATCGGCAAGTGCGATATCAGTAATAACGTAATCTTTGATTTTTTTTGTAACAGCGTTCATGGCTAGGTAAGCTCCGTGAGGCCCGCCAAGCTTTGGAACGGCTGTGTCTACATGCTGCGTTTACACACCACCGCAACCGCTGCTTGTGCAGGATTGGGTGAGCGCCGTTAAGGCCGGGGAATACCGGCGGTAACGTTAAAGCTTTTGAGCCTGGCGGTGTGTTTCGATTACTTTTAAATTACTTTCATCGACCACCGTCGCAACGCTCCTCAAAAGCGGAGTCATTGTAACCCGATATCTGACAATAAAGCTAGGGTTTATACCGAGCTCCGTTTTAAGGGCATGGCCACGCTCAGGTCGGGCACAGCTTCAATAGGCTCACGGCTTCAGGCCGGACGCGCTTTAGGCGGTTGGTGCAAGGCCATGATGTCATTGGCTGGGTCGCCCCAGAACGGATAAATCTTTCTGACCAAAGGATCGTGACCAGGAACCAGATGATCGGCTGAGTCGGCTAGATTGCGCAACGTGTCATAGCCTGCCAGCATTTCGCCCAGATGAAAAACGATTGGAAAGGGCGAGGGCTTTTCCATATTTTCGTAATAATGGCTGGCATCCGAGGTCAGTACAACCCAACCCCGCGCAGTGTGCACGCGCACCGATTGCAAGCCTTTGGTGTGACCGCCGATTTTCACCAGCTCAATACCCGGCGCAAGTGTGTGTGCACCGTCATAAAAAGATACCCGGTCTGCGTAGACACGACGGACCAGGTCAACAACGTCTTCGACGTCATAGGCATGACGAAACAAGCCCTGACACATATGGCGACCGCACGCATAATTGACCTCGTCTTCCTGGATATGAAAACGCGCGCGCGGCAACAGATCGATATTGCCCGCATGGTCATAGTGCAAATGCGTCAGCACCACATCGTCAACCTGCTCAGGCGTAATACCCAGTAAAGATAGTGAGCCAATCGGGCAGCGTATCAGCGTGCGGCCACGCTCGGCAGCCTGGCGGGCGTTAAATCCGGTGTCGACCAGCACCACCCTGTCCGCATTGCGAATCACCCAAACGAAATAATCCATGGGCATCGGATCATCGTGCGGATCATGCGTAATGAAATTATCGCGACGTGTGCGTTTTTCCATCGTCGCATAACGCAAGGCAAACACTTCATATACAGGCAGTTTCATCAGGTCTCCGGATTTAATTTTTATTGCTCTTTATAAGCGCATTTTGGTCGTGCGCCTGACGCCCTGTCAAGCTCCGCCGCGACAATCAACTTGACACAGGTAAAGCCACACGCACACAATCAACGATTGTCTCGGCAATCCGACACATTTTCATTCATACCAACAAGACTCCTGGAGCACAACATGTCAGCAAAAAACGAATTGGCCAAACTGTATAAAGACGGCCTCGAAGTACGTCGCGATGTACTCGGAACAGAATATGTCGATGGCTCAATCGCCAAAGCCAATGACTTCACTATGGCGTTCCAGCACATCACCACTGAAATGTGCTGGGGCTATGCCTGGACGCGTCCAGGCCTGTCACGCAAAACACGCAGCATGCTCAATCTGGCCATGCTGACGGCACTGAACCGCTCAGCCGAAATCAAACTGCACGTCAAAGGCGCACTCACCAATGGCGTAACCGTCGAAGAAATCAAAGAAGTGCTGCTGCACGCAACCGTCTATTGCGGCATTCCTGCCGGTCTGGACGCATTCAAAGCCGCCAACCAGGTGCTCGAAGAGCAAGGCGCTTACAACAAGGCCCCTGCAAAAAAGGCCGCTAAAAAAGCAGCTGCTAAAAAAGTAGCCACCAAGAAAGTAGCCGCCAAGAAAGCTGCACCCGCTAAAAAAGCCGTCGCCAAAAAGGCAGCTAAATAATGAGCACAAAACAAACGATCGGTTTCATCGGTCTGGGCAGCATGGGATGGCCGATGGCCTCTTTGTTGCACAAAGCAGGCTACCCTTTGCTGGTGATTGATGCATCGGCTGAGCGCGCACAAAAATTCGCTAAAGAAATCGGCGGTACGGTCGCAGCATCTAACCGCGCCCTGGCGCAAGGCGCAGACGTTATCGTCACGATCCTGCCCACCAGCGCGATTGTCGACAGCGTGCTCAATGGTCCAGAGGGTGTCATCGCAGGTTTGCGTCCCGATACCGTGATCGTTGAGATGAGCTCTGGCGTACCGACCATTACACGGACCCTGGCTGAGCAAGTTGCAGCAGCCAAAGGCCACCTGGTCGATGCACCGGTCTCAGGCGGTGTGCCACGCGCCATCACCGGCGAGCTCGCCATCATGTTTGGCGGCAGTACGGCGCTGCTTGAGCGCGTGCGGCCTGTGCTGGCATGCATGGGCAACGCGATCACGCACACCGGTGACGTTGGCTCGGCTCACGCCATGAAAGCGCTCAACAACCTGGTCTCAGCTGGCGGCTTTTTGATTGGCGTCGAAGCACTCCTGATCGGCAAACGCTTTGGACTGGACCCTGCTGCCATGGTCGATGTGCTCAACGCATCTACTGGCATGAACAACTCGACACAAAAGAAATTCAAGCAATTCGTGTTGTCGGGCAAGTACAACGCAGGCTTTGGTCTGGACCTGATGGTCAAGGATCTGAGCATTGCCCTGGGGATCGGCAAGGACACCAATACGCCCACACCGTTTGCATCACTGTGCCGTGAAATGTGGGCAGCATCAGCTGCCATGCTTGGACCTGGCCAGGACCATACGGCTGTTGCAAAAATGTCTGAAAAACTGGCAGGCTCAACGCTGTCGGACTAAAGATCGGCTGATAGCACTACACTGGCTACACGTTCTACACAGCACGTGTAGCCAATGATTTATAGCGCCCGACCTTTGGCACACGACCCAAGGCTGGCAGGAGACAAAGCATGAAAACACTCGTCCGCGCAGCAATCTTTGGTTCGGCACTCCTTTGTGCCAGCAGCTTTGCACAAAATTTCCCAACCCGCTCCATTTCCATGGTCGTGCCTTATCCGCCAGGTGGCTCCAGCGACGGGTTGGCGCGCATTATCGGGCAAGCCATGGGTAAAGACCTTGGACAACAAGTCGTTGTTGAAAACGTCACTGGCGCGGGCGGCACCATCGGCACCCAAAAAGTACTGAAATCCGCGCCTGATGGCTACACCATTACCTTTGGCAACATGGGGTCCATGGCCATCGCCGCACCGCTCTACCCTAATATCAAATTTGATCCCGTCAAGGATTTTGCCCCCATCGGTGTGGTGGCCGACGTCCCCATGGTGATCTCTGCCAGCAAGAAAAGTGGCTATAAAACACTCGGCGAATTTGTCGCGCAACTGAAAAAAGACGGTAAGTCAGTGAACTTTGGTACTGCAGGTCCTGGTTCAACCGGGCATATCGGTGCGGCCATGTTTCTATATGTGACCAAAACGAATGCCACACTTGTTAATTACCGTGGTGCGGGCCCAGCCATTGCGGACCTGCTTGCCGGCACAGTTGACGCCGTGATTGATCAGACCGTCACCATGATTCCGATTCATACTGGGGGTCGTGTCACCGCGCTCGCAGTCTCAGGCAAAAATCGCCTGGCGCAAATCCCGGATGTCCCAACCTTTGCCGAGGCTGGCGTACCTGAATTTGACCTCAGCGTCTGGAACGCGATCGCAGCACCTGCCGGCACACCACCTGCCATCGTAGATCGCCTGGCTAAAGCACTTTCTAATGCATTAAAAGATCCGGAAGTCGTTGAGCGCTTTGCAAAAATGGCTGCAGTGATTCCTCCAGAGTCAGAGCAGGGCCCTAAAGCTTTTGCCGCACTGATCGCAAAAGATGTGCCACGGTTTACACAGCTGATTAAAGAAGCAAAAATCTCTTCTGATTGACATCCTCCCCGCCCTAAAGGACGGGGATTCCTACGGCGGTGCGCGATGATTTGCGAGTCGCTTCGGTGGGTTCCTGCTTCACAGAGCGGTCTGACTGCACCAACTCTCCACAGGCTAACAAGCGGTATCCCCGCTCTAAAATATTGATCGCACCGACCAAATCGGCGTGGTTCTCGTAGCCACAATCGACACACTCGAAT
>CAINDJ010000017.1 GCA_903847325.1 uncultured beta proteobacterium | reverse complement strand
GCCTGGTTCGGCAAGACTGACCTTTACACTCCTGCAACGCACAAAACACGCTTCTCTCGCTGAGGTTTACCGTATCGAATGGATTGCGGGTCTGATGTGCGCCTCGCATGGTGATTTTGCCGAAGGTATTCGAGCATTGCTTGTAGATAAGGACAAAAACCCCAAGTGGAATCCTGCAAAGCTGATTGATGCAACACCACAATGGGTTGAAAAATTTTTCGCACTTCCTTTTTCTGCCAAAGAACATCCACTTTATAAACTCGGAGAAGCTGCATGAGTAACATCGCATTTATCGGACTTGGTAACATGGGTGGGCCGATGGCTCAAAATCTGATCAAAGCAGGTCACACACTGCGCGTCTTTGATCTGGTTCCACACGCTGTGCAAATACTGGTTAAAGAGGGTGCTTACGCAGCAAATTCAGCCAGCGACGCAGTGACAGGGGCAGACGTTGTTATTTCGATGCTACCGGCAAGCCAGCATGTCGAGTCGCTTTATTTAGGCGATGCGGGCTTGCTAAAAGCGATTCCTGCACACGCTCTCATTATCGATTGCAGCACGATTGCTGCGGTGTCTGCACGCAAGGTCGCAAGCGCGGCACGTGCACTTGGACTCGATATGATTGATGCGCCCGTTTCTGGTGGCACAGGCGGCGCGATCGCGGGTACCCTGACGTTTATCGTTGGTGGCGAGTCCGAATCACTCGAGCGCGCAAGACCTTTTTTAGAGAAAATGGGTAAAAACATTTTTCACGCAGGTTCTGCGGGTGCGGGGCAGGTAGCAAAAATAGCCAACAATATGCTGCTCGGTATTGCCATGGCCGGGACAGCCGAGGCACTTGCACTCGGTGTCGCGAATGGCTTGGATCCAAAGGTTCTTTCAGACATCATTTCAAAAAGCTCCGGCTGCAACTGGGCTGTCGAGCGCTATAACCCCTGGCCAGGCGTGATGGAAAATGTGCCTGCTGCAAAAGATTATGCAGGTGGCTTTGGAGTGGATCTGATGCTTAAAGACTTGGGTCTGGCGGCTGAGGCGGCCATGCATGCCAAGTCAGTCATCCCGCTGGGCGAGCTCGCCCGCAATCTTTACGCGTTGCACAGCACACAGGGTAGCGGCAAGTTGGATTTTTCGAGCATTGTGAATATGCTTAAAAAACCTGACTCAGACAAGTAAAGTGTTGACCCGGCGAACGCATGACTCGCCGGGATAATGCGCGATCACTTCTGCGGCTCGGTTCGAACAGAATAAGGCATTGACTGAACGGTCAGTGCCGGGCCATCGGGGGAAATCGCGCGAAGCCTGGCGTGATCAACCGCCTCAAAACTTGACTCGATCAAGAGGTGGGTGTGGGAGCTGGTCATCGCGACATTGATGATCCGTCCACAGACCTGATCAGTCAGACTGCCATCGTAAATATCAGCACCAGGTGTTAAGGCTTGAAATGTAGAGGAGCTGGAGCTGTTGGCTGTGCTGTTATCCTGAGGATGCACAACAATCGCAGCGATCATCCGCCGTTTGAGTGTGCCGCGGTAATGACTGCGCGCAACGATTTCCTGGCCTGGATAACAGCCTTTTGTGAAACTAACCCCTTGTATCAGATCCAGATTGAGTGTCTGCGGGATGAACAAGTCCTGTGTCGCGGCTTCTACCCAAGGTAAGCCCTCTTTTATATCCAGAGCGTGCCAATCTTGCAACTCGCCAACCGAACAATGCGCAAGCAGTGCCTCAACTGCTAATGCCTGATCCGCATCCGATATGAGCCACCAGCGGGGCAATCCATTCGAGGGGGCTGCTATCCAGGTTCCCGCAGCTGTGTCGGTTTTTTCCCAGACGGTTGCGGGCAATCGACAGCCGATAAGCGCTTCGAACTCTGCAATATCACCCGATTCGAGGCATATTCCACGTACAACACGCTGGGTTTCGGAAAGTTTTGCTTTGGCTCGCATCACAAACATGCTCAGCCGTTTGAGCACAGGGGCCAGAATATCCCGCTTGATGATGCCGTGCAAAACAGGTGTTTCACCTTCCAGGGATGGTGTACGGCTCAGCACCATGGTTGCCAGTAGTCTGCCTTGTGGCGTGCAATATCCTGCAAGTCGAGCGATGCCCGGTGCAGCACCGGCAACATCATTGGTAATCTGGCCCTGTAAAAAACTGACCGCATCTGCGCCTGTTATTTCAAAAACGGCCAGATCGGCCAGCGCGTAGACCATCGCCAGTCGTTTTGTTTCAGGATTGGCGTGAGCGGGGAGGTGCATCAGGATAGGGGGCATAGTTGAGATGATAACGTCTAGTTTCCATTAAAATAACATCTGAATGAATGTCCTTTCAAAAATCCTCCTGTTTCTGATTCTTCCCGTCATCGTGGCAGCCACTGCTGCCGTGGGTACTGCCTATTACTGGGCGCATCGCCCGCTTACTCTTGCTGCCGAGCGCGTCGATATTCTGGTCCCGCCAGGATCAACGCCTGCAAGTATTGCCAAGCTCATCAATCAGGCTGGGGTGGCAGTTAATTCTCAGGCCTTTGTTGTCATGGCGCGTCTGGGTGAACTGGATAAAACACTCAAGGCAGGTGGCTATCAGATCCAGCGTGGTGATAGTGCCTGGGTTGTGCTGCGCCGGATGGCAAATGGGGATGTAACTCAGCGTCAGCTTACGATTGTTGAGGGCTGGAATCTCAAGCAAATCCGAAGCGCACTGGCTCAGCATCCCGATATCAAACAAACGCTCCAGCAAACTCCCGATGCAACGCTGATTGCTCAGCTTGACCAACCCATCATAGAATCCATCAAGGGCTCGCCAGCCGACACCCTGTCGCTCGCCGAAGGCCTTTTTTTTCCTGATACGTATATCTTCCCGATCGGCACGCCTGATATAGAGATTCTGCAACGTGCGGCAAGAGCCCAGCAGCAAGTACTCAACCGTGCCTGGGAGTCCCGTCAGCCAGGACTGCCACTTAAATCCCCTTATGAGGCATTAATTCTTGCCTCCATCATCGAAAAAGAAACCGGTAAAACGACTGACCGCGCACGCATAGCAGGCGTGTTTGTCAATCGCCTTCGCTTGAATATGCCATTACAGACAGATCCGACGGTGATCTATGGGATGGGGGACGGTTATTCAGGAAAAATAAGGAAACAAGACCTGCAGACCGACACGCCCTGGAATACCTATACGCGCAACGGCTTGCCGCCCACGCCGATTGCTAGTGTCGGACGCGCGGCGCTCAATGCAGCATTGCAACCCGAAAAACACCAATATCTTTATTTCGTATCGAAGGGCGATGGAAACAGTGCATTTTCCAGCACCCTGACCGAACACAACAAAAACGTTTCAACCTACATTCTGGGGCGCAAGCCATGACAACAACACGTGGCAAATTCCTGACGCTCGAAGGCGTGGATGGCGCCGGAAAAAGCACCCACGTTCAATGGCTAGTCGATACACTCAGGAATAAAGGCATCGAAGTACTCTCGACCAGAGAACCAGGCGGAACCCCCATCGGTGAAAAGCTCCGTGAATTGCTGTTGCATGAGCCAATGGGTCTTGAGTGTGAAACCCTGATGATGTTTGCGGCGCGTGCCGAGCATTTACGATGCGTGATCGAGCCTGCTCTGAGCTCTGGCAGCTGGGTTGTTTGCGATCGTTTTACCGATGCGACGTTTGCTTATCAGGGAGGAGGGCGTGAGTTGGGTTACGAGCGCGTGGCGACACTCGAAAAATGGGTTCACCCCGCTATACAACCCGACCGGACTTGGTTATTTGATGTACCACTCGCTGTTGCACGGGAGAGACTGAATCGTACGCGTGATCAGGATCGTTTTGAAAAAATGGCGGATGAATTTTTTCAACGAACACGGGAGGTTTACCTTGCGCGTG
>CAINDJ010000016.1 GCA_903847325.1 uncultured beta proteobacterium | reverse complement strand
TGTTGGTGCAACGTGAGAATGTCCGGTATCTGCTAAGTAGGAATGTCCGGTTCAATGGAGTTTTGCAGACCATGTGAACGGACGGGGACGATGATCACGATGAGCACACGGGAAGAAGGTCGTATAGGGGTGCTGGAGCAGGTGCTGCTCGGCAAGCTAAGTCAATCGCAGGCAGCTAGATTGTTGGAGGTGTCGGTGCGCCAGATGCGACGACTTCAGCGCCGTTATGAGGCCCAAGGAGGTGCGGGGCTAGTGCACAAGCTTCGTGGCCAAGTGTCGAACCGTCAGCTCGATGTCGACTTAGCGCTGCATGCTCAGCAATTGATCACAGCGCATTATCCAGACTTCGGTCCCACGTTGGCCAGCGAGATGTTGGTGCAGCACCACAACATCGTCCTATCTGTCGAGAGCGTACGGACCTTGATGGTTAGGGCTGGCCTGTGGCGTGCCAAGCGCAAACGCCAGAAGTCGATTCATCCGATGCGTGAGCGGCGCGCTAGTCGTGGCGAGCTGATTCAGATTGATGGCTCTCCACATGACTGGTTTGAAGGGCGGGGGCCGCGTTGCACTCTGTTGGTCTTCATTGATGATGCCACCAGCGAGGTCATGGCGCTGCACTTTACACCGACCGAGACGACAGCTGCTTATATGCAAACGCTGCGCGACTATATCCTGCTTCATGGTCTGCCTGCCTGTCTGTACAGCGATCGCCACAGTATCTTTTGCACGAGCAAGGGTGCCGATGACAATCCTTTACCTACCCAGTTTGCCCGAGCCCTGAATCGCTTGGGCATAGAGGGTATTCAGGCCTCGTCACCCCAGGCCAAGGGACGGGTAGAGCGGGCCAACCAGACCTTGCAGGACCGGTTGACCAAGGCACTACGCTTGGCAGGTATTAACGACATTGCCGCTGCCAATGCATGGGTTGGTGGTTACATAGAACAACATAACAAACGCTTTGCCGTAGCCGCATGTCATCCACATGATGCCCATGTTCAATACCTCGAAACGCGTAGTCAGCTTGATTTGATTCTGGCGCATCACTTTGAGCGGCTTCTATCTAAAACGCTTTCCTGTCAGTTCCGAGGCCAGGTCCTACAGATCAGCGCACCGGGCCAACAACGGCGTTTAGTGGGGCAAACCGTACAGATCATGGAACAACTCGATGGTCGTCTGGTGGTCTGTTACAAAGAGAAAATGCTTGATTATCAGGCCTGCGATAGAGCACGCTACGTCAAGCCGCCGGTCGACTCAAAAGCCTTGAACCCTCGCGTACAAACTGCACTGAATGAAAGGCCTAGACCAACTAAAGCACACCCCTGGAAGCGCTGGGTCGGACCAGCCTCTAGTGCCTGGAATCCCTCTCCCACCCAACCCTAGACCGGACATTTCTATTTTGGAGGAAACCGGACATTTCTACTTAGCGTTGACACTATTATTGTGCGTGGAGCGCGTCTGAAGTCATTTGGACGCAGGCCTAGCAACATCAGAACGCCGAGATAGACGGCCATCGCTCCTGTCAGAACCAGTCCCAGCCACAGTACGCGAAGCGCTGGGTGGGCCTGAAGGGCAATCCAGTCCAGGTAGTGTGCACTTAACGCAAGTGGCACCGACATGAAAACCAGTGCCACAACCTGCTTGGAGAGAAACTTAAGCCATCCCGGACCAGGGGTGTAGATGCCTTGTCTGCGCAAGCCAATCAGCAAGGCGAGAGCGTTTAGACAGCCTCCGAGTCCGATTGCGAGCGCCAGACCAGCATGGGCAAGCCACGGCACAAGAACCAGATTGAGGAGTTGGGTTGCAATCAGCACCACGATTGCAATTTTGACTGGTGTGCGGATATCTTGTTTGGCGTAAAACCCGGGCGCGAGAATTTTGACCATCAGCAAGCCCACCAGTCCGACTGAGTACGCCATCACCGCCGTGCGTGTTTGCGCAACGTCAGCGGCATTAAATGCACCGTAATGAAAAAGCGTGGCAACCATCCCGTCAGACATCAGGACCATGGAGAGGGCGGCGGGCAACCCTAGCAGCAATACCAGTCGCAGGCCCCAGTCAAGCATCGCGCTGTATTGCTCCCCGGAGGCTTCTTTGTTTGCTTTGGCAAGGCTGGGCAATAAAACGGTACCGAGCGCGACACCAAGCAGGGCAGTGGGAAACTCCATCAGGCGATCAGCAAACGAGAGCCAGGTCACGCTTCCGGCCGCAAGCCAGGTGGCAATGTTAGTGTTAATGAGCAGAGATATCTGAGCGACTGATACGCCGAGCGTGGCTGGCAGCATTTGTTTCATAATCCGGCGAACGATCGGATCTTTGATCGCCTGACCGATACGCCACGAAAACCTGGGGCGTAACCCCAGTTTTGAGAGTGCAATCCACTGTACCGTCAGCTGAGCGACGCCGCCGCACATCACGCCAATGGCCAGCGCGTAGATCGGCTGACTTAAATAGGGCGTGAGCAGCAGACTGGCCGCAATCATGCACAGGTTCAGTAGTACGGGCGTAAAGGCTGGTACGGCAAAGTGTCGCCAGGTATTGAGCACACCCGAAGCAAAGGCGATGAGCGACATGCAGATGATGTAGGGGAACATCACGCGGGTCATCCAGACTGCGGCCAGAAAGTCATCCGCACGACCGGGCTCAGCCAGGCCGCTAGCCATCGTCATCACCACCCAGGGTGCACCAATGATCCCGAGCAAGGCAACCAGGCACAGCACGAAAAATAAGGTGAGGGCGACACGGTCGAGCAGGATTTTTACTGCGTCTGATTCATGTTTATTGCGCACTTCTCCGAGGATCGGCACGAAAGCCTGAGCGAACGCACCCTCGGCGAACAGCCTGCGCAATAAGTTTGGAATCCGGAAAGCGACCCAGAAAGCATCGGTTAGGGCGCCCGCACCAAAGGCGCGGGCAATGATGATGTCGCGCGCCAGACCGGTTATTCGGGAGAGCAGCGTCAGACTGCTGACTGTCGCTGCGGCGCGCAACAAGCTCATCGTGGTGGCATACGGATCGCGCCATCCAGACGAATGGTTTCACCGTTCAGCATTTCGTTGGTGATGATTTGATGCACGAGTTTGGCGTAGTCTTCGGGACGTCCAAGACGCGATGGGAAGGGAATGCTTGCAGCGAGCGAGTCCTGCACGGGCTGTGGCATACCAAATATCATGGGCGTACCAAAAATGCCGGGCGCAATGGTCACGCAACGAATGCCCAGTGGCGCAAGGTCGCGGGCGACGGGTAATGTCATGCCGACGACGCCTGCTTTGGAGGCTGCATAGGCCGCCTGACCAATCTGTCCGTCGTAAGCGGCAACCGACGCTGTGTTGATCAGCACGCCGCGCTCACCGCTCGGCTCCGCATCATTTTTGCTCATAGCCTCGGAGGCCACGCGAATCATGTTGAATGTGCCAATCAGGTTGATCGTGACGACTTTTTGAAACAAATCGAGAGCGTGTGCGCCGTTTTTACCAACAGTTTTAGCAGCGGGTGCGACACCCGCGCAATTGACCAGACCAAAGAGCTTGCCCATTTCGAGTGCGGCTGCAACAGTCGCCTGAGCGTCTTGTTCCTGCGTCACGTTGCAATGGATATAGCGTTGTCCGAGTTCTTTTGCGAGCGCTTCGCCCGCCTCGTCCTGCAAGTCAGCCAGGAGAACGCGTGCGCCATGCTGTGTCAGCATTTTTGCTGTGCCGGCGCCAAGACCTGAGGCACCACCGGTGACGATGAAAACTTTATTTGCGATATCCATGATTAAGCCAGTGCCTGAAAAATTTTATTCTTGATGTCTTCGACAGATCCTACGCCTTCTACTTTGCGATACTTGGGCGCGCTTGGTTGTGCATTCGCCCAGGATGAGTAGTAGTCGACCAGAGGACGTGTCTGGTTTTGATAGACCGTCAGTCTGTGTCTGACGGTTGCTTCTTTGTCGTCATCGCGCTGCACGAGCGGCTCGCCCGTCTGATCGTCATGCTCAGCCACTTTGGGTGGGTTAAAGCGAATGTGATAGCTGCGACCGCTTGCTGGATGAACACGTCGCCCACTCATGCGCTCGATGATGTCTTGTTCAGGGACTGCGATTTCGACCACAAAGTCGAGCGCAACGCTGGCTTGTTTCAGTGCGTCTGCCTGGGGAATTGTGCGTGGAAAACCGTCAAACAGATAGCCGTTGTTGCAATCATCTTGTTTGAGCCGATCCTTGACCAGACCGATAATCAGATCGTCGGAGACCAGACCACCTGCATCCATGATTTTCTTGGCCTCTATGCCCAGAGGCGTACCCGCTTTGACTGCTGCACGCAACATGTCTCCGGTAGAGATCTGAGGAATGCCGAAGTGTTGCGTAATAAAGGCAGCTTGCGTGCCTTTTCCAGCACCGGGTGGTCCAAGCAAAATGAGACGCATGAAAACTCCTGAGTCTTGAAAGTGTAATGTGAATGCTGAACATTATGCCGCATCGCAGCACGTCTTGCTGGGCTAACTCCTACTGGCTTACCCTGATGGGGCTTGATTCTCAAAGAAATTGCGTACCCGAATCAGATCTTCGGGCGTGTCCACGCCCGCACCCGGGTGACTGTTAATCGTTTGCACTGCAATTTTAAAGCCGTGTTCAAGCGCACGCAGTTGCTCAAGTGACTCCAGGCGCTCAAGCGTGCCCGATGGTAATCCAGGATACTGACGCAAAAAGCCAACCCGGTAGGCGTACATGCCGATATGGTGCAGGGCGGGCACAGAAAATCCCTTGGTCTGATCTGGGTATGCGGGTGCATCCCTGTGCCATGGGATCGGTGCGCGCGAAAAGTAGAGCGCACGGTCTGAGGCGTCGCAAACAACCTTGACAATATTTGGATTAAAAAGATTGTCTGCCGTGTAGATTGGCGCGGCACAGGTGGCAATCGAGGCTTCGAGATCCCGTGCAAGGAGCGCTGCAACGCAATTAATCAGGGCTGGGTCAATCAAAGGCTCGTCACCCTGGACATTGACGACGATGTCGTCATCCTGCAAATTGAGCAAGCTTGCAGCTTCTGCCAGCCGGTCCGTGCCGCTTGGGTGGTCCATGCGAGTCATGAGGTGCTCGACGCCATGCGCCAGGCAGGCTTGGGCAATATCAGGATGATCGCAAGCAATCACCACCCGATTGGCCGAGGAGGCCTTTGCACGCTCTGCAACGCGCACAACCATCGGTTTGCCTGCCAGGTCGGCGAGCATTTTGCCGGGGAGGCGTGTCGAGGCGGCACGCGCCGGGATGATGACTACAAAGTCGCTCATGCTGCGTCTGTGGGGTGATCTGTGGTGAGGTCGGTTGTTAGGTGTGGTTCGTCCAGAACGCGTGCCTCTGTGCTCAGCATCACGGGTATACCGTCTCGTACCGGGAAAGCCAGTTGGTCTGCCTTACACACGAGCTCGGTATGCTGGGCGTTAGTGGTGAGCGGGCCCTTGCAAAGGGGGCACACGAGAATATTGAGAAGTCTTGTTTCCATAGCCCAATTGTATCCACTCAGCGTTAATGTGGGGAGGCGTGTGTGTAATCAGTGCGAATGGCCTGTTCCAGCCAGTCGGTAAATCCAGGATCTGAAAAAACCGCATCTACTTCCACGACCCACAAGCGCTCGTCCTGCAGATGTTCGCATTTGATGGCGTCTTTAGCCGTGATGAGTATGTAGTCAGCATGCAAGTTGGTAAAAGTGTTGGCTGTGAAGGTGTGGTGATCTGGCAGAGCGAGTGTTTCGTTTAGTACAAGATTTTGCGATCGCAAGCTCTCAAAAAATCGTTCAGGCGCGCCAATACCGGCGGCGGCGGCAAGCGTTTGTCCGCAGCTTCGCTGTTCAAACTGAGCGAATGTTAGCGTTTGTTGATGCCTCAGGTTTCTGATCAAGCCGATCTGCAGGGCCATAGCGGTCGTTTTGGGGCCTGAATTGGCTTCGCTTTGCAGGCGTGTGGCGTCTCTTTGCCTCAGCAAACCAAGTTGAGCAACATTGGTCACGATCGCCTGCACGTGCGTAAGTCTGTCGATGCTCTCACGTAATGGGCCAGCCGGCATGACACAGCCATTACCTGCTTCGCGTTGATCCTGAACAATAATTTCCAGATTTCTTGCTAGTGCCAAATGTTGCAGTCCATCATCGGAGACGATCAGGTCGGTTTCGGGAGCGTAGGCAAGCAATGCCTCGATCGCTTTTTGTCGATTTGGATGCACCGCAACCGGCGCGCCGGACTGACGGGCAATCAAGGCTGGCTCATCACCGAACTGTTCGGGTGTGAGGACGCCTTGGCCGACGCGCGGCGTGTTGCCGATCTTCGCGCCATAGCCGCGACTGATGACGCCTGGACGCCAGCCTTTGTGGGTCAGCGCTTTGACTAACGCGATCACCACAGGCGTTTTACCTGTCCCGCCAACGTAAATATTGCCAATCACTAATACCGGTACGCGGGCTTGATAAATCCTGTCTGGGAAAAAAATATAAAACTGTCTTCTCAGCGCGAGTATGACGAGCACGATCCAGGAAAAAGGGCGCATGACTAAGCATAGCCAGCCACGTGTCAGCCACTGGCGATGCAGCCACTGGCTCAGTCTTGTTTCGAAATCAGCGCGTGTCAATCGCCGGCCTGCGTGGCGAAATGTACTTTGCCTATGCCTGCCGTGCGTGCGGCTTGCATGGCGGTCATGACAAACTGGTGAGCGGCCATTGCGTCTGCATAGATAATTACAATCGGATCTTGCTGATCTTTTTTGGCTTCTCTTAACGCTTCGGTCAGAGAAAGGATATCAGCCCCGCCGACCAGCCGATCGCCGACTGCGTAACGACCATCCTGACTGATCGTGATGTCGATGGTTGTTTGTGTCTGTTTTTCCGCATCGGCACGCGGGAGCACGATTTTGAGCGCCCCTTGTCTGGTAAATGTAGTGGTAGCTGCTAAAAATATAAGCATCACC
>CAINDJ010000015.1 GCA_903847325.1 uncultured beta proteobacterium | reverse complement strand
CAGGCCTTTGTCATTGAGCCAGAGACCTGTGTAACGCACACCTTCCTTACGTTTAAAGCCGCGGGCGACTTCTTCTGCGTCTGCCATTCCCGGAACCGCCTGAGGATTAACAAACGAAGTAACCTGAATCTGTTCCAGTCCGGTTTCAGAAAGGCTATCAATCAACTCGATTTTGCGCGCAGTAGTGATGGGGCCTTTCTCGATCTGAAATCCCTCGCGAGGACCTTCTTCGAGAATACGGACGCGTTTGGGCAAATCTGACATGCTGATCTCCTGAGATTCTTTGAATAATTCGCTTGAGATTAATGCGCCGCCGCGCTCATTGTCAACGTGGCATGGTTGACAATAGATTGGCTAACACCTAGGATGAGTTCAAACAAAGAGTGATTTTGACAAAGAGCGAAACACAATAATTTTGCCTGGTGAATATATTGCGCTGCGGCATAAAGGGAGACAAATGAATAATCACGCCTGCGGGTGCGAGAGATGAACGCTGAACGGGTGGGTAGTCTGTTCTGGTTTGTTTTGGGTGCAGCCGCTGTTTACGGCTCGCTTGATTTAGGCTTGGGTGAGATGGGTCAGCCAGGCTCAGGGTTTCTGACCTTTGTCGCGGGCTTATTTGTGTCGTTAATGGCCGTGATTGTTTTTATTCAGTCTTATCGTGGCGATCCGGCAGCTCAACGACGCGTCTCTTCGCTCTGGCAAGGCGTGAAATGGCAACGGGCCATCTTAATCACCCTACTGATCGCTATTTTTATAGCGGTGTTTGAGACACTGGGATTTTTTATTTGCAGTTTCGCGCTGCTCTTCGTCATTATGAAATACCTCGAAGGCCTGAACTGGAAAACTTCGATTTTGGTTCCTGCGTTGACGATCGCCGGTACATATCTCCTTTTTAAAACCGTACTGAAAATCTCGCTTCCTGCGGGTATTTTCGGATTCTGAGCGCGACAGGGTCATTATGGATTTGTTTGACAATATTCTGACTGGGCTATCGGTTGCGTTTCAGTGGCATAACTTATTGTTCTGTTTTGTTGGTTGCTTTATCGGAACGCTGATTGGCGTGCTACCAGGTTTAGGTCCCGTGGGTGCGATGTCCATCCTGCTGCCGATCACCTTTGGTATTTCTCCTGTCACGGCCATCATCATGTTGTCAGGGATTTATTACGGTGCGCAGTATGGGGGATCAACCACTTCAATCCTGGTGGGCATACCAGGCGAGGCAGCCTCTGTTGTGACGACGCTTGATGGCCATCAGATGGCCTTACAGGGCAGAGCCGGTCCTGCGCTAGGTATATCCGCGTTCGCCTCTTTTATTGCTGGCACGATCGGCGTGCTTGGATTGATGTTGCTGGCGCCACCTCTTGCATCACTTGCGCTGCGATTTGGACCGCCAGAATACTTTGCATTGATGATCATGGGACTGATCATTCTCACCTATCTCGCACAAAAATCGATGGTCAAGTCCCTCATGATGGCCGGTGTCGGTATTCTGGTGGGTGTTGTTGGGCTCGATACCATGACAGGCTTGCCGCGCTTTACGTTTGGCATCCCGGATTTGTTTGATGGCGTGGGTATCGCGCCCTTGGCGATGGGTTTATTCGGCGTGTCTGAAATTTTATTGAATGTTGAACAAACGATTAAACAAGGCGTGGTTGTTGATCGTGTCAAAAATCTGCTTCCTAATCTTGCGGACTGGAAAGCCTCTTACAAGCCTATTCTGCGCGGTTCATTATCCGGTTTTCTTTTGGGGATTTTGCCAGGAGGCGGAGCAGTGCTCGCTTCGTTTATTTCCTATGGCACCGAAAAGCGTTTGTCCAAAACACCTGAACGCTTTGGTCATGGCGCGATTGAAGGTGTTGCCGCACCCGAAGCCGCGAATAATTCAGCAGCACAGGCTGCATTTATTCCTTTACTCACGCTCGGCGTCCCTGCTAATGCAGTAATGGGAATACTGTTAGGTGCGCTGATGATCCATGGCATCACGCCAGGTCCGATGATGATTGAAAAAAATCCTGAATTATTCTGGGGCACAGTGACCAGTATGTATTTGGGCAACATCATGTTGTTAGTGCTGAATCTACCTCTGATCGGTTTATGGGTGAAATTGTTACGCGTTCAATATGCAGTGCTCTTTCCCCTGATTTTATTCATCGCGCTGATCGGTGCGTATGTCATTAACAGCAGCGAAATGGATCTCTATCTGATGTTGCTGTTTGGCGTGATTGGTTACTTGATGCGTAAATTCGAGTATGAGCCTGCGCCTTTAGTGCTCGCTTTTGTGCTGAGTCCCATTCTGGAGGACTCATTACGTCAGTCTTTGATTATCTCGGGCGGCAGTATGTCAATTTTTGTGACGCGCCCTATCGCGGCAGGATTCCTGTTTCTTGCAGCGCTCTTATTGATTAGTGCGGTGCTACCCAGTGTGCGTCAAAAGAGAAGCAAACTTGTCGCCCATGCTGATGAGAACAATTAATTTTTATAAAAAGGTTAGCCATGCGTTTTAAAACGTTTGCAAAAAGTTTTCTTGCTGGTGTCCTGGTGTTTGGCGCAAGCCAGGTCGTCGCCGCCTACCCAGATAAACCCATCACCATGTATGTCGCTTTCTCCGCCGGTGGCACAACAGACATTACTGCCCGCGCGCTCGCGCAAGGAGCTGAAAAAATATTGGGAGTGCCGATTACGATCGAGAATAAAGGTGGCGGGGGTGCGACAGTCGCCAACGGTCTGCTTGCGACTAAAAAGCCTGATGGCTATAACTTACTGGCGACCTCGACGGGTTCAATTACCGTCCGACCATTGCTTGTCAAACTTGCCTATGCGCCGAAGGATTTCAGGGTGTTGATTCAGTACACCTCTTATATCGGTGGGCTGGTGGTGAGAGCGGACGCGCCCTACAAGAACGTAAATGAATTTATCGCGTATGCAAAAGCACATCCAGGAATGACATACGCCTCCAGTGGTCCGCACACCCAGCAGCAAGTCGGCGTTGAGTCATTTGCACGATGCAATGGGCTCACATTCAAGCACATGCCTACAAAGGGCGGTGCTAATTCCAATACGGCGTTGATGGGCAGCCACGTGGATTTCATCGCGGGATCTGGCTCACACTTGCCGCTCGTTGAGCAAGGACAATTTAAAGAACTGATTATTTTTCATCGCGACGAACGGGATCCTGCGCGTATGGACATCCCTGTCATGAAAGATATCAACTGTCCGCCAACGAATCCGCCCAATGGAATGATCATTGTGTCGCCAGCAGGATTGCCCGACGTGATTGCAGACAAGTTGAGTGCAGCGTTCAAACAGGTTGCAGAGTCTGCTGAATTTAAAGCCTTACTCGTTAAATACAATTTGCCAGATACTTATATGAGCGGCCCGGATGTGCAGAAAGGATTTCCCGCTGAAATTGAATGGTACAAAAAATATTTTTCAGATATTGGCATGATCAAACCATGAGCGCGCCTGACGCTCAAGAGATGCACTGGGATGGCGAGGCGGATCTGATTGTGGTGGGGTTTGGCGGCGCGGGGGCTGCTGCAGCCATTACCGCCACAGAGTTGGGCGCCTCGGTGATGCTGCTCGATAAAGCGCCTTTTGGTCACGAGGGCGGTAATACCCGCGTTGCTGCGCAGGGTTATCTCAACACCTCAACGCCCGAAAGCGCCACTGCCTATTTGAATGCTATGTGTGGCCCGTATCCAGTCTCTGCCGAGATGGTGGCGGTCTGGGCTGACGAAATGTGCAAGAACAATGCCTGGCTGTCCTCGATCGGCGGCGATCCTCAGGAACATCAGCACCAGCCCGCAGGAATAGAATTTCCTGAGCTTCCCGGGGCTGATTGTGTGCATAAATTTCATCATGGCAACGTATTGGGTTACTCCAAAACCTGGGAGATGCTGGCCGAGGCGGTTCGAGCAAGGCCGATTGCCATTCACTATGCGACACCTGGAAAAAAACTGATTACACACCCTGTTACGCAGGAAATTATTGGCGTAATAGCTGAGTGTGGCGGCAAGACACTCAGATTCAAAGCAAACAAAGCCGTCATTCTGACCTGCGGTGGCTTTGAAAATAATCAGGAAATGATTCGTAATTTTCTACCTGGTGTTTCTTATTGCTTTACCTCTGGAACTCCCTATAACGAGGGAGATGGTGTGCGCATGGCGATGGAAGTCGGTGCAGATCTTTGGCACATGAATAATTTCGCTGGTCCATCGATGGCTTTAAAAGTGCCTGAGATCTCGACAACATTTTCCATGCGGGCGCTGCATTTTTCCTTTGAACCTGCAGGTGGCATGATTACCGTGGGTCCCGATGCCAAACGTTTTACTGACGAAAAATACAAAACGCATCATGGCAAGGTCCACCGTAATGGGACCTGGGCCGCATTGCAAACGCCATGTCCGATGCATATGATTTTTGATCACACGATGTTTACCTCAGGTCCAATTTATGAAGGCAACGCCTCGTACGGTTGGACACAACTGATGAGTGGCTATGTCTGGAGTCAGGATAATCGGGCTGAACTGGAAAAAGGCTGGATTAAATCCGCTCCAACCCTCGCGGCACTTGCAGAAAACCTGGGTATACCGGTGGATAATCTTCAGGGGAGTGTCAGCCGTTGGAATCAGATGGCCGCAGAAGGTCAGGATACAGACTTTGGCCGAAAGTTAATGATGTCGTCTTTTGACGCGGGACCGTATTACGCGGTGGAGTTATCTCCCTCGATGCTCAATACACAGGGAGGGCCTCGCCGTAATACGCGCGCGCAAATTGTCAGACCTGACGACACACCTGTCGCACGTTTGTATAGTGCTGGAGAGTTGGGCTCAATCTACAGCTACTTGTATCAAGGGACTGGCAATATTGGTGAATGCTTTGCTTTTGGTCGTATCGCGGCACGCAATGCGGTGGCTGAATTGCCCTGGGAGTAATCCGCCCCAGGCGCGCGCTGTTTAAAGCAGCGCGCGACCTGTTTTACTTCGCTGCAGGCGTGTACTTGCCTGTCAGTTGAGGCGTTGAAACGCCAGGGAGTTTGCGATCCGCATGCTCCAGACGCGTGACGCGTGCCCAGGTTCGCTTGAGGTCATCCCGGATATTGATATGCAGGCGTCCAAGGCCCTCGACTTCGAGTTCAATCTTGTCACCATCCATAAATGGATTCAAGCCGCGATGATTGGTTCCGGTCGCGACTACGTCACCAGGCTCAAGCGTATGGATTGAGCTGACCCATTCAATACAGCGAGGGATGTTATGCGCCATGTCGCTGGTATTAAAGTTCTGCATCAGTACGCCGTTATTCCACAACTTGATTTGCAAATTATGAGGATCGGCAATTTCGTCCGCAGTGACAATAAACGGCCCGAGCGGTGCAAACGTATCGCGCGATTTCATCTGGAAAAACACATTGCCTTCAGGCCCGAGTCCGCGTGCAGAGCCATCAATGAAATTTGTATACCCAAAAATGTAGGGCATGGCGTCGCTGGCACTGACATTTGAACAGCGCTTACCGATAATGACGGCAACCTCCGCCTCGCCTTCAAACACGGTTGCGGCAACATCAGGTAGCACCATCGTATCGCCATCGCCGATGACTGTCCCGGGTGCTTTGTTAAACGCATTGATGGGTGCGGGCGATGTTCGCGTGCCGTCTTCCATGTAGTTGACAGCCATGCAGTCGATATTGTTGGGTTTTGGCAGCGGAGGGCGAATCTTGACAGAGCTTAACGGCACGCCTGTTCCGGCTTTTACCGCGATTTCTAGCTTGGCTTTGTATTGCTCAAAGCGTTCGATCAAACCGCTGATCAGGTTGTGTGGTCCCGTGTGGGGAATGTCAGAGACAACGTCCGTCACATCGACCACGAGATCGCCTTTGAGGATGCCGAGTCTGAAATCATTGAAATACAGGATTTTCATTGTTTGTCTCCGATTGACTGAGGCGGATTTCAGGATGATTCCTGTAGCCGTCTACTTTCTAAAGGATACTAGGTGAAAATGACACGGTCGTCGAGTAATTTCTCGCGTCTGAACCGGTAAAAACAAGCTGTTTCCTGTGGATGTTTATGCTAGGATTGGTTTAGCTTTTTATTGAGCAAAAAAATAATAATAAAACAAGATCGGTCAGCTGCTCGACAGGCGTAATTTTTGCCTCCAGTAATCTGACCGGGAATGTAAAACGAGACAAAAGGAACTTGAAATGGATTTCGGTTTTTCACCCGAGCAGCAGCAATTACGTAAAGATTTAATTGAATTCATCCGTGGCAATGTCACGGAACAAGTGATTGCTGAAATGGATGCCGCGGAAGACGCCATGGAAAGCAGTGGTCAATCCCGCCACCTTGGTCAACGTGGTCCGCACGTGACGGAACTTTTCGAAAAAATATCCGCACATGGCTGGCTGGGTTATAGCTATCCGAAAGAGTACGGAGGACAGGGCGGAGACCGGATTAGTCAGAACATTATCGAAGAGGAGTTCCTGAGAGTTGGCATCAATATCAGTCTCGCGGGCAGTGGTGCCCCAGCGATCATGGCAGCGGGTACGGAAGAGCAAAAACGCTATTACCTGCCCAAGCTCATCAAGATGGAATATTACTTTGCGCTCGGTTTTACTGAACCGCACGCGGGCGCCGACCTGGCTGCACTGAGATGCCGTGCGATCCGTGATGGCGAGCATTTCGTTATTAACGGACAGAAGATGTACACGACGTCGGCACATTTCGCGACGCATATTTATCTGATGGCACGCACAGATCCCGAGGCGGGTCGGCATGATGGTATTTCGATTTTTATATTTCCGATGGATACGCCCGGCTTGACTGTCAGACCTTTGTGGACGATTCAGAATAATCCGCGTGCCCCGCGTGGTACTTGCTATGGTGATGCTCGCAGCAACGAAGTCTTTTTTGAAGATGTCCGGGTACATGAGTCGACTTTGCTGGGCCGCGAAAATCAAGGTTGGCGGGTAGGCTCAATGGGGCTGAATCTGGATCGCGTGGGCGCCTCGCGTTACTTGCGTTCGGTCCGACGTGACGAAGATATCGTTAATCTGCTCAAGACAACAGATTTTGGTGGTTATTCGCCCGCCTCGGATACGGCGATCAGAGACAAAGTCGCGGAGCTCTGGATTGAGGCGCAAGTCTGTCGCCTCATGACCTTGCGCAGTATGTCTATTGTTGAGCGGGGCGGGCAATTTTCGTATGAAGGATCGGCCGAGAAAGTCTGGTCGCCTGAGCATGGTGTGCGCACGACAGAGGCCATTACACAGATGCTTGGACCTTACGCGCAATTATTAAACGGTTCGCCGTTTGCGGTAGAGAAGGGGGTCTTTGCACACAATACGATGGGCGCATTCCAGTCCGGCATCAATCATGGGAGTGTTCAGATCATGCGCGATCAGGTCGCCAAGCGAGGCCTTGAAATGCCTTCGATGCGCCGTGCGCCAAAATCCAAATAACACCCTACATAGAATTAGAGGATTGATCATGGACGTATTGTTAACAGACGAAGAAAAAATGGTCGCGACCAGTGCGCGAGAGTTCTTAGAAGGCGAATGCTCCACGACGCTGGTGCGCGAGATGGAAGAAAACCCGCTAGGGTATCCGCCAGAACTTTGGAGTAAATGCGCTGAAATGGGCTGGACAGGGATGTGTTTGCCAGAGTCATACGGTGGACAGGATTTACCATTAGTTTATCTGGGGTTGGTGATGCAGGAGGTCGGTCGAGCGCTTGCACCCGTCCCATTGCACAGCACCGTTGTGACGTCCTTGGCGCTTTTCCGCGCTGCAAACGCAGAGCAAAAAGCCAAATACTTGCCCGCGGTTTCTGAAGGGCGTGCAATTTTGACTTGGGCTTTCACAGAAAAAGATCCAAGATTTATCCCTGAAACTGTCATGACGACGGCCATTGCGGATGGCGATCATTTTGTGCTGCAGGGTTCAAAATTATTTGTTGATTTCTTCGCTGCATCCGATTTTTGTCTGGTGGCCTGCCGGACAGCGCAGGCTTCAGTAGTGAACGAAGGTATTTCTCTGTTTATCGTGGATTCAAAGTCTGCGGGTATTTCGCATGTTCCGTTGCGAACGCTCGCGAAAGATCAGCAATGCGAAGTTATTTTCAACCAGGTCCGCGTGCCCAAATCCTGTCTGGTCGGTGAGATCAACCAAGGCTGGCCGGTGATGCAGGATATGCTTGATGTGGCCACGGTATTGCTTTGCACGCAAATGCTGGGCGCAACGCGCATGGATGCCGAAATGGCGATTGATCATGCGAAATTTCGCGAAGCGTTCGGTCAGCCGATCGGTGCGTTCCAATCCATTCAGCACACCTGTGCCGATATGATTATCTCCATCGATGGAGGTGAATTGTTAGCGTACGAGGCCTTGTGGAAAATGGACAATGGCATGCCTGCGACCGTTGAGGTGTCGCAGGCCAAAGCTTTCTGCAACGAAAAATGTATCGCGGTCGTGCGCAACGCGCAGTCCATCCATGGCGGCATAGGCTTCATGATGGAGTTCGATTTGCACCTCTGGTATCGCCGCGTAACGGCCTGGGCGATGCGCCTAGGCACGAGCTTTGAGCACCGCGCGCGTATTGCACATGCCTTGCTTGATATCCCGGGCCATATCGTGCTCGGTGGTCCTGTTCCCGCGACAGCCTGATAGAAATTTAAATAAGGTCATCATCATGAATCTGAATTGCCCTGTCTGCAAAAAGCCCATTGATCAGCAAGCTGCTGAATCAAAAACGGGCGAGACCGCCTTTGGTGCCAAGGAAATCGATCCCTCTAAAGGGACGCGTCAGTTCCATGAGGGCGTCTGGTATTACTTTGATACCTTGAATTGCCGCACAAAATTTACAGTGAGTCCGCAGCGTTATCTGGCGCCTTAAGATTGATACAACCACTGACTACTCAATAGCTGAGGGAGAGGAGACATGTCTGACTTATCAGAAGCGTTAAAGCCTTATATCGGTCTTGAGTCGCATACAGACACCGCATGTGATGTGGTTGAGCGTGGCGCGGTCAGACGCTACGCGCAAGCCATCATGAACGAAGACCCGATCTTCTCTGTCGAGTGCGAGAATAATAAACGCTATGGAGGCCCTGTCTCCCCACCCTTTTTTCCTACGCACTTATTTCGCAGGCCTTTTGGTGTGCCAGACCCTATCCAGAAAAACGCGCATGATCCGGATTTTGACGGAATCGTTGCTGCGACGATTTCTGGATTGCCTGAGCTCGAACCACTCAAGGGGTATGCGCTGCTCAATGGTGGGTCTGAGCTGGAGTTTTATCGTTATCCCTTGCATGGAGAGACGATCAGTATGAAATCCCGCTATGCCGATATCGTCGAGAAGCAGACCAGTAAAGGGTTGATCATCCTGGTCGTGATTGAGTCAGAGTACCGGAATGAAAAGAATGACTTGCTGATACGTGTGCGTCGTACACAGATCCGGAGGAAATAAGTCATGGCACTTGGTAACGCGTTATTTTTTGAAGACGTCACGATTGGTGATGAAATTCCTGGCCTGGAAAAAGGTCCCATGACGACCACGCACCTGATGCGGTGGTCCGCTGCCATGGAAAACTGGCACAAGATTCATTACGACAGACCCTTTGCGATCGAACATGACAAGTTGCCCGATCTGTTGATTAATGGCTCCCTTAAACAACAATTCGTGATGCAGCTGCTCGCCGATTGGGCGGGTCCTGGCGGCTGGGTCTGGAAAGTAGGTTTCCAGTTTCGCGCGATGAACGTGGTTGGCGAAACTTTACGTATCTGGGGTCGGGTGGTGGATAAACGTGAGACACCAGACTACGGCTTGATCGATATCGAGCTGGGTATTTTGAATGATACGGATAAGGAGTCTACCCCCGGTACGGCAACCGTTGTATTACCTTATCGAGAGGGAGCCGCACTGCCTTATCCCTTTGTTGCGCCTTAAACGGCGTCAGCGCTGACCTTGATCCAGCCCTTGTCTAGTCCGATTGCTCCTTGATTGGACAGTCGGACAATTTCTTCCGGGCTATGCCCGAATTCGCGTAACACTTCTTCGGTATGCTGCCCTAGTCTGGGTGCTGGACGTCGTACGGTGCCGGGGGTATCGCTAAATTTGATTGGTAAGCCCGCCATTTTCATCATGCCCAACCCAGTGAGTTCAATCTCCTCGATCATTTTGCTTTCAAGAACCTGTGGTTGAACAACGACCTTGTCGATCTTGTTGATCGGCGAGCAGGGGACTTCATTTTCCTTTAGCTTTTTCAGCCAGTAATCGATCGGGTTTTCCTGAATGACACGGGCAATCATCGGGATAAGTTCAGGACGGTTGGTTGCCCTGGATTTAGGATCAATAAATCTGGGATCGACCAGCCATTCGGGCTTTTCGAGTGTGGCGCATAATCCTCTCCACATTTTTTGATTAAAGGCGGAGATCACAATCCAGTCATCGCTACATTGATAGGCACGATAGGTCGGACTGGTGAGTGCGCCGCTACCGCTGGGACCGGGGACTTCGCCGCTTGCGAAGTAGCGCGTAAAAAAGTGCGCAAGCATGGAGATCTGCCCTTCGAGCAAGGACGTATCCACACGTTGACCCCGACCCGTCATATTCCTGACCTGAAGCGCCATCATCACGCCAATCGTCGTGAACATACCCGCTCCGACATCGGCAACCGACATCCCCATTTTTGCGGGACTACCCTCGGGATCTCCTGTGATGCTCATGCCGCCAGAGTAGGCTTGCATGAATAAGTCATTCGCAGGCTCTGCGCTCAATGGGCCTTTAGCGCCAAAGCCGCTGACCGCACAATAAATCAGCCTGGGGTTTTCGCGAGACAGGCTCTCATAGTCCAAACCCAGTCGGTCCAGCGCGCCGAGACGATAGTTGTGCACAAAGACATCGGCATCCAGAATCAGTTCGCGTGCGATTTTTACGCCTTCGGGCGTTTTTAAATCCAGCGCAACGCCTCGTTTATTCCGATTCGCAGCGGCGTAGTAATAGCTCATCGCATCATGAAAGTAGGGGGACCACGCGCGGCTGTCGTCACCGACCTCGGTGCGTTCGATCTTGATGACCTCCGCACCATAGTCACCAAGCATCATTGCGCAAAAGGGTCCGGCCATGGCCACGCCTATTTCAACTACTTTGATACCCGTTAGTGGCCCTTTGGATAAGTCATAATTGCTTTGCACGCTGTTTGTCTCCGTGTTTTTATTTTTTCAACTGCGCCCAATTCGTGTGTTGGACGTCAGTTTTCCTTCTGTCTGATAATCAGGATAGTAATTGCGCACCATCGACTGCGATATTCTGACCTGTCACCCAGGATGCGAGATCGCTTGCTAAAAATGCTGCAACGTTTGCAACCTCCTGAGGTGTGCCAAAACGTCCCGAGGGTATGCGTGCCAGGGTGCTTTCGTAGAGTTTTGGATTATTTTTCTTCGCCTGATCCCACACGCCGCCTTCGAAAAAAATCGAACCTGGTGAAATACAGTTGACGCGAATGCCTTTTGCGGCCAATGCCAGTGCCTGCGTCTTGGCGTGTTGGTTGATCGCTGCCTTGACCGCGCCATAAGGAGGGTTACGCACGCTGGCTTTCATTCCTGCCGTCGAGGTGATGTGAATAATGCTGCCACCTTGTTTTTCGAGATAAGGGTAGGCAGCATGACAAGCCCTGATTGTCGCCATCAGATCGACCTGTATGCCCAGCCCCCAACCAAGCTCGTCATCTGAACGTCCAAAACCTGAGGCGTTGTTGACCAGGATGTCGATACCTCCCAGATCACTTGCAGCTTGCTCCACCCAGTTTTTGATTGCGTGTTCATCCGCAAGGTCGCAAGCATGTGCGCTGACGGTATGTCCGTGCGCGCGTAGTTTTTTTGCTGCTTCTTGCAATGGCCCGTCGGTTCGTGCGCAAATAGCAACATGTGCGCCCGCCCGGGCAAAAGCCTGGGCCATCGCAAATCCAATTCCACGACTTGAACCTGCTATAAGTGCGCGTTTTCCTGTCAGATCGATCTGCATGATTGTTCCTCATTTTTTTATATATTGAAGATTATGCACAAATAATTCTGATGATGGCGCAAAATAGGATGAATCTTTTGATTCTTTAGTATTTAAAGCATCTGCTTCATCGTTGTTAAAAGGTCAATGCCCAATGTTCAAGTCTTTTTTCTTAACCCGCTATTGGGCTATATGGGCATGGGGAGGCGCCTTTTTAATTTTAGCGGGGACGCTCGCGCAAGTTGGCATTGATGTCGCGATCAACAGCTGGTTTGGTGATTTTTACAATGTCATCCAAGATGCACTTGGACATCCCGGGACTGTGAGTTTGTCGGCGTATTATTTGTTGCTGCTTGGATTGGCAAACTATGCGGGCGCTTATGTATTGATTGCAGTACTACTCAGTTTTTTTTCAAAGCATTGGGTATTTCGATGGCGCCAGGCGATGACAGAATATTATGTGATCCATTGGAAATCTCTGCATCAAGTCGAGGGTGCCAGTCAACGCGTACAAGAAGACACCAAACGTTTCGCTTCGATCGTCGAATCACTTGGCGTCAATATCATTGAATCGACTTTTACCCTGATCGCTTTTTTGCCGATTCTGTGGTCACTTTCCAAGCACGTCCATATCGTTCCCGTGCTGGGAGAGTTGAATCATGCGCTGGTTTACGGCGCAATCCTGCTCGCGTTATTCGGTACGGTTTTTCTCGCGGTCGTTGGTCTGCGTTTGCCAGGCTTCCATGCTGGAGCAGAGATGAAAATAGGGCAGTTTGCTGAAAGGGTAAATTTTATAGCGGCGCTCTTTATTCTTGATGCGATCATAGGTTTCTTCGCAGGTTCTTTTTAAGT
>CAINDJ010000014.1 GCA_903847325.1 uncultured beta proteobacterium | reverse complement strand
GCTAGCGCTGGTCAGCAGAGCGGTTATCGCAAGCGATGCGCCGACCCCGGTAAAAAATTTAACGATGATGGCAAAGGAGCTTGAGTAAAGCTTGTTGGGTATAAAGGTCATAAGAGTATCCGTCGTACAAAAAAATTAACGTGTGAGCGTAAGTGTGCCTTGCATGATGGGAGAGTGCCCCGTGAAGGTACAGAGAAAACTATAGCGCACACCGGCCTGTAACTTTCGGACTGGAAAGGTGACAGAGGCTGATTCGCCTGCGCCAATCAGTGCGGTATGGGCGATCACCCGCGTGTCGGTGGGGTCGATGAAATCCAATGACTCGCCGGCCGCCATCGCCGTGCGTGCGACACCGTTGAGATCTGCTTGTTTGACCAGGACCCAGTTGTGGCCCATTGCCAGCTTGGGTAGACGGCCCGTGTGCTTGAGCTGGATGGTGAATGTTTCGCATGTCTTGGGGACCTCAATGTGGGCAGGATTAAACCGCATTGCGTCATCGGCCTCAATCGTCACATCGCACTCTGCGGCAAGAGCAGGGGCCGCTATAAAAGCTGCGCATATTGCAAGGCCTGACAGGTTTAATCGTTTGGAGATGTTCATCATGCGTGGCGCTTAGCGGTGATCGCATTGCCTGCGCGACTACCGCCTGCGCGGTTAAGTTGTGCCGACATCCATTGACCGATTTCAACGACTGCATCAAAGTCGATACCCGTCTCAATACCCATTCCATTCAGCATAAACAGAACATCCTCTGTTGCAACATTGCCTGTTGCGCCTTTTGCATAGGGGCAGCCGCCCAGACCCGACACCGACGTATGGAATATTGAAATGCCAACCTCCATCGACGCAAGAATATTGGCAAGCGACTGGCCGTAGGTGTCATGAAAATGGCCTGAGATGCGACTGGGATCCACAACTTCGGTGACCGCTTGCATGACCTCGCGCACACGCGTCGGTGTGCCCACGCCAATTGTGTCGGCGATATCTATTTCGTGGCAGCCCATCTCTGCAAAGCGTTTAGCGACCATTACGACATCGGCGATCGGTACTTCGCCCTGGTAAGGGCAGCCGAACGCGCAACTCAGCGCCGCACGCAAGCGCAAACCTGCCGCAAGTGCCGCCGCGGCGACGGGCTCAAAGCGATCGATTGATTCAGCAATCGAGCAGTTGATATTTTTTTGCGAAAACGCTTCGCTCGCAGCGCCAAAAATCACGACCTCGTCTGCGCGTGCTTCTCGCGCAGCCTCAAAACCTTTGATATTTGGTGTCAGTACTGAATAGATTGTCCCCGGGCGTCGCGTGATCTGCGCCATGACCTCAGCGGCATCCGCCATCTGGGGCGTCCATTTAGGCGATACAAATGAAGTGGCTTCGACATTTTTAAAGCCCGCCTGGCTCAGGCGATTGATAAGCTCGACCTTAATAGCCGTCGAAATCATGGCCTTTTCATTTTGCAGGCCGTCCCGGGGCGAGACTTCAACAATTTTTACAGAGTTCGGAAGTGCCATGTTTATTTCCTGACAAAATGCCCACTGGGCAAGCGCTCGATAAATCCCTCTAATTCGAGGGTCAGCAGTTCGGATTGCAAAAGACCTGGCAACATAAGTGTTCGCTCAAACAATGTGTCTTCAGAAACAGGATCGTAGCCGATAGCGTCCCAAACTGGGGATGTGGGTGTTTTGCTGTGTTTATAAGTGGTCTTGCTGGTTGAGTGTGAGTCTGTGTGGGGGCAATCAGGCATAAAGTTGATTAGTTCGCACAAGATATCTTCCCCCGATTCGACTAATTTTGCTCCTTGTTTGATCAAGGCGTGCGGACCGCGGGAAAGTGGCGCGTGAATGGACCCCGGTAAAGCAAAAACTTCACGTCCCATATCTGTGGCCAGACGTGCCGTAATAAGTGAGCCGCTGCGCAGTGCAGCCTCGATGACCAGCACGCCACGCGAAAGACCGGCAACGATCCGGTTACGTCTCGGGAAGTTCTTGGGTTTTGCGGGGGTGCCCAGAGGAAACTCTGAAAGCAGCAGACCATGGTTGGCCAGAATGTGCTCAGCCAGCGGCTGATGGTTTGTAGGGTAAACAAGGTCAATTCCAGTCCCAAGTACTGCAATGGTGCTCCCGGTATTTTCATGGGAGCTTGCCAGGAGAGCACCAGAATGCGCGGCTGCATCAATACCGTGGGCGAGCCCACTGATAATGCACCAACCCTGTTGTGATAAAAAACGTGCGAATGCCTTGGCATTTGCCTCCCCATCACGTGTTGCGTTGCGTGCACCGACAATGGCAATCGCCTCATTTTTTAGTCGCTGTAAATCGCCTATTGCGAAGAGCATGGGCGGAGCGCTCGGCACGTGGCGCAGCAAACTGGGGTAGTCGGGGTGATCCTGAGTTAATAAATGATGGTGGGCAGACTGTTCCCATTCAAGTGCCGCATCGAAGTGGCGACGAGCGAGGTCTTTTTTGTTGGTATCTTGATGCATCGGCGCAGTTTGCCATGTTCGTAGGCCTCATCCCATAGGGGCTATGCTTGAAATGTCCTGCTATGGCATTAAAATAGAGGACTCACTGCTTATATTTTTCAGCGAATCATGGCACTGCTCAATATTCTCCACTACCCCGACAAACGACTGCATCAGGTCGCGAAACCTGTTGCCGCAGTCGATGAGCGCATTCGCAAGCTGGTCGCGGATATGGCCGAGACGATGTATGACGCCCCGGGTGTTGGGCTTGCCGCAACGCAAATTAATGTCCATGAGCGTGTTGTGGTGATGGATGTTAGCGAGGATAAAGATGATCTGATGGTGTTGATCAATCCAGAAATCATCGACCGTAGTCGCGAATTTAAAACCTACGAAGAAGGCTGCCTGTCGGTGCCTGGGGTCTACGACGAGGTAGAGCGTCCTGCAGAGGTTCGCGTGCGCGCGCTGGACTTGGACGGTAAATCTTTTGAATTCGATGCCGATGAGCTATTGGCCGTGTGTATCCAGCACGAAATCGATCATCTCAATGGCAAGGTATTCGTGCAGCATTTGTCGATGCTCAAACAAACCCGTTTGAAAGCGCGCCTGCGCAAGGAACAACGCGAACTCGAGCGCGACTGAAAAAGGTAGGCTCATGCACGTCGAACTCATTGGTTATATCGGTGCGTTTATGACGACCGCTGCGTTTTTCCCTCAAACCTGGCAGGTGATCCGGACCCGTGATACACGGTCGATCTCTCTGGCCATGTATATCCTTTTTACGCTCGGCATATGCTTTTGGCTGGTTTATGGCGTCATGATCGAATCTTTTCCGGTGACAATCGCCAATGCCATCACACTGGTGCTTTCTTCGATTATTCTTTATATGAAAATGAAAGAAGCAAAATCAGTGCATGAGAGCAATCTTTGAGTGCATGGCAAGCTTGGCGTTTGATCTGACACTCAATCGATAAAAATAAACTGGAGGCGTTCGAATGGAACAACGCGTAAATGATGTGGGCGGACTGCCAGGCATGACGGTCAGGCAAGAAACCCATCCCGCTACCCTGCACCAGAAACGTGTGGATGCGCTCTATGCGCTATTGACGAGCCCGCCTGTTTCGGCATTCAGGGTGGACTCGATCCGGCGCACCATTGAGAGCAATACCGCCGAGGACTATAGGAATTTTGGCTACTACGACAAATGGATTCGTGCCGTGCATAGCGTGCTGATTGAGCAGCAGATCCTGACTGCGGAGGAAATCGAGGCGCGTATGCAGGAAATACGTAAACGCCCGGTGGTGGTCGAAACTGCGGCCTGTGCAAATCCGTAACATCACGGCGGAGTTAAGCAAATGAATACTTCACCCAATACAGTCGTTGCAGTGCTGTCAGCCGGTACACCCGTGCGCGTCAAAAACGCGCCTCCCGAAATACATTGCCGTACGCCGCATTATTTGCGCGGTGTGCCTGGACAGGTTGATGCGCTGGCCGGCCGCTTTCGCGACCCTTCACTGCTCGCGTTTAATAAACCTGGCTTACCGATGCGCTACCTGTATCGGGTGCGATTCAGGCAGAAGGATATCTGGCCAGAGTATGCAGGCAGCCCTGCGGACACGCTTGTAGCGGACATTTTTGAACATTGGCTCGACGTTTTAAAGGAGCCCGCCCATGAGCGCGCCTAACGATCATTCGCACGACCATCATGACCATTCGCATGGCCACGATCACGACCATCCTCACGACCACGAGCACCCTCATGCACCGATAGTGGATGTCGATGACCCTCAGCGCTACGAGTATGTGCTCGAGACCGCGATCCGTGAGCTGCTCATTGAAAAAGGCGTCCTGACTGCGGCAGCCATTCATCGGCAGATTGATCTGCAAGACAGCCGCACGCCCGCGATGGGTGCGAAAGTGGTCGCGCGAGCCTGGACGGATGCCGCATTCAAGGCCCGCTTGATCGCTGAGCCGCTTGAGACAATCATTGACGAATTCAAACTTGAAATCTCCACGCCACTTAAACTCGTCGTGCTGGAAAACACCCAGGACGTTCATAACGTAGTGGTTTGCACACTCTGCTCGTGCTATCCGCGCATGCTGCTTGGTATCCCGCCTGCCTGGTACAAGTCGATTGATTACCGCTCGCGTGTCGTCGTGGAGCCGCGTAAAGTTCTGGCTGAATTTGGTACGGTGCTTGCGCCAGAGGTCGAAGTCCGTGTCTCAGACAGTACGGCAGACCTGCGCTATCTGGTCCTGCCTAATCGCCCGACGGGAACAGAGGGATTCAGCGAAGAACAACTCGCTGCGCTGGTCACGCGCGATGCGATGATCGGGACCGCCTTGGTATGACTTAGAGTGGCCAGCCTTGTATAAAAACTGCGGCAGGTTGGCGTTTGCCGCCTGCACGCTGTAGTTCCAGCAGTCTGAGGGTGCCTTGCGCGCAAGCGATGTCTACGCCTTGTTCAGTCCGCTGAACAACTTGACCGATTGTTGTGTGCGGCGTGTTGTCCAGGCTAACGGCATTCCAGACTTTGACTGGTTCGTTGATGCCTGGCAACACAATGGTTGCACCGGGTGCAGGGTTAAACGCACGGATGCGTCTGGCCAGGATTTCAGCTGATTGCGTGAGGTCCAGTGCCGCCTCTGCTTTGTCTAGTTTCGCCGCATAGGTCACGCCTTGTTCAGGCTGAACCGTGCGCGTCATTGTGTTGTGTGGCAATGCACGTAACGCCTCCACAATCAGACGCGAGCCTTGTTCGGCAAGTTTGTCATGCAGGGTGGCAGCATTGTCTGTAGCCAGAATTGGCAATGACTCCACTAACAACATGTCACCCGTATCCAGCCCAATATCCATTTGCATGATGGTGACGCCGGTATGGCTGTCGCCAGATTCAATGGCCCGCTGAATAGGCGCCGCGCCACGCCATCTGGGCAAGAG
The DNA here is from genome assembly GCA_903847325.1 of uncultured beta proteobacterium. Lineage (GTDB taxonomy): Bacteria > Pseudomonadota > Gammaproteobacteria > Burkholderiales > Burkholderiaceae_B > Zwartia. The sequence goes on along the minus strand of CAINDJ010000014.1, from coordinate 3,884 downwards.
GCTTGCATGAATATTCAGGCAGCCGTAGCGAGGCAGGTCAAGCACCCATTGCGGAAGAATCAAACCATAGGCGGCAACCACCAGTACGTCGAGCTCTGCGGCAAGCAAGCTCGTGTGTGCCGTGCCGGCTTCGTCGGGATATTTGCCGTCGAGCCGTAAGCTGCGTGGTTGTGCGACAGGAATGTTGTGTGTAATGGCTAGCTGTTTGACCGCGCTAGGCGTGAGTTTGAGGCCACGTCCTGACGGACGGTCTGGCTGTGTCAACACCAGCGGCACAGTAAAGCCCGCATCGAGAATCGATTGCAAGGCCAGGCGCGAAAATTCGGGCGTGCCCGCAAAGCCCACCCGCAAAGGTGCGCTGGCGAATGCGCTGGCTGCTGTGTTCATTGTGATGCTCATCGCTCTAAGAGGTGATGTTCTGGTGATACGTAAGCGGAATCAGATCTTCTCGGCCCAGAGGTCATATTCATCGGACTCGGTCACGCGCACGCGCACCATGTCGCCTGGTTTAAGTGTTTCTTCGCTATCAACGAACACACTGCCATCGATTTCTGGCGCGTCGGCGCTAGAGCGGCCGACCGCACCGTCCTCATCGACCTCATCAATCAGCACATCAATTTCTTTGCCAACTTTTTTAGCCAGTTTGGCTGTTGAGATCGACTGCTGATGGGCCATGAAACGATCCCAGCGTTCTTGTTTGACTTCTTCGGGCACCGCGCCGTCAAGCGCATTGGCGGGCGCGCCGTCGACTGCGGAGTACTGAAAACAGCCGACGCGATCGAGTTGCGCTTCTGTCATCCAGTCCAGCAGATATTGGAATTCGCTTTCTGTCTCGCCCGGGAATCCGACGATAAATGTCGAACGGATGGTCAGGTCAGGACACTGCGCGCGCCAGTTATGGATGCGGGCGAGTGTCTTGTCCTCAAATGCCGGGCGCTTCATGGCTTTAAGAATACGGGGGCTGGCATGCTGAAAAGGGATGTCCAGGTAAGGCAGGATTTTGCCTTCAGCCATCAATGGGATGACCTCGTCGACGGTCGGGTAGGGGTAGACATAGTGCAGGCGCACCCAGATGCCGAGTTCGGACAACGCATCACATAACTCGGTCATGCGTGTTTTAACCGGACGGCCATTCCAGAATCCGCTGCGATATTTCACATCTACGCCATAGGCACTGGTGTCCTGTGAAATCACCAGCAGCTCTTTGACGCCGGCTTTTGCGAGACGCTGGGCCTCGTCAAGGACATCACCCACCGGGCGGCTCACCAGGTCGCCACGCATCGAAGGAATAATGCAAAAGCTGCAGCGGTGGTTGCAGCCTTCGGAAATTTTCAGGTAGGCGTAATGACGCGGGGTGAGCTTGATACCTTGGGGCGGTACCAAGTCCAGAAATGGATCGTGCGAGGTGTTGGGTGGCGCTGCTGCGTGGACAGCACGGACAACTTGCTCGTATTGCTGCGGGCCGGTCACTGCCAGGACGCTGGGGTGAACTGCGCGGATGACGGATTCTTCGACGCCCATACAGCCCGTCACAATCACTTTGCCGTTTTCTGCGATCGCCTCGCCAATCGCGTCGAGCGATTCGGCTTTGGCGCTATCGATAAAGCCACAGGTGTTGACCACGACTACGTCGGCATTGTCGTAGTCGGGCACGATCTGGTAGCCCTCCATGCGCAGTTGCGTGAGGATGCGTTCCGAGTCTACGAGCGCTTTAGGGCAACCAAGACTGACAAAACCAACTTTGGGGGAGGACATAGCTGACACCTGAGGGGGGCATGCGCCCGTAAAGATACAAGGTGTGGATTTTAACTTGTACAGGCATCTCGTAAAGATTTGCCGAGATTCTCGGTCCCCGGGGCGCCCAATCATGCTCACAACACCCTACAATCAGGGTATGAATCATCCCGCACCTGCACTTTCTAACAGCCTGCTGGCTGCCGCCCGCGCTGTTGCCGCTGTCGAAGGCGGCCAGTCACTCACTGAGGCGTTAGCCGACACGTCCGCTGAGCTGCGTCCTTCTGCACAGGCACTTGCTTTTTACGCCATGCGACATTGGGGCGAAGCGATCGCCATCCGTCGTCTGCTAGTCCAGCGTGAGCCGTCCAGCCCGATTATCGGCGCTCTGGTCGGGCTTGCCCTGCTCCTTCTTGATGTCGCGATGCAGGACGATGCCTCAGGGCTGGACCCGACTGCGCCGCTCTATACCGCACACACCCTGGTTGATCAGAGTGTGCAGGCGACTCAATTACAGCGCTCTTTAGTCAATTACAAAGGCCTGGTCAATGCTGTGCTGCGTCGTTTTCAACGTGAACGACCCGCTTTGCTTGAGCAAATCGCAGAGGACCTCGAGGCGCAGTGGAATCATCCCGTCTGGTGGATTAAGGCCCTTAAAAAAGCCTATCCAGATACATGGCAAAGTTTGCTGCATACGGCCAATCAACATCCACCACTGACCTTGCGTGTCAATGCTCGCGAGACAACCCGTGAGGCCGTGCAAGAGGCGTTTGCGGCAAAAGGCATCACCGCCACGGCGTTTGGCCCGGCAGGCTTGGTGCTCGATACCCCGCGCCCGATTGCGTCGCTGCCTGGCTACGATCAAGGCTGGTGGTCGGTGCAAGATGCGGGCGCTCAGCTTGCTGCGCCATTGCTTGGTGTCAAACCAGGCATGCGTGTCCTGGATGCTTGCGCTGCGCCCGGTGGCAAAACCGCGCATCTGCTGGAATTAGCCGATATTGATCTGACCGTACTGGATATTGATGCGCAACGTTTGACGCGTGTCGAACAAAACCTCAAACGTCTCAAACTCCTGCGCCCAGGTGTCAAACTCATCGCACAAAGTGCGATCCGTACGCATGTATGGTGGGACGAAAAGCCTTTTGATGCGGTGTTGGCGGATGTGCCCTGTACCGCTTCGGGTATCGTGGCCAGGCATCCTGATATCCGCTGGTTGCGCCGGCGCGAAGACATTGCCCAGACGGTTAAGTTGCAAAGAGAGATTCTGGATTCTCTCTGGAGCGTGGTCGCCCCGGGCGGCAAGTTGCTGCTCGTGACGTGTTCGATTTTCCCCGAAGAATGTGAAATGCAGGCGCAGGCCTTTCTGGCTCGACACGTACAGGCTGAGCGCCTTGAGGCGCCAGGCCAGTTGCTGCCAACCTTGCCCGGTGACGAACACCCTGCCGGGCACGATGGATTTTTCTATGCGCTCTTTACGCGTCGTGCCTAGCCTATGAACTGGCTGCTCAGACTTGCGTTAATCGTTGGCATTGTCAGCGGTGCGACATTGTTTGGGTTGTTGGCCTGGTCTACGGGTAACGCCTCAAGGGTCGCGCAATACCAGACACTTTTGCTGTGGCTCAATGGCGCCTTGGCGCTCGCCTTGTTCATCTGGGTTGTATTCCTGACCGGGCGATTAATTTTGCAGCGCTGGCGTGGAAAGTTTGGTGCCCGACTGACGGCCCGCTTTGCGCTTGCTTTCGCGCTCATCGGCGTGTTGCCGGGCGCGTTGATTTACACCTTGTCTGTGCAGTTTATGTCGCGCTCCATTGAGTCCTGGTTCAATGTGCGTGTTGATACGGCGCTTGAGTCGGGTCAGGCTCTGGGGCGTGCTGCGCTGGACGCCCAGCTCACAGAGCTTGATGCGCGTGCGCGTGTCATGGCGCCTGAGCTCAATAATGCGCCAGATACTGATATCTCAACCATCCTGACCAGACTGCGTGAGTCAAATGGTTCAATCGATGTCATGGTGTTTACCGGTAGCGGTACGCCAGAAGTCACGCGCGTGACGCCATGACAGGATCATGGGGACATGACCGAGCGCGCATATGCGGCGATCATAATCCGCGATCATGGAGCGGAAATGGTAGTGGCGAAGGTTGCGGCGAAGG
>CAINDJ010000013.1 GCA_903847325.1 uncultured beta proteobacterium | reverse complement strand
CTTTTTTTTCTTTAGGCTCTGGTAATGCTTGCGCTGAAAAATTTATATCCGGTTCGCCAAATAAATCAAGGACTGGTGGTTTAGAATTTGACATGTTTTATGTTTTTTGAATGTACAAACAAAAATTCCGAATATTTAATTATTATCCGGATATTAATAATACATTATTTCAATGAGACGACATGTCAACAGAAGGATTGATTCCCGAAGGATTTGCACCGATTTTCATGGTCGAGCCCTTCACCACCCGCATTGGGCCGATTTACTCAAAAGAGGATGGCGAGCAATTCCGGCTAGGGTTCCTGGTCGATGCATCGCATTTGAATATTGAAAAGGTCGTACACGGCGGCATGTTGTCAACGGTTGCGGATCAGGCGATCGGCGTGAATGTGGCGCATGCGAATGGGCAGCATAACGATGTCCTGACGATTCACTTGTCGGTAGATTTCATCAGTCCGGCCTTTCTTGGTGAATGGGTCGAAACCACGACGACCCTCAGCAAGGTGAACGGACGGATCAGATTCGGTAATTGTGAGTTGCGGGTCAAGGACCGTTTGGTCCTTAAGGCATCTGCTATTTTTGCCGCGCGTGTGACGCAGCGGGTGGGGTGAGGGGCTTACTGCCTGAACGCCGCACCACCATCCACATTCAATACGACCCCACTGATATAAGACGCCCTTGCCGAGGCCAGGAACGCGACCGCATCGGCAACTTCTTCACTGGTCGCCATGCGGCCAAAGGGCAGGTTCATCGTTGACAGCACTTGTTCTTCAGTCAGCTTGTTGTTTGGATCTTTATCACCCCAGAGTTTTAAGAGTTTTTCGCCACGATCCGTTTTGGTGAGCGACGGATTGACGCCTACTACACGTACGCCAAAGTCCGTGGATTGACTGCCGACGCTGCGTGTAAAGGCGATCAGACCCGCGTTGGCGGTGGTGCCGATAATGTACTGCGACATCAGACGTTCACCCGCAAAACCAATCACGTTCACGATGACGCCACGCCCTTTTTTCTGCATGGCTTCGCAGGCGGCGCGGGTCAGGTTCACATAGCCAAACATCTTAAGATCAAAAGACTGTCGCCAGCCTTCTTCCGTGGTATCGGTCAGTTTGCCGCTTGGATTGGATCCGGCGTTATTGACCAGGATGTCGTAGTCCCCGGCAAGTTTCGCCAAACGCATCTGTTCTGCGGAGCTCGAGAGATCAACGGAGTGGATATCGACCTTGACACCTGGGTAGGCCTTTTGCAGTTTTTGTTGTGCGTCTTTGAGGGATTGCACATCCCTTGCGGCCAGGGTGACGTTGCAGCCTTCCGCGGCAAAGACTTGCGCGCAAGCAAAACCGATACCTTTGCTGGCGCCTGTGATGAGCGCGTGTTTTCCTTTGAGTTCGAGATCCATGGCGAGTATTCCTTTTAATTGATGCGATAGACGCGGATAGCGTTGTCAGCAAATAGTTTTTGTTGATCGGCAATAGACATATGGGCGACTGAGCGTTTAAAACACGTGTAAACGTAGTCCCAACTCCCTTTTAAGCTATCAACAGGGAAATTAGAGGCAAACATGCAACGATCTACGCCAAACATTTCAATCGTTTCGCGGATGATGGGGCCGTTTTCCTCCAGCGTCCATGGGCGATCCGACACGCATAGACCAGATATTTTGCAGGTGACGTTAGGCACGCTGGCTAAGGCCAACATACCTTTGCGCCAATTCGCCATCGATACCTTATCTCGATTCCACGGGTAACCCGTGTGGTTCAGCACGACGGGTACATTTGGGTAAAGTGCCGCGACCTCTGCGCCTTCTTCAAGGTGCCACCATGGTAATCGCAAATCCCAGGAGAGCTTGTATTTTTCGAGTAGTCCTAGCCCGGTAATCCATTTCGGATCCTGAAGGCTGCGAGGTTGACCTCGCACGCTTTCGCCTGGTTTAGCCGCGATAATCGGTTTGGTCCGAATGCCGCGCACAAGCTTGAAAGCAGCTTGTTGTGCAATGATCTCCTCCGCATTCGGCGTATCGACCCAGGCATGCGCCACGATCACGCTCGGTAAACCATATTGTTCGTTTACTTTGGAAAAAAACGCTGTCTCGGGCACCTGCTGGCTGCGGTCGCACTCCGCTTCGATGGCAACTGCACCGACGAGATTGTGCAGACTGGTTGCCCGAATGTATTCGGGGGCGAGGTAAGTGCGTTGAAAGGCCGAGTAATCGCCTAGCCAGTTGTGCTCGGGATGCACCAGCCAGTCATAATTAATCGGACCCTGCAGGTCCCAAAGATGGAAATGCGCATCAACGATACGCAATGTGGCTTGTTCGCGTTCCATGTCTGTAACCGGCAGGGCGCGAGCGAAAGCATTGATCGATTCAGTCATCATGTGTGTCGCTTTATAGGGTCAGGTATTGAGATTTCACACTGTCAATTTCGTTTTTAAATTGTGCGATCGATGCCTGATAAACGATCCGACCTTTCGCCATGACAAACATCTCGTCGGCAATGCGTTCTGCAAGGTTGAGGTTTTGTTCGATGACTAATAAGGTCACACCTTCGTTTTTCAGTCGGATAAAGACGTCGACCAGTTCCCGGACAACTTTAGGTGCGAGACCTTGTGAGGGCTCATCGAGCAACAGGATGGTCGGATCACTTGCTAAGGCGCGTGCGATCGCCACCATCTGCTGCTCTCCACCTGAAAGCTGACTGCCTTTGTGATGGATCCGTTCCTCCAGTCTGGGGAATAACGAAAACAAAGCTTGTGTGGTCCAGCGCTTTGCAGGTTTGCGTTGTGCGACTTTGATGTTTTCCATGACCGTGAGGTCAGGAAACAGCATACGCCCCTCTGGGACATAACCTACGCCTGCGCGCGCGACCAGATGCGGGCCATGGCGCGTAATGTCCTGATCGCCAATTTTTATACTGCCTTGATGCACGGGGACCAGTCCCATGATGGCTTTGACGGTGGTCGTTTTACCAACGCCGTTACGTCCAAGTACCGCGCCGATTGTGCCAGCCTTCAGATGCAGGCTCGTCCCATGCAAAACATGACTCGGGCCGTAATTGGCATGAATTTCTTCGAGTTTTAACATTAATCGAGACCTCCCAGGTAGGCGTCTTGCACACCCGTATCGGCTTTGACTTCTTCAACCGTACCGTCAGCGATCAGGCGACCCCGGTGTAATACCGCGATACGATCAGCCAGACTAAACACCACATCCATGTCGTGCTCAACCAGTACAACGGTCAGTGACTCTTCCTGGAGCATGGCCTTGAGCGTGTCGACGGTCCGGTGTGTTTCCTGGATAGACATACCTTGTGTTGGTTCATCGAGCATCAGGATTGCCGGACGCTGTGCGAGCGCCATCGCCACTTCGACCAGGCGTTGATCACCATGAGACAGGGTGCCTGCAGGTGTATCGTAAATGGCGCTCAGGTTGAGTCTTGCCATCGCTTGTTCAGCGAGGCTGCTGGCCTGCTCGAGGACGCTTGCGCCTCCGAACATTTTCCATCGGCCAGAGAGTTTGCCTTGCGCAGCGAGACGAACATTATCAAAGGCTGACATCTCGGGGAACAACGCAGATAACTGGAATGTCCGCGAGATGCCTCGCTGGCAAATCGCTTGTGAGCGCATGCCGGTGAGATTTTCGCTGTTGACAATCACTT
>CAINDJ010000012.1 GCA_903847325.1 uncultured beta proteobacterium | reverse complement strand
TATAGAATATAAGTTTAACCGGTCTGCCGCTCTCGACCTAAACCGACTTTCAGCCCCTAAGATGACTCTTGCCGATCTGCTCGCCCGCCCCTTTGGAACCATCCAGGAACTGGTGGCTTTTGCCGCACAACGAAAGCCAGACCACCCGGCGATTATCCTGGATACGGCTAAGTCTAATGCCCCCGGGACAGCGTCATCGCTAGTATCGATCACCTATGCAGCCCTCGATCAGCAGATCAACCGCGTAGCGGCAAGTCTGCAACGAGACGGTCTGATTCAAGGTGATGCGGTTGCGATTTGTGCGGATACCTCGATCGATTATGTTGCGCTTTTTCTGGGTATATTGCGCGCCGGCGGCCTGGTTGTCCCGCTCCCCCCCTCGGCCTCAGCGGAAAATCTGACCGGCATGCTATTGAATTCAAAGGCGAAGTGGCTATTTTTGGATTTAGGGGTGGATCAGGCTTGGGGTCTGCCTGCCGCAGCTCACCCAAACCTCAAACGTATCTCCTTGGACAGCGCCTCTTTTGCGCAGCCCTGGAGTAGTTGGTTATCTGAGAATGCCAAACCGACATTCGTCGACACGCAGCCAGCGTGGCCCTTTAATTTGATTTACTCGTCTGGCACGACAGGAGTACCAAAGGGTATTGTTCAACCCTGCGCCATGCGTTGGTCACATATCCAGCGCGCACATCTGAACGGCTATGGCACGGACACAGTATTGCTGTCCGCAACGCCACTTTATTCAAACACCACGCTGCCCGCCCTGCTCCCCACGCTTGGTATGGGCGGTACTGCGGTCATGATGGCCAAATTCGATACGCGCAGGTATCTGGAACTAGCTCAACGCTTTAAAGTCACGATTACGATCCTCGTCCCCGTACAGTATCAACGGCTGATGGACGACCCCGGCTTTGACAGCTATGACTTATCCGCATTCAAGGCTAAATTCTCTACCAGTGCCCCTTTTGCGGCCAAGCTCAAAGCCGACATACTCAAGCGCTGGCCGGGTGGCCTCTCAGAGGTCTACGGCATGACCGAAGGCGGCGGACGCTGCCAACTCGACGCGCACCTGCATCCAGACAAACTTCACACGATCGGCAAGCCATCGAGTGGCGCGGATATCCGTCTGATCGATGAGCACGGACACGAAGTCGGCCCAGGTGAGGCAGGCGAAATCGTTGGCAACTCGCCCGCGATGATGGAAGGCTATTACGGTCTGCCTGATAAAACACGCGAAGCCGAATGGTTCGACAAAACAGGTAAACGCTTTATACGTACGGGTGATATTGCACGTTTTGATGAGGACGGTTTTTTAATCTTGTCCGATCGTATTAAGGACATGGTGATCTCTGGCGGATTCAATATCTATCCCAGCGACCTGGAGGAGGCGCTTGACCAGCATCCCGAGGTCAAAGAGTCCGCCGTGGTCGGTGTGCCATCGAAGCAGTGGGGAGAAACGCCAGTTGGCTTTGTGGTGTTAAAGCCAGAGGCACGCGTCACAGCCGAAGAGCTACGTATCTGGGCCAATGCGAAACTCGGAAAAACGCAACGGTTAGCAGGCTTGAAATTTATTGAAACCCTGCCGCGCAGTGAAATCGGTAAAGTATTGAAGCGGCAGTTGCGTGAGATGTATGGCGCTTGAACGTGCAGCGCTTGAACGTGCAGCGGTTGAAAGTTCAGCGGTGACCAGTACTAGGCTTAAAAATCAACCGCAAACTGCAAAGCAATAAACGCCACGAGTAAGGGACCTGCATTGAAAATGCCGTGCAATAGCATGGCGGATACCACGCCTCGCTTAACACGCATCCACCCCAACACCAGGCCCGTGACCCATTGCGGCGCGACCAAGACCACCATCATCCACCAGTCGACTTCTACAAAAATAAAATTTTTAATATGCACTGCGGCAAAACCAAGCGCGACCATGTGAAATACATATGGGAATGCCACCCGGTAACGCCTGAGCCACATCCAGGACCAATCACCCGGACCATTTGAGGCACTGCTCGACCACCAGCACATAGCAATCGTCGCGACCAGCAAACAGCTTGACCACCAGACCATGCCGTTGAGCAACACCACGACTAGCATAGGTATCATCCATACAGCTTGCAGCGGTCGGCGCAAACCAAATCTGAACAAAAGCTCTTCCACAATCGGAGCCCAGACAATCGCTTGAAACCACGGCAGATTATTAACATTGATCCGATGGGTCGCACCGCTCATTTCAAACACGGCAAGGACAATGGGCCCTAGTGCAAAAATATTGATCAGCCACAACATGCCCGCCCAGGCCAGC
>CAINDJ010000011.1 GCA_903847325.1 uncultured beta proteobacterium | reverse complement strand
ATATGCGAACAAGAATCCAGGCAAACTAAATTTTGCCTCCTCAGGTTCTGGCACCTCGATTCACATGACGGGTGAACTGTTCAAGCTCAACACCAAGATTGACGTTTCGCACATCCCTTACAAAGGTAGCTCTCCTGCGTTGACCGACTTGGTCGGTGGACAGGTCCAGATGATGTTTGACAACATGCCTTCCGCATGGCCGTTGGTCCAGTCGGGCAAGTTGCGTGCCTTGGCCGTCACAGCACCCGCGCGCTCGCCCGCTGCACCGGATGTGCCGACCATGGCTGAGGCTGGTTTTGAGGGCTTTGATGTGTCGTCGTGGTTTGGTTTCATGGCGCCCGCCAAAACCCCTGACGCGATTGTGCAAAAACTCAATGCGGCCATTACAAAAGCCTTGTCAAAGCCTGAAGTTCAAAAGCGTTTGATGGACCTTGGTGCCATTACGCTGCCCATGACAACGGCTGAATTCGATGGCTTTGTGAAAAAAGAAGTCGCCACCTGGGGGGCTGTGGTGAAAGCCTCTGGTGTGACGGCTGACTAACTGGAATACACCTCGACCGTGAGGTATCCTCGGCTTTTCGTTGGATTCACCCGGGGCCTTGGCTCCGTTACATAGCGACTTAACCTAGCGAACTAAGATGATTTCAAAAATCGTACCTGATCTTGCTGCAGCAACCGCTGGCATTCAAGATGGCTCCGTAGTCCTGATTGGTGGTTTTGGTGGTGCAGGTCAGCCCCATGAGCTGATCGATGCACTGATCGAACACAAAGCACGTGAGCTCACGATTGTGAGTAATAACGCAGGCTCGGGTCATACCGGGATCGCTGCGTTGCTTGAGGCAGGTTTGGTGCGTAAAGTCATCTGCTCATTTCCACGCCAGGCTGATTCGCATGTGTTTGATGGCCTCTACCGCGCGGGTAAATTAGAGCTTGAGCTCGTGCCTCAGGGCACGCTCGCCGAGCGTATCCGCGCAGGCGGTGCTGGCATTGGTGGATTCTTTACACGCACGGCTGTGGGCACCCAGCTCGCAGAAGGCAAAGAAATCCGCCACCTCGACGGTGATGATTACGTGTTCGAATTACCAATCAAAGCCGATGTCGCTGTGATCAAGGCGCTCAAAGCAGACCGCTGGGGCAACCTGGTCTACAACAAGACCGCCAGAAACTTTTGTCCAGTGATGGCCACCGCTGCAAAGATGACCATCGTTCAGGTTGACGAAATCGTTGAGCTTGGCGATCTGGATCCGGAGGCGATTGTGACGCCAGGTTTGTTTGTGAAACGCGTGGTTCGTATTCCTACAAAGGTAAAAGCATGAAACGTGTAACCAGAGACGAAATCGCAGCACGCGTTGCAAAAGACATCCCTGAGGGCGCGGTCGTGAACCTCGGTATTGGCTTGCCTACCCGCGTTGCGAACTACCTCCCGACCGATAAAGATATTTTTCTTCAAAGTGAAAACGGCGTGTTGGGCATGGGCCCGGCCCCTGCACCTGGCGAAGAAGACTACGACCTGATCAATGCAGGCAAGCAGCCCGTGACCTTGCTCAAAGGTGGCAGCTATTTTCATCATGCGGATTCCTTTGCGATGATGCGTGGCGGCCATCTGGACATCTGCGTGCTGGGTGCTTTTCAGGTATCTCGCTTTGGCGATCTGGCCAACTGGTCGACTGGCGAACCTGGTGCGATCCCGGCAGTGGGTGGGGCGATGGACTTGGCGGCAGGCGCGCGTGACGTGTTTGTCATGATGGATCTGCAGACCAAAGAAGGCGTCAGCAAACTTGTTGAGCAATGTACCTATCCTCTGACCGGCTTGAAGTGCGTATCACGCATCTACACAGATGTGGCCGTGTTCCAGATCGAGCCAGGTGGTGTGGTGCGCGTAGTCGAAGATATGTCCGGTGCGGGCGAAGAAGAATTGCGCCGTATGACCGGACTCGATCTCGTATTCTGAAGATATTCGTCGCTCAATGAAAGCCGACGAATTACTCGTCGACCATT
>CAINDJ010000010.1 GCA_903847325.1 uncultured beta proteobacterium | reverse complement strand
TATTGAAAAATGCCTTTGACATCGAAGCCCTTAAAAAGCTACCTATCATTGTTACCGCTCAAGGTGGCGATTACACGACAGAGGTATATCCTAAACTGCGCGCAGCAGGCTGGACAGGCATGTGGATTGACGCCGCCTCGACATTGCGTATGAAAGACGATGCCATCATCGTGCTTGACCCAGTGAATCGTCCTGTGATTGATGCTGCGCTCAAGCGTGGTGTGCGTAATTTCATTGGCGGCAATTGCACGGTGAGTTGCATGCTGATTGGTTTGTCCGGTCTGTTTAATCAGGATCTGGTTGAGTGGATGACGAGCATGACCTATCAGGCTGCCTCTGGTGGTGGAGCGCAACACATGCGCGAATTACTGAACCAGTTTGGTTTAATTAACGCGGCTGTCAAGTCCAAGCTTGACGATCCTGCCTCGGCAATTCTTGAAATCGACCGCGGTGTGCTGGCTATTCAACAGGGTGGTCAACTCCCAACTGAGCAGTTCGGTATTCCTCTCGCAGGCAATTTGATTCCCTGGATCGACAAGGATCTCGGTAACGGTATGTCTCGTGAGGAATGGAAGGGCGAAGCTGAAACAAACAAAATTCTCGGACGCGGCGAGGGCTTCGGTACAGCCCTCACACCGATCGACGGCCTTTGTGTGCGTATAGGCGCGATGCGTTGTCATAGTCAGGCACTGACTATTAAACTCAAGCGCGATGTGCCCCTCGATGAGATTACCGATATCGTTGCGCAAGGCACGGCCTGGTCTAAGGTCGTTCCTAACAACAAAGAGGAAACCCTCAAGCATCTGTCGCCTGTCTCTGTCACAGGAACACTTGATACGCCTGTTGGTCGCATGCGCAAGCTTTCAATGGGTTCCGAATACCTTGGCGCCTTTACCGTTGGTGATCAGTTGCTGTGGGGTGCTGCCGAGCCTTTACGCCGTATGCTGCGTATTGCCCTGGGTGAGTTGTAATTCATATTCCGTCAAAGGGAGCTGAGATGCGTAGAGATTTAAATTCATTCGCGAAACGCAGGTTTCATCACGCAGCAAGATTGACGGTACTTGTTTTACCCTTGTTTTTAAGCGGCCATGCCCTTGCTGCCAAAGCAGGTCACGGCCGAGTGCTGTCCGCACCAGGTCAGTCCCTGCAGATCAGTTTGCCCTTGCTTGAGCTTAATGCGCAGGATCAGCAGGTTTTGCAGGTGAAGATCGCAGCTGCCGGGCTTTGGTCTCAGGCGGGCCTTACCCCACCTGTTGCGATTGAAAGTTTGTCGGTGTCGCTCAAACCAGGTCTGACGGCAGATTCCCGCGAAGTGGTGATCTCCTCCAATCAGCAGGCCGCGCAATCTCCCGTCGATATTTTGCTGGAGGTCACCACCGCTACGGGTGCCTCTCAGATTCAATCCAGTTATCTGGTTTTATTGCCTGCTGAATTAAAAGGTGCAGGTAAACCAGGGGCCCAAGCGGCGATGCGTGTGAGCCCGGGCGACACCTTGTTCGGTATTGCCCAACGTCATGCCGTGACGGGTGCCGACATGTATCAAATGCTGCAGGCGATCTTTGACGCTAATCCCAAAGCTTTCATTGCTGGCAATATGAATTTGCTGCGTGCCGGGGCTGTGTTGAATATCCCTGACGCAGATACCATCAGAGCAATTGATAAAGTCGTCGCTCGTGGTAACTATCAAAAACATTTGACCGCCTTTACTCAGCGTCGCTCCGCGGCGAATGGGCGTAATACACCGTTGGTATCTGGAGCGGCTACACAAAGCGGTGTTGTCTCCGTCGCGACGCCTCAAGAGCCAGCAACCGAGGCAGCTGACCAGTTAAAACTCAGTGCAGCTAATCCGAGCGATCAGATTGCGGATGCAAAAGTATCTGCTGCCAAAGAAATCGAAGAACTCCAGTCACGCATTCAGGCTTTACAGCAAAACGTCAAACAATTAAAAGATTCGATTGGTGATGTGCCTGCAGAGAGTTCACCTCTTGCACCGTTGCCTTTAGAGGTTCCCGCTCCATCTGCAGCTACCCCATCGGTTGTGGCATCCGTGACAGAGCAAGCGCCTCCTGTGGTTATTTCCGCCTCGAAAGAATCCGTTTCAAGTGAGGCACAACCGTCAACTTCAAACGTCTGGAATGATCTGTCCGATTTTCTGGCTAAAAACATACTTGCAACATTGACGGCATTGATTGCCTTGTCAGCTCTAGTGATTGCGTGGATGCTTCGCAGGGCAGGCGTGCGTCGGGACGATGACGTTGATGACCTCGATACGGTGATGCAAGTCAATCCTGCCATCCAGTCCGCTTTTGACAAAAAGTTACAGTCAATCAGCCTTGATCTGGATGACGATACAGCGCCCATCAATAAGACTGAGCCACTCATTCGTAAACCTCTCTAATGGCACGAATTGCGCTGGGCATTTCTTACGATGGCCGGCCCTGGCAAGGCTGGCAAACCCAGCCTCATGGGCAGACGGTGCAAGACACGCTTGAGAGCGCAATTGCTGAATTTCTCACAGTACCGACTTCGACTGTCTGTGCTGGTCGCACGGATACGGGTGTACATGGCTTAGGTCAGGTTGTTCATCTTGATACAACGATCGAGCGAACAGAGCAATCGTGGGTGCGCGGAGTTAATGCGCACATGCCCGCATCGATATCTGTGCAGTGGGCACAACGTGTTAGCGATGATTTTCATGCCCGTTTTAGTGCAACCGAGCGTACCTATACCTATATCATTCTCAATACTCGCGTTCGGCAGCCCTTCTGGGCCGGTCGTGCTGGATGGGTATTCCAGACACTTGATTTAGAGTCTATGATTGAGGCGACCCGATTTTTGCTTGGAGAGCATGATTTCAGTAGTTTTAGATCCTCGCAGTGCCAGGCCAAATCGCCTGTCAGGACAATGCACGCGATAGATATGGTGCAAAAAGGGGATCTGATTTTTGTGACTTTGCGCGCCAATGCTTTTTTGCATCACATGGTCAGAAATATTCTCGGCGCACTCATTCAGATCGGGCAGGGCCGCGAACCGGTTTCCTACATTAAGCATTTACTTTCGGTATGTGATCGCACGCAGGGCGCACCAACTTTTTCCCCTGATGGTTTGTATCTCACTGCAGTCAAATATCCAGGTTTTGAATTTCCTGAAGTTTCAAACATATTTTTGGCTTAGTTGTATATGAATACTTCACATGTCACGCCCGTCACAACCGCCGCATTATCTAGCCGGACCCGCATAAAAATTTGCGGCTTTACGCGCGCAGAGGACATCAGTGTTGCATTGAGTCTAGGCACCGATGCACTGGGTTTTGTCTTTTATCCACCTAGCAAGCGGTATGTTTCACCTGCGCAGGCGGGTGAGTTATGCGCAAATATTCCTGCCTTTGTTAGCACGGTTGCGCTATTTGTGAATGCCTCGCGTGAAGAAATCCAAACGGTCATCGGTGCGATGAGACCAACAATCCTTCAGTTTCATGGCGATGAGACCCCTGAGGAATGTGCGTCTTACGGATTACCTTATTTACGGGCATTCAGGGTTGGGGCACCCGGACAAGAGACGGCTGAGAATCTTGCTAATTATTGCTCCAGATTTGATTGCGCAGCGGGATGGATCTTTGACAGTTATACGGCGGCCTACGGCGGAAGTGGCCAGGCTTTTGATTACACCTTGCTCGCCGGGATCGCTGGGCTTGGTGCCCGTGCAAGGCCGATTGTCGTCTCGGGTGGCTTAAAACAGGAGACGGTGGTTCAGTCTATCCAGGCTCTGATGCCCTGGGCTGTGGATGTCAGTAGTGGTGTTGAGGATGCTCCGGGAGTAAAGTCAGCCACCAAGATGCGAGACTTTATTCAGACGGTAAATGCGCTTAAGTGAAAGGGCTTTTGACAGCAAGGTATAAAACCCTATATACTTTCGTTCTTTGCAGGCGGTTAGCTCAGCTGGTTAGAGCGCCACGTTGACATCGTGGAGGTCGTTGGTTCGATTCCAATACCGCCTACCAATTATTGAAATCAAGCCCCATCGGTTTACCGAGCAGGGGTTTTTTTTCGTCTGTTCCATGGTTCTTAGAGAAAAATAATGTTGAGCAAAATTTTTAACGACGACTGGCTCAAGGGTTTTTTGTTATCGGGATTTTTCACCTTAGTCCCATTTGTAACAAATGCTGCTGACAATCATGCACACTCAGCCATGCGCGATACATGCGTGTTGATTGATAATGATTTTGATATTGATGACATGAT
>CAINDJ010000009.1 GCA_903847325.1 uncultured beta proteobacterium | reverse complement strand
TGCTCAGAGTGCCTTGGCAAAACGCTACAAGCCGCTCGTGGAGGCCAACGCAGTCAGTAAACAAGAGTATGACAATGCCATCGCAAATGACCGTCAGGCTCAAGCAAGTGTTGCGGCAGCTAAAGCTGCGCTTGTCATGGCATCCATCAACTTGGGATTCACTAAAGTCACTTCCCCTGTCTCAGGAAGAATTGGTAAAGCGCTCGTGACCGAAGGCGCCTTGGTTGACGCAGCAAGCGCCACCCAAATGGCATTAGTGCAGCAAATAAATCCCGTATATGTTGACGTCAATCAATCGGCGACCGATCTTGCCAAATTACGCAAGATGTTCACCGAAGGGACATTAGAAAAAATTTCAGAAAATACTGTGAAAGTCCAAATTATTCTGGAAGACGGCTCAGTTTATCCGACGCCCGGACACCTTTTGTTTACGGGCATCACCGTCAACGAAGGTACCGGACAGATTACGCTGCGAACCGAAGTCGCTAACCCTAACGAAATACTGCTCCCAGGGATGTTTGTCCGAGTAGTGATTGATCAAGGGATCAATAAACAGGCGATCTTGATTCCTCCACAAGCTTTACAGCGTGGGACAGACGGGAAAAACTCCGTGATGACGGTTGTCGACAATAAAGTTGTATCTACCCAGGTGGTAACCGGCGCGACGTATCAGGGACGCATCATTGTCAATTCAGGACTGAATGCCGGTGCTCAGTTGATTGTCGAAGGTTTTCAAAAAGTCAAGGCTGGCAGCCCGGTTAAAACTGCTGAATGGAAGGCAAGTACGTCAACCGTCAAACAATAATTCTGACCTCGCACAACCGGCCTAGAAACGTATCGCTAACCGAGTCTTCACATGCCTCAATTCTTTATTGAAAGACCTGTTTTCGCCTGGGTCATTGCTATTCTGATTACTGCGATCGGAGTGTTTACTGTCCTTAAAATGCCGGTCACGCAATACCCAAATATTTCACCGCCCACCATCACGATTAGCGCAGCATATCCGGGAGCATCTCCGAGCGAGGTTGCTGACTCAGTGACAAGTTTGATTGAAAATGAGCTGAATGGCGCAAAAGGGCTTTTGTATTATTCCTCAACGAGTGACTCAAATGGTGGGGCCTCGATTACAGCTACGTTCTCACCCGAAACAAACCCCGATCTTGCACAAGTTGATGTGCAAAACAAAGTCGCCAACGTTGCAGCGCAACTGCCTGGCGCGGTTGCTCTGCAGGGATTGAAATTTTCGCAAGCGACCAGTAATTATTTACTGATTGGGACATTGACCTCGACAGATGGGTCCATGAACGAAACTCAGCTGGCTGACTATTTTGCGCGCAATATCCAAAACAATCTCACCCGAATATCCGGCGTCGCGAAAATAACTTTATTTTCCCCTCCAAGCGCGATGCGGATCTGGCTCAATCCCGACAAACTCGTCGGACTTAACCTGACGCCGGCGGATGTGAGTTCGGCGCTCAGAAGTCAAAATATATTAATCACCTCTGGCAGGCTCGGTGCGCCTCCAAATGCGGAGTCCATCCGCACCTCAACGTCCACACTTGTAAACGGTCAACTCAAAACACCCGAGGACTTCAACAGTATTATTATCCGGGCCAATCAGGATGGATCTTCGGTCAAACTCAGCGATGTTGCGCGCATTGAAATTGCTGCTGACAACTACCAGATGAGCTCCCGTCTAAATGGTAAATCAACGGCTGCGTTCGGGATCGCGCTGACCTCTTCCGCAAACGCTCTGCAAACTGCACAAAGCGTCAAAACGCAGCTTGATCTGCTTGCCACACAATTTCCCAGCAATCTTGAATACGCGACCCCCTACAACACATCGCCTTACATTTCCCTGTCCATCTCACAAGTCATTCAAACGCTGATCGAAGCAATGGTATTAGTTTTTCTTGTGATGTATTTGTTCCTGCAAAATTTACGCTACACGCTGATTCCTGCCATTGTTGTACCCGTGGCGATGTTGGGCACCTTTGCCGTGATGAATACGTTTGGCATGTCTATCAATGTGCTCACTCTCTTTGCCATGGTGCTGGCAATTGGCATACTTGTCGATGACGCGATCGTCGTTGTCGAGGCGGTTGAACACGCCATGGCGAGTGAAAAACTATCGCCCAAAGAAGCAACAAAAAAAGCAATGCCTCAAATTTCAAGTGCAATTTTAGGTGTGACGGTAGTTCTCTCGGTTGTGTTTATCCCCCTTTCATTCATGACAGGCTCGGTCGGTATCATATATAAACAATTCTCCGTCGCAATGGCGATTTCGATTATTTTCTCTGGCTTCCTCGCATTGAGCTTGACACCAGCTTTGTGCGCAACCTTGCTTAAACCCATTGAGAACAGCCAAACGAAGAAGGGGTTTTTAGGGTTATTCAATATATTTTTTAAAAATACAACACTGCGCTACGAAAAAGCACTCTCGGGTTGGCTCGCGCGCAGCGCGCGCGTCATGATGCTTTATGTTTTGCTTGTAATCGTCATGGCTTGGCTGTTTTTACGCATGCCTGCGAGTTTCTTACCTGAAGAAGATCAAGGTTATCTCATTGCGAATATTGAATTACCGACTAACGCCTCGGCAAGTCGGACGCTGGAGGTTATTGAAGTCGTTGAAAAATATTTTCTAAACGAACCCAATGTTCTTAATGCCATTTCTATTCAGGGTTTTAGCCTTAGCGGACAAGGTTTAAATTCCGCCATGCTGTTTGTCACACTTAAAGATTACAGCGCGAGAAAAAATGCAAACCAGTCTGCCAAATCTATCGCAAACACAGCCATGGGCGTACTCATGTCAACGATTCCTGACGCAGTTGTGCTGGCTCTCGTACCTCCTGCGATCCCCGGACTAGGTACCTCAAACGGATTTGATTTCCGACTACAAGATAAAGCGTCTCTCGGATATACCGCCCTGATGGCTGCGGGCACTGAATTGATTACAGCAACCTTGAGTGATCCGACACTTACTCAGGTGAATCTTTCGGTCATCGGCATTGGCCCACAACTCAGTCTTAAAATCGACCGGGTCAAAGCGGCGGCGTTAAACGTCGACTTTGCCGATGCTGCCTCAATCATATCGACTGCGATTGGGTCTGAATATGGTGGAAAATTCCCCAATATGGGCCGTATGCAAAACATATGGATTCAGGCGGATGCAACATTCCGCATGAAAGTTGAGGATATCCTGAACCTCAATACACGCAACAGCACTGGCGAAATGGTGCCTTTATCTTCGTTTGTCACAACCAGCTGGTTTGAGGGGCCAACGCAGGTGTCACGCTTTAACAGTTACACGTCTTTATCTATTAGCGGCCAGGCAGCACAGGGAAGCTCTTCAGGCCAGGCGATTACGGCGATGGAAACACTGGCCAAAAAATTGCCGAACGGATTTGGCTACGAATGGGCAGGGGTTTCCTACCAGGAAAAACTAGCGGGGAGCCAGACAACCACCCTACTGGTGATGGCGATGCTGACCGTTTTCCTCATACTTGCTGCACTATATGAGAGCTGGGCAATACCTGTCTCAGTCATCATGATGGTGCCTCTTGGTATGCTCGGTGCAGTCGGTTTAGTAAGCTTGGTTGGTTTGAATAATGACGTTTACTTTACGGTAGGCATGGTGACGGTCATCGGCTTGTCTGCAAAAAACGCGATCCTGATTATTGAATTTGCCAAAGAAAATTATGACAAGGGCATGGGTTTAGTTCAAGCCGTCGCCCATGCGGCCAGTTTACGTTTCCGGCCCATCCTGATGACTTCGTTCGCGTTGATACTCGGCGTCATTCCACTTACGCTGGCATCTGGCGCAGGTGCCGCGAGTCAGAAAGCGGTGGGGTTTGGGGTACTCGGTGGCATGCTCGCTGCAACGCCTTTTGCAGTTTTTTTCGTCCCGGTATTTTTTATCGTCATCCTGAAACTATTTAAGGTCGCACCGCGACTAAATCACGTTACGCAAACTGATACAGCTGCTTCTGTAAAGGGCCAGCCATGAATAATATGCGTGTCGGCCTTGCAAACCGATCACACTCGCGGATGGTCGCTTTAGGTATTGCCTTGCTTTTGCAAACCGGCTGCACACTGGCACCTGACTATAAACAGCCCGATGCGCCGATCAGCATGGAGTGGCCAGAGCTGCCTAAAATCACTCTGGATCTGGCACGCGGAACCGCGGAGTTGTCAAAGCAAAGCGCCGAACAAGTTACTTCGACCCAGCATACTGTCGCCGATCTGGGATGGGAAGAGTTCTTTCGCGACCCACGGCTACGCGCACTGATTGCTTTGGGACTCGATAACAATCGGGATTTGCGTATTGCAGTCTCGCGAATTGAACAGGCACGTGCCCAATATGGCGTTCAGGTCGGCCAGCAGTTTCCAAATATTTCACTCACGGTCTCCGATGTAACGACCAGCTTGCCGCAAACAATGCTCACTCCAGGAATCGATCCGGTTAACAGCAACCTCCTCGGCGGCGCGAGTTTAACGAGTTTTCAATTAGACCTATTTGGGCAATTACGTAGTCTTTCCGAAGCAGCATTCCAATCGTATTTAGCAACGGCCGAAGCAGGTCGTAATGTCAGGATCACACTAATCTCCAACATTGCGCAGGCCTATTTTTATGAGCGCATGACGGAGCTCACGCTTGAATTGGTTGATAAAACACTCAAGTCGCGTCAGGAGGCCTATGCGATCGTATTGAAACGTATGGACGCTGGCATCGCGACCGATCTGGATCTGAATCAGGCGCGCAGCTTACTGGATGCGGCTGCTGCAAATTTAGCGCAGTATGCCCGTCTAAAAAGTCGCGCGCACAACGCGCTCATTTTACTGGTGGGAACTCCCTTAACTATGGAGTTGCCAACGCCAGCGCCATTCACCAGAGAATCCGTACTTGTTAATATTCCTGCCGGGTTACCGTCGAACTTACTCACTCGCAGGCCTGATATCAGACAAGCGGAAAGAAATCTGATGTCGGCGAATGCAAATATTGGCGCTGCACGTGCGGCTTTTTTCCCCGATATTTCACTCACGGGCTTACTCGGCACGAATAGCTTAACGCTAAATGGGTTATTCAAGAGTGGGGCGTATTACTGGAATATCGCACCTAATTTAAGTCTTCCGATTTTCAATGGCGGAGCGTTATGGGCCAATCTGGATCTGGCTAAAGCGGCGAATCGCGAAGCTGTGAACCAGTATGAAAAATCGATCCAAACAGCCTTTAGAGAGGTCTCAGACGCACTCGCAGGAGAAGCCACGTATGGAGCAGAAATTCAAGCAACGATCGCACAACAGGAAGCAACGCGTAAAGCACTTGAGCTGTCTGATATGCGTTACAAAATGGGAATCGATAATTTCTTGCAGGCACAAATCGCCCAGATTAGTTATTTCAATTCCCAACTTGGACTGATCACATTGCGCTACAACGCGCTGTTGAACCGCATTGATCTTTACAAGTCTCTGGGTGGCGGCTGGGAATCAGGAGACATGGAGCGAAAAACTCCGCTCCACGAACCGAATGCTAAAAACTAAAAAGCTAGCGGACCATGAGAGTTATGCTGAGGAACTATCGGTTTTTTTATGCTTCTCCATATGGATAGTCAGATCTCGAGCCATACCAATTGAGATCGCGGTCGCCCAGGCAAATGAAAAGAGCCCTGAGAAAGCGATGATTGATGGAATAAGGCGCCAGCCTTCCGGGAGGTTCAAAGAGATATTACCGACAGTCGTGAAAAAACCTGCGACGAACAAGAGCGCCATCAGCCAATCAGCTACAAACCCAAAACCTGCCAATGCCAAGACCCATATCGAAAGCGAGACAAGCATCGCTACAGCCAAGAGCATTGTGTAGGCGACAAACCTGAGCATTTCGTAATGCTGACCATGGAATGTAGAACTCTT
>CAINDJ010000008.1 GCA_903847325.1 uncultured beta proteobacterium | reverse complement strand
GTGGTTTCAGTTGTGCAACAAATCAAACAGCGGCTGCCAGTCCCTCTGGGCGACTGGTTACCGTATTAATCGATTTATTTAGTATTAACCGTAATCGGGAATTTTCATGTGCGGAATTGTTGGCGTTATTGGTCGCGGTCCAGTTAATCAGTTGCTGTACGACAGTTTGTTGCTATTGCAGCATCGCGGTCAGGATGCGGCGGGGATTGCGACCTCAAACGGTTCACAATTCAATATGTATAAAGCCCATGGCCTGGTCAAGGATGTGTTTAGAACCCGCAACATGCGTTCCTTGCCAGGGACTTCCGGTATCGGTCAGGTTCGTTATCCCACGGCGGGATCCAGCGAAAGTGTCGAAGAAGCGCAGCCTTTTTATGTCAACGCCCCCTTTGGAATCACCTTTGCGCATAACGGCAACCTAACCAACTCCAAGGAGTTGCGTGAGTCTCTTTATAAAATCGACCAGCGCCACATCAATACAAACTCCGATTCCGAGGTGTTATTAAACGTCCTGGCCCATGAGTTGCAGCGCGCTGCGAATGGTGTCTCCCTCGACGAAACGGCTATCTTCAATGCCGTACGCTCTCTGCACAAACGCGTCAAAGGCGCCTACGCCGTTGTCGCGCAGATATCTGGCTATGGATTGCTAGCTTTCAGGGACCCTCACGGTATTCGTCCACTGTGCATGGGGCGCAGCGAAAGCGCACATGGCACCGAATGGATGGTGGCCTCAGAGTCGGTTGCTCTTGAAGGCTCCGGTTTCACATTTGTGCGCGACATCCTGCCTGGTGAAGCTGTATTCATATCACTTGACGGCATGGTAAGCAGTGAGCTGTGTTCAACGGGCGCGATCCATGCGCCGTGTATTTTTGAATACGTTTATTTTGCGCGCCCCGATTCGGTACTCGAAGGCGTGTCAGTGTACGGTGCGCGCTTGCGCATGGGCGAGTATCTTGCCGATAAGCTGGCCCGCAGTTTGCGGCTCGGGGATATCGACGTCGTGATGCCTATCCCGGAGTCCTCACGTCCCGCTGCGATGCAACTGGCTGATCGGCTGGGTTTGAACTATCGCGAGGGTTTGATTAAAAACCGTTACGTTGGCCGCACGTTTATTATGCCTGGTCAGGCTGTCCGTAAAAAATCGGTTCGGCAAAAGCTCAATACGATTGGGATGGAATTTAAAGGTAAAAACGTTTTGCTGGTTGATGATTCGATTGTGCGCGGCACAACAAGCCGTGAAATTGTTGATATGGCACGCGCTGCGGGAGCCAACAAAGTTTATATGGCATCAGCAGCGCCCCCGGTGCGCTATCAGAACGTATATGGAATTGATATGCCGACCCAGCAAGAGCTCATTGCTACGGGCCGCAACGATGAAGAGATCGCCCGCATTATCGGTGCGGATGCACTCATCTATCAGGATATTGATTCCATGCAGAAATCAGTATCCGATCTGAATCCAGCGCTTCAGCACTTTGACACATCGTGCTTTACGGGTGAATACGTAACAGGCGACATCACGCCTGCCTATCTCGAAAGTCTGAGCCATTCACGCAAAAAGACGCAAGATGGCGAAGCGAATGGTCTGCTATTCAATATGGGTTTTGCAGCAGAAGACAATTAATTGTTTTTAATGTCTGTCCACGTCAATCTGCGAAGCAATGCGGTTGACGTGGCGCCCAGCATGACAAATAAAAATAAACTCCAGTATGCGTACTCGAGGCCGAAAACTTTGACGCGCGCATCCATACAACTGGCATATATTCCAAATAGCCAAGGCATGGATTCATCAAGCCCTAAGCGGGTGACAAATTGATCTGCAAGCGTCTGGGCGCACGAAAAACTATTTGATGCGACTTGCGCCTGATACCAGGCAGCGGTGATTCCACCCAAAGCCAATGCAAGCGAGACGGCTGCGCTGACTGCGATCCCGCGTTTGGTTGGAAAAATAAATACACCCGCAAAACATACGCTCGCGATCATCAGATATATAAACCGCTGAAAAACGCACCACGCGCAAGGCTGCATATCAAACTGATATTGAGAGATGAGCGCGATAAAAACAGCAAGTAAACTCGTTGCACCGACCACTGAAAGTATGAGTCGTTCACGATACATGGGGCTTTTCCTGAGTAATGGCATCCAGTACGGATCGTTCGAACTGTCGTTGTGTACGTGGATGATTAAGTGCTTCGCCGCGGATGACAAATACGTCTTCGACACGATCACCGAGCGTCATGACTTTTGCCGTCTGCAAGTCAATTGCGTTAGCGACAAATACCTGAGCGATATCCCCGAGGAGCCCAGGGCGATCTGTGGCGATCAGATCCAGCCGCCAGTTTTGACTACCCTCGTCGGGATGCAGTTCTACGACGGGAGGAACCGGGAATGCTTTAGACAGTCTGGAGGGGCGAATACCGATATAGCCTAATGCCTTTTGCGGCTGGTCTACTGACGTGTCAAGTGCCTTGGTCAGTTCGTGTTCAATCAAGGTAGCCTGTGTGCGCAAATCATCTGTTGTGTCAATGGGCAACACAATAAAACTATCTAATGCATAACCCGTCCGGGTGGTGTGAATGCGGCAGTCCTGAATACTGAAACCATGTGCGCCGAAATAAGCGCAAATACGTGCAAACAGATCTGCAACGTCTTTCGTGTAGACAAGTACTTGCAAACCTTCCGCGCCTTCGGTGGGGCGAGCTTTGACGATTGTTGTATCTGGAGCAGGGCGGTAGTAAAGATGGCGTGTATGCCAGGCGATATCAGGCGCCTCATGTCTTAGAAAATAAGCGACATCGAGTTGTTTCCAGAATTCTTCGCGCGTCTCATCACGCAGACCGGCAAGTCGTGTCAACCCGGCTGCCTGCTCCATACGTTGACGCAGCACTGTGTTCGTATCGTCGAGAGAGCCTCCGAGCGCAGCACCCGTCTGTGAAAACAGATTTTCAAGCAACTTGCCTTTCCAGGCATTCCAGACCTTTGGACTCGTGCCCCGTATATCGGCGATGGTCAGCAAATAAAGCGCAGAGAGTTTCCGAGCCGTACCGACTAACTGAGCGAAATCCTGGATGACCTGGGGATCTGACAAGTCTTGCTTTTGTGCGACCTGAGACATCGCAAGATGATTACGTACCAGAAACACCAATAACTCAGTGTCCTCTGCATTCATAAAATGCGAGCGTGCAAAACGCTGGACTTCTACCGAACCCAATGCGGAATGGTCTCCGCCGCGACCTTTTGCAATGTCGTGG
>CAINDJ010000007.1 GCA_903847325.1 uncultured beta proteobacterium | reverse complement strand
TGCTCGGCAGTGCCTTCTATCCGGTTCTTGTTCATCGGCTCGCAGCTTCGCTCCGCGCTTCCTTCCCACACTCGGTCGCCCTCACGCAGTTGCGCTTCGCTTCGTTCGCTGTGATCAACTTACGGCGGGACTTGCACCCGCAAGAGTGCGCCCATGCTGGGCGCACATGAAAAATAGGCACAATCCTATGAAATACGGATTGTGCCCAATACCAAACCTAAAAATTTAAATCATATTTTTATCACTGCAGCACACGTGAAAACTCAAATTTCCCATCACGGAAATCCACTGGCACTACGTCTCTCGGTCCAAACTTGCCCTCGAGGATCAGCTTGGCGATTGGATTCTCAAGCTGCTGTTGAATAGCTCTTTTGAGTGGTCTTGCCCCAAACACCGGGTCAAAACCAGTCCGGGCCAACTCAGCCAAGGCTGCGTCGGACACCTCAAGCACCATTTCTTGCTGCAACATCCGTTTTGCCAGACGCTGGATCTGTACACCCGCGATTTTCTCGATGTGTTTGCTCTCTAACGCATGGAATACCACCACCTCATCGATACGATTGAGGAACTCTGGACGGAAATGCGTTTTAAGTTCGTCCCAGACGACTTCCTTGATCGCATCGTAAGGCTTGCCGACCATGGCTTGGATATGATGCGAACCGAGGTTGGACGTCATCACAATCACGGTATTACGAAAGTCCACCGTACGACCCTGACCATCGGTCAGACGACCATCATCGAGCACTTGCAACAGCACATTAAAGACATCGGGATGGGCTTTCTCCACCTCGTCGAGCAGCACCACGCTATAAGGTTTGCGACGGACAGCTTCGGTCAGATAACCGCCCTCCTCGTATCCCACATAGCCTGGAGGCGCACCGATCAGGCGAGCCACGGAGTGCTTTTCCATAAACTCGCTCATATCGATACGGATCAGATGTTCATCCGAATCAAACAGGAAATCCGCCAGCGCTTTGGTGAGCTCAGTCTTACCCACACCGGTTGGTCCCAGGAACAAGAACGAACCGTATGGCTTGGACGGATCAGACAAACCAGCACGTGAGCGACGGATCGCATCAGCGACCAGACCGACTGCTTCGTCCTGACCAATCAGGCGCTGATGCAGACGCTCTTCCATCTTGAGCAGCTTGTCACGCTCGCCCTGCATCATTTTCGATACGGGGATACCTGTCGCACGCGAGACGACTTCGGCGATTTCTTCTGCGCCCACTTGCGTGCGCAACAGGCGTGGTTTTTCAGTGGGCAGATCGCCCTGGCTTTCGGCCGCTTTCAGGCGAGCCTCAAGCTGTGGCAAGGTGCTGTACTGAATCTCAGCGAGCTTGTCGAATTGACCTTTGCGTTGCAGCTCGGCCATTTCGCCACGCGCACGCTCGATCTCCTCTTTGATCGACTGCGCACCCTGGACAGCAGCTTTTTCGCTTTTCCAGATGACTTCAAAATCGTTGTACTCGCGTTGCAGTTTTTCGAGTTCTTCCTCGATGATCTGCAAGCGACGTTTGGAGCCCTCATCGGTTTCTCTCTTGACGGCTTCGCGCTCGATCTTGAGCTGGATAATGCGACGCTCGAGCTTGTCCATCACCTCTGGCTTGGAGTCGATCTCCATGCGGATACGCGCCGCTGCCTCATCGATGAGGTCAATGGCCTTATCAGGCAAGAAGCGATCGGTGATGTAACGATGGGACAACTCGGCCGCTGCAACGATTGCAGGGTCGGTAATCTCAACGCCGTGGTGCAATTCATAACGCTCCTGCAAACCGCGCAGGATCGCAATGGTGGACTCGACGTCCGGCTCATTGATCAGTACTTTCTGGAAACGGCGCTCAAGCGCGGCGTCTTTTTCGATGTATTTGCGATACTCGTCCAAGGTGGTTGCGCCAATACAATGCAGCTCGCCGCGTGCAAGCGCTGGCTTGAGCATGTTGCCGGCATCCATCGCGCCCTCGGCTTTACCGGCACCCACCATGGTGTGAATTTCGTCTATGAAAACGATGACCTTGCCTTCCTCCATGGCGAGCTCTTTGAGCACGGATTTGAGGCGTTCCTCAAATTCACCACGGAATTTCGCGCCCGCGAGCAGGCTGGCCATGTCGAGTGACAAGACTTTTTTGCCGCGTAACGACTCTGGCACTTCGTCATTGACGATACGCTGGGCCAGGCCCTCGACAATTGCGGTTTTACCCACGCCAGGCTCGCCAATGAGCACCGGGTTGTTTTTAGTACGGCGTTGCAAAATCTGGATCGCACGACGGATCTCGTCATCGCGGCCGATCACGGGATCGAGTTTGCCCTGACGGGCGCGCTCGGTCAGATCCATGGTGTATTTTTTGAGTGCTTCGCGGTTGGATTCGCCCTCCTGGTCGTTGACCGAGGAGCCGCCACGTACTGCGTCAATCGCGGACTCAAGTGCCTGACGTTGCAGGCCTGCCTCTTTGAGGGCACGACCTGCTTCGCCTTTATCGTCAGCCAGGGACAACAAGAAAAGTTCGCTAGGGATGAACGTATCACCACGTTTAGTGGCTTCTTTTTCGGTACGTGTGAAAACACCTTGCAGGTCACGGCTGACCTGGATGTTGTCGTCTGTACCTTTGACCTGGGGCAAACCTTTCAGGGCGGTATCGAGCGTCGTTTGCAGGCGATTGACTGCAACGCCAGCGCGCGCAAGCAGGCTGCCTGCGCCACTCTCGCTGTCTGCCAGCAAAGCTGACAGGACATGAATGGGCTCAATGTACTGATTGTCATTACGCGCAGCCAGACTTTGCGCATCTGCAATCGCTTGCTGAAACTTGGTCGTCAGTTTGTCAAAACGCATGATGGTGTTCCTATAGTGTCGGCCGAGGCCTGTATCGAATGGATACTACATGCGGCCAAAAGTGGTTTTTTCAATAGGAAGAATGGAAATTTGTTCAGCTTTTTGTCAGGAAAATTCGACATAAAACAGAAAACTAACGCTAAAGTGCCCCCTAGACTCTGATATTGTGGATGTTGACAGTAATATACGATTAAGGACTTATTTAAATCATACGAGTTTGACCTGTATCAAGCAGGTAGCAAAAAGGTAGCAACACTATGCAAAAACGCGTTCCGGTCGGCATCGAGTCAGCGCACTGCTCGACGTGCATGATGGGACACGTATGCCTGCCAACAGGCATGCCCTCTCACGAAATCGAACAACTCGACACGCTGGTGAAAGAGCGTATCCGCGTTGTAAAAGGTCAACCTTTATTTCGTCAGGGCGAAACGCTCAACGCCTTATTTGGACTGCGACTCGGTTCAATCAAAACGCAGCTGGACGAGGCAAATGGTCAGCACCAGATCACGGGGTTTTTCCTGCCTGGTGAGATCATTGGACTAGACGGCATGATTGAGGGCGAGCATAGTTCGTCTGCAATCGCCATGGAGGACTCTGAAGTCTGCGTCGTACGTATTGAGGACATTGATGATGTCAGTCGCTATGTCCCCTCGCTGCAGCATCAGGTCAGACGCATTATGAGTAAGGAAATTGCTCGCTCCCATCAGGTGTTACTGGCCTTGGGTTCTATGCGTTCAGAGCAACGACTGGCGGCCTTTCTCATCAACATGTCGCAGCGACTCGCCGTACTGGGCTACTCCTCGACGGATTTCGTCATGCGCATGGGCCGTGAGGAAATCGGAAATTATCTGGGACTAACCATTGAAACGGTCAGTCGCCTGTTTTCACGCTTTGCCCGGGACGGCCTGATCCGGGTCAGTCAGCGCGAGGTACGCATACTGGATATGGTTGCACTCAACGAATTGGTGGGTAAACCCTGTTAAAACGTCTTTAGTGCATATATTTTTTAAACAGGCGCCGGATTTTTCAGCGCCTGTTTTTATTCAAACTGCAGGTTCAGAAAAAAGGGCTGTACGCACAAAATCAACAGCTGTTGCACCAGATTGAAGCGCTTGTTCCCCTAACACGCTCGCCCAGTAATTTGCCCCTCCTCCTGACCTGGACCATTCATTGAGACGTCGGGTGTAGAGCTGCAAATCATACTCATGGGTCACACCAATCGCACCGTGCACCGCATGCGAATAAGCCGTGACGCGCGCGACTGATTGACTCGCCTGACACTTAGCCAGTGCGGCCAGCATCGGTGCCGGTTGCCACGAATCACTGCGGCAAGACATCTCCGAGGCCATACGCGCACTGAAGGCCAGCTCGGCCATCTCGCTGATTTGCTGTTGCACAGCCTGAAATTTACCGATTGGCTTGCCGAACTGCACGCGTTGATTCGCATAGGTGAGTGTCATTTCAAACACGCGATCTGCAGCTCCAGCGATCAGGACGGCCATCGAGAGTGCTAATAACTCACGGAACTGTTGGGTCGCCCAATCGCCCAGCGATGCTTTGTTAGCGGCCTCTGCGCACCAGTGTAAATCAGCATCCAGCGAGCCATGCGCACCTGTTGGTGTGATCTGAGCCTCGCCCGTGGGCAGCAACCAGATTCGTTTTCCCTGCTGCGCCAGTACCCGGGTCGCTGTCCGACCAAACGTGACTGCGCGCGCGGTTAACCCTGTCTCGTCAGCAGTAACTTGAAACGGTGCAAAGGTAATAGAACCCTCTGGAATAGTCTGCCCTTGGTGTTGCAACCAGGCGCGTGCCAGCATGGTCTGGGCGTAAGGCAGAGGCAAAGCATGTCTGCCCATACAAAACAAAATAGGCCAGGCTTCTGCAAGCGTCAGTCCCGCACCCTCGGCACTCTCAGGGAGCAAAGCATCTGCAAAACCTGCGCAGACCAAGGCATCCCAAAGCTGAGTCGTATCACCACCCGCCTCGACCTGACGGACATGTGCAGGCGTGCACTCGTCTGCAAACAAACGATCGGCCGAATCAAAAAATGAACTTTGCATTGTTATTACCTCAATCCCAGACCACGGGCAATGATGCCTCGCAGGATCTCACGCGTGCCGCCCCGCAGGGTAAAGGTCACACCCATTTGTTCCAGATAACCCAGCGTGCTGAGCATGTCGCCTGAGACCGTCACCTCAGGGTGCGCACCAAGCCAGGCGGCGATCTGACGAATCAGTTTTTGTTCAAAGTCGGTACCGTAGTCCTTGACGACTGAGGCATCGACGGCAGGACTTTCGCCCTCAACGAGCTTTTGTGTGACCGCAAGTGACAGGGCGCGCAAGACAGCCATTTCGGCTAGCAGACTACCCAACAGTGCGGTGGTGTCGCTGTCCTGCGTTGGCTGCTCTCTAAGCAGATTGACCCAGCACTCCAGGAGCGCCACGCTTGAATAAATACGTTCAGGACCGCTACGCTCGAAAGCGAGCTCCGCATTGACTTGATCCCAGCCCTGCCCCTCAGTACCCACTAAAGCATCGGCACCGAGCTGAACATTGTCAAAAAACACTTCTGAGAAATGGGCATCACCAGCCATATCAACGATCGGACGCACCGTCACGCCCGGCAGACTCAAGTCAATAATGACCTGGGACAAGCCTTTTTGGCGATCTGCAGTTTCACCAGATGTCCGAACCAGCGCAATCATGTATTGGCATTGATGCGCATAGGTCGTCCAGATTTTGCTGCCGTTGAGCAACCAGCCATTTTCCTTGGGTTGCGCGCGTGTGCGAATACTGGCCAAATCCGAGCCTGAGTTAGGTTCACTCATGCCAATACAGAAAAACGCTTCGCCCGCGCAAATTTTAGGGATATAAAAATTACGTTGTTCCTCGGTCCCGAACTTCAGAATGAGTGGACCGCTCTGGCGATCAGCGATCCAGTGCGAGGCAACCGGAGCACCCGAGGCGAGTAACTCCTCAGACAATACGAATCTGGAAAAAAATCCTTTGCCCGAACCACCGTATTGTGTGGGGATCGTCAAGCCGAGCCAGCCGCGGGCGGCGAGCTTGCGACTAAAGGCCGCATCCGATCCCATCCAGGAGCGCGCCTTAAGGTGAGAAGGCATTCCCACCAGAGCATCACTGAGAAAAGCACGGATTTCCGCACGAAACGCGTGTTCCTCAGCGGGAATCTGCGTAAATTCAAGAGCAGTCAGCATAATCAGGAATTATCCTCAAATCATCGGGCAAAAGCATGTCGGTCGTCAGTGCCGTGAATCAATAACGACGGCGTGTAACAATAGCAATAATACGGTTTATAGAACTATTGTAGGGTCTGGCGGCATATGAACAAAACAACCACAACAACGACTGCTTTAGATGGCATAAAAATCCTTGACCTCACCTCCGTGGTGTTCGGTCCTTATGCCAGTCAGATCCTTGCAGACTATGGCGCGGAGGTCATCAAGGTCGAGTCCCCGGAGGGCGACTCCACACGTAATACAGGACCACGTCTCGAAGAAGGTTTATCCGCAATTTTTTTGGGCGTAAACCGCAATAAGAAAAGTATTTGTCTCAATCTCAAAGACTCTGATGCTAAAGAGGCTTTATTGAAGCTGGTCGATCAGGCCGACGTATTGATGCACAGCGTGCGCCCACAAAAAATGCTAGCCCTGGGGCTCGATCACGAAACGCTGCTCAAGCGTAATCCAAAGCTGATTTATGCGGGTCTGCATGGTTTTGGCAATGGCGGCGCGTATGCCGGTCGTCCTGCCTATGATGACATCATTCAAGGACTGAGTGGTATCGCCGACATCATGACGATTCAGTCAGGTACACCTCGCTACTTGCCCACCATCGCTGCAGATAAAACCTGCGGTATCGCTGCAGCCCACGCCATTCTGGCTGCCCTGTTTCAGCGTGAGCGCACTGGTCAGGGGCAATTCATCGAAATCCCGATGTTTGAAACCATGACCTCCTATGTACTGGTAGAACACCTTTATGGGCACCACCTGCCCGGACACTCAGACGAAATTGGTTACCCCCGTGTACTGACCGAGTGGCGTAAGCCCTATCAGACGCAGGACGGCTATGTCTGCATGATGCCTTACACAGACAAACACTGGCAGACTTTTTTTAAAGAAAGCGGTCATCCACAGTATGCCGTTGATGAACGCTTTACCAAAATCAGTGCGCGTACGAAATATATCGCCTCGCTGGCCGCTAAAATTGCCGCCAGTCCTGCGCCAATACTACTGGTTGGGATCGGTCTTTCACCGGCAATGCTTTGCTTGATCATCGTTAAGTCTTTAGCATAGGACGGGATTAC
>CAINDJ010000006.1 GCA_903847325.1 uncultured beta proteobacterium | reverse complement strand
TCAGGTGGCGATGGAAATTCTTACTGGTATTAAAAATGTCGATATGCCGCTAAAATGAATTGGCTATTTTTGGATATTATTAGCTATGGTTCGGAAATAGCCAATTCATTCTTTACAGAAAACAAAACAGGTGGTAATCTAAAAGCATAATTTAATATCAGATAGATGCCTAAACCCGCGAGCAATCGCGTGGCATGGCAACAGAACCGATGAGAGACAAAAAGCTCCTAGTCAGAGCACTCTCATCGGTCATATCTCGAAAGGGATATGGGTGGCCTTCGGGTCATCGCTGGCTGGGAGCTTTTTGTCAAAAAGGCCGATCTCCCGCCGGAATGAAAATGAATATAACTATGAAAATAAAATATCTTTCAATTCTCCCAGTTGTTGCGGTCTTCGTTCTTTCGGGGTTCTCTTTTGCAAACGCGCAGTCCGATGTTTTCACTCAGAATCTTTACTACGGACTTCAAAACAATTCGCAAGTAACTCAACTCCAAGAATTTTTAACATCGCAAAATCTGTATAGCGGCCCGATCACGGGCAACTTCTATTTCCTCACGCTCGGCGCAGTAAAAGCATTTCAAACGCAGCAGGGCATCACTCCAGCCGCCGGATACTTCGGACCAGTAACCATGGCGGCGGCAAACAAGCTTGCTGACGCGGAAGTGAGCGCATCAAATAACGAGGCGATTACTGAAACGGGGACGAGCACGCCTTCCATCACTCCACCTCCAGCTTCGAGCACGGGACAATCTGAGCTTGCAGCTCTCACGCAGGAATTGGCTTTATTGGAGCAACAGCTTCAGGCGCAACAGAGCAGTACGCAGGCATTACAGCAGATAGCGCAAAACACCACCCCTCCAGTGGAAACCGTGCCAACGCCCACGCCTACGCAACCACATGGATCAACGCTAATGCCTACTGTGAGTATAATGGTGAACGGTTCCGCAAATTCAATCACCATTCCTTATGGCAGCACCGCAACAATCAGCTGGAGTTCGACGAACGCCAATTCCTGCAATGTTTCTCCTATGGGATGGTCAGGTGCTTCTGGCAATCAAAGCACGGGTAGTCTTACTACCTCACAAACATACTCGATTTCATGCACCGGCACTGGCGGCTCAACCTCTGCAAGCTTAACCGTAAGCGTCTCGGCCGCTCCAGTACCGACAACGCTTGGATCAATTCAACTCACGGGAGCTAATGACGGTACAAATCAGTTCTATACGGGTATCGAGGACAATAACCTTACGGTTAAATTGTTTGATGAGAATGGAAATCCGATAACTACCGCTTCCGCTACAATTTCGACCGATGATCCCAATCCGAGCGGCATAGGTTTTGGAAATTATGCCAACGATGAGTTTGAAACAAACGGTACAAATGGAAGTACGTTTACCATTACAAACCCTGCTTTCCATAATGGGTATATTTTTGGCTATGAACCTCAAACCACTGGAAAGCACACCATTACTGTATCAGCTCTCGGTTCAACGCGATCAATAACAATAACCTCGCAGACCCCTCCACCACCACCTCAGCCCACAGTTTCTCTTATACCTCCACAAAGCGGATATATAGGGAATCCGCAAACTAGCGCGGTCGTAGCTTCACTCGCTTGTCAGTATCCAAATTCAAACGGAGTATA
>CAINDJ010000005.1 GCA_903847325.1 uncultured beta proteobacterium | reverse complement strand
TTTTGGAAAGATAACGAAAATGCGACAAAGGTTCAGCAGGAAGAGATTTAAGGAAAATTCACAACATCGAAGAATTTTTTACTTCTTCAAGCAAATCATCTCAGAAAGCTTCGCATTTGATTAATGAAATCAAGTCGCAAAATCAATAATCAATTTTATAAATTATGAAAATACTTTTTTGTACTAAAAACGATATCTTTGGTGCAGTCATACTGAATAAAATTCTGCCTCAGCTTAAAGATTACGAAGTTAAAGTATTACTGTCTGATAAGACCAGGGCTGAAGAAAACTCTGTCCCCGAATTAGTAGAGGAAAAATTTCTAGAGCGTGACTTTCCGCTCAGTCTGATTTTTCCTCTGGTTGATGCGCAGAATTTAACTGGCGAATTACTGACCTTCGCAGGATGCGCAAAAAAATTCAATGTCGATATTTCAACAATCCTGAATATCAATCATGCGGAAAGTGAAAAGATGATCCGCGACTGGGCTCCAGACATTATTATCTCGGCTCGTTTTAGTCTGATTTTCAAAAGTAATATCGAAAAAATACCCCCGCTGGGTATTTTTAATATTCACCCTGGCGCACTACCTGGGTATGCGGGCTTGTGTGCCCCCCTACGCGGCATGCTGCAAGGCGATAAACAATTAGGCTGTACGCTTCATCAGGTTGATGACGGGATTGACACAGGCCCGATCTATGCCGTCGGGTATTTGACTGCACAACCAGAAAAGTCTGTCTTTGGTCATATCGCTCAGCTCTATGAGCTAGGCTTGGTCAATCTGATGAAATTACTTGGCGATATTTCTGAAGGGCGCAAACCAGAATTGCAGGTACAAGACCCCGCAGCGTTCAGATATTTCCGTCTGCCGGATGCGACTGCTTTTGCAGAGTTGCGCGCTCGGGGTGTTGAGCCTGTGTCATATGAAGTGTATGGTGACCTGATCAAGCAATTTATCCCGGCTGATATCTACTCATCAGCCGAGAGTGTGCTCAACAGCAAAAAACTAGAGCATGCCACAGCCAGTATTCACGCTAAAGGCACTGCTGAAGTGCTCGCAGGCAATCGAGTCGCGTTAGAAAGCATATTCTAACTATTGCACGATTTCAGCAATCTTCAACACTCTGATCGGTGGGTATCGCTCAAGCTCTTTGGCAATGCGCATGTTCACGATCAGTGAAAAACCTGGCGGCGCAACGACGGGAATATCACGAGGTGCAATTTTATGAACCAGCACCTGTTCCGCCTTGGAAGCGGTTAATTGCCCAACGGTGTAATACCTGTTTACTACGCCAAACAAAGCATCCGACTCAAGCACGACCGACTCGGAAGTCGCCAGCACAGGGAGAGCTCTCTGAACCGCAGCCTTGGTGATCACGTCACGGTTAAGCAACAAAAAAGTATCTGGTGCGAAATATAGAAAATCGACTTTTTGGTCTGCCAGTTCATTGACTAATTTCGTCAGTGTTGCCGGATCAGGCTTACCGGACGTATTTAAAGGAATCTTACGCGAGACAAGTTCGAAATCAAATTTCGATTGCGCGGCTTCCAGATCGCTCATCACGACCTTCGAATTATCTTCAGTGGTGTTGTACAGAAAACCAATGCGCTTGTAAGGCATATAAAGCCTGGCAACGTTTAATTGCGTTTCGACGGGTACGATATACAGCGTCCCACTGACGTTACGCCCAGGTGCAGCGAGACTGCGCACAAGACCCGATCCGACTGGAGTCGAAGCGATCATGAATAGCGCTGGGACATCGGTAACATGTTTAGCGGGGTTCACATTATCCATCGTACCCAACATCTGGAGCGAAACCGTCGTGCCCCATGTCACCAACAAATCAGGCTTATTTTTTTTAACCTGCGCGATAAAACCCGGGATTTTTTTTATGTCGGTCTGAACATCAAGCAATTCGATTTCGACCGGTATTTTTCTATCTTTCCAATAGTCAGTAAACCCCTGGCACGCCTCTTCGCATCCGCGGAAAACGACCATGGTAATACGGAAGGGTTTGACGTCTGCTGCGCTAGCCGTGCCTGAAAAAACGCCCATCAAAGCAATTGCAATACTTAAACAAGAACGGATGAATGTGTAACTCATACCTTGACATCCTTATTTGCTGCGGACCTAAGCAGAGGAACTGTACCCAAACCAAGCACGATGACAATCATTCCCAGCACAACCGCCGCATCGCGATATCCCATGTAAGCCGAAAATACTGCGGCAAGACCTGCGCCCAATATCCCTCCCACACGCTCAAAAGATCTGGATAAAGCCAGCGCTCTTGAGGACTGTACCGCCGGCAATTCAACATTCGCAATATGCAACACGACTGAGGTGATTGGCGTGAGCAGCATGCTCTGGCCCAAACCAAAGCTGATAATCGCCACAGCAAGCGCGAAAGGTGTATTAAACCAATACATAGTCAATGCGCCTGCGCCGCTGAAAAATCCTCCGATCACCACGAGTATGATTTTTGTCTGGATCCCGAGATCAACCCGGCTAATAATCGCATTGCCTGCGGACAGGAGAACATAGTAGAGAATAAAAAACTGACCGATACTTGCCTGCGACAACTGGAATTGCTGCAGCAAGAGAGGGGTGATGTAAAAGAGCATGCCGGCCATCATTAACTTGCCCGGCATCACACCGCACCACATTGCCAATTGCATATGTCTGTTTTTAAGCAAAGCACCAAAGCCCTCTGTGACACCACCAGACTCAGGAGCGGACGCTGCGCCAGACGCCTCTTTGGGCAAACTGACGCCCTTAAAAAACAACCAGGAAAGCATGCAGACCACGCATGCAAACAACAGCGACGCGGACTGCCCCAGGATCTCCGCAATCACAGCGCCAATCGGCGCACCACAAATACACGCAGCCGTAACGGCAGCCACAAAAGTGGATAGCCCTCTCACGTTAGCGGCGCCAGAGGAAGCCGTACGCGCGATGTACACCTGGCAAGCAATCGTCGCTACCGCATAACCCATAGCAGACACTGAGCGCCAGACAATGATTTCAACCAGCGTATGAGCAAAGGCAAGACCGATCAGGCTGATACTGGAGAGAATCACACTAAATCCAAAAGCACGCCTCAAGCCGAGTCGCTCGACCAAACCACTACCGAATAAAGTACCGACGCCGGCGACCAGCATATAAGCCATCATTGGCGCACTGATCGCAAGCTGAGCGCTTAGCTGTGAAGTCGCATCGACCATGCTCTTGATATAGAGCGGAAAAAATGATCGCAGAAGCTCTTCAGAAAACACAAACAAAAACAGCGCGATCCGCACATCGCGGGCCTGGGGTTCATACCACTCGCGCATGATGACATCAAGATGATGCCTGATGCCCATCTGGGTACGCAGCGATGAAATTTTTTCGTTTGATAGTCGCACGAGCTCAGCGAAAGGGCCGTACTCGGGCTTTTTTAGATCCCGCTGCGTCTCGCCGGTCTGTAAACCTTGAATCATGGCACGCCAGGTATCGATCGGCCTGAGTACCCAGCGTGCGGAAAAGAAAAGTGCGATTTCTAGTCCGGCAATCAAAGCGACTAATGACACTACCGCCGCATCGCCGAACATAATATGCAGCTTTTCCTGGATATAGGATGCACGTACCCCGACGATCACGCGCGGAGCAGTCTCAGAGGCATCAATCTGATCAACCACAATTCCCGATGCGTCTTTGTCGCTCATGTCAACACGAGACTGGGCATATTCCACGCCGCCGTCCCGCTGCACTTTGATGTAGGCAATCTCTGGATTTTCGTTCAGCGTATCACTTAGAAAATCGTTCATCCCCACCAGGGAGTCGTAGGGAATACCGAGCTTGATCGCGCCTTCAACCGTTGCGCGCACGGAGCTTGCAATGACGTTACTTTTAGCCAGAACTTGCGGCAAAAGAATTTTTTCAAAATTACCTAACGTGATCCAGGTAAGAATCAAGGCAGAGCACAAACTGAATAACAGCAGTGTGAGATAGCTTTTTTTAGCTAGCAAGCGTTCAATGCTTGGCTTGATTGATTTACCCATTTGATTTTGTTTCATCTTTTATCTGCTTGAGGTGCACTGCCAGAGTCAACAATCTGGGTAGCAAGATCACAGATTTCACTGCGTTGCCAAACATTCGTATCGATTTTTTTACCTTGCAGAATTGCCTGGGCGGCAGAAATAATTCGGTCCAGCCTTGAAAACAAATACAAAAGGATAGGCGTCAGGATAAGCAGGACAGCAAAACAAAGGATCAACCAGATCTTTAACAGCCTTGCCCGTGCATCAGCCAGCAACGCTACGACCTGACTTTTATCCGCACTCAGCGTGAGGTTGGCAACTATCTGCCCGATCGGATCCTTGATCACCCAGCTCTGAATAAAACTATCAGGACGACTCGCATCAAACCACATCGCTTTGCCCGATCGGCGCTGCGCACGAACAAAATGCATAGGATCCGCCAAAGGAGGGCCTGACTCCCACATGATATTGCCAGAGTCGGCAATCGTGTCGACCAGCTGGATAGACAGGATACTGGGGTACTGTTCAATCACCTGCTCAAGCATAGCTTTGAGCTGTTGATTAGACTGAAGTGACAAGCCAAAGGCCAGCGTGCGCTCTACATCACGTTTGAGGGCCTGGGCAGGCACGCTAATACGGGAGGAGTTCACCTCGTAAAGGAGGTTTTGAAAACGATAGAACTGCAGGACAGCAAGCAAGCTCAGCAAAAAAAACAGAATTGCTATAGCGACCGAGGCCATTTTCAGTTTCTGAAACATTTTGTGTGTTTTGCCTTAATCCTTGAATACTCGAATCCAAGAGATATTGAATTACATATTGAATAATTTTAGTTTAAACGCATTTAGGGTAAACCATGATTCTGGAAAATTATGGTATCGGCGTGATTAAAGCCTTGCCACTTAAACACGCATCGATGTTATCTATCACTGACTTTAAGTACGCAGCAAACGAGTTTGGAGAAAATCCTGCAATATGAGGGGTCACAATCAGATTCTGGACATTTTGTAAGATTTCCGGCATTTTGGGCTCGCCCTCAAACACATCTAGGGCTGCTCCGGCAATCGCTTTATTATTCAGACATTGCGCCAATGCCTCAGTATCGACGACACTGCCTCGCCCGACATTAACCAGATAGCCACTGCCCCCAAGTGCTTGCAAGACCTGCGCATTGACAAGATGATGCGTTGCCGCTCCTCCGGGGGCTGCACAGATCAGAAAATCGACCTGTTGTGCCAGTTCGAGCAGACTTGAAGCGTAAGCATAGGGGCTCGTCTGATCCTTGTTGCGATTGTGATAATAAATTTGCATATCAAACGCCTCGCAACGCTTGGCGATCGCACGTCCAATTGCACCCATACCGAAAATCCCCAATCGTCGTCCTGAGATATCTGGGCGCGGGCTACGGATACCTTTCCAGCCGCCCGCGCGCAATCCTTGCTCGGACTGCACAATGTCCCTTACGATTGCAAACAACAAAGCTAGGGCGTGGTCTGCGACACTGTTTGTGTTCGTGCCGCGACCATGCACCACTGCAAGCCCCAACTCTTTGGCGCTGACGGCATCGATATTTTCGTAACCAACGCCGAATGCAGCAATTATTTTGAGCTTTGGCATTTGACGCATCAATTCGCCAGGCCAACCAAACGAGCCGTTGGTAATCACGGCATCAATCCGATCGCCAATTTGATCGATCAATGCTTGCCTGTCCGCGACCACTGGCACATAGTGGACATCGTAATGTTCACGTAGTGCCTCCAGGGCAAAAGCTTCGACAGGAAAAGAGACAATTACTTGGGGCTTATTCAGTTGTTTCATACTATTAATCTTTATAGGACTCACTCACGCGATCCAGTTGACGCAAAATCGCAGGCCATTCCAGAATACCGTAGCGTCTGGTCACGCTAGGATTCCATTGCGCATTCGCTTTGGCCACGATATCCGCAGAGGGAATGATTAATTCCGCATTACACGCCATGGCATCGACCTGCACTTTACATGCAACCTCGAGACGGTAAATATTATTAAAGGCCTCTGCGATGGAGGGGCCTAGTGCAAGCAAGCCATGATTATGCAACACCATGACCTCGGCATCACCCAAATCATCTTGCAAACTCTTTTGCTCAGACAAATCCACCGAAATACCCTGAAAGTGATGGTATGCAACTTTTGCGAAACGGGTCGCTGTTTGCGTCAGAGGTAGCAGTCCGCACTTAAGCGTTGACAGTGTCATCCCCGCACGCGAATGCGTATGAA
>CAINDJ010000004.1 GCA_903847325.1 uncultured beta proteobacterium | reverse complement strand
GAGCGAAGTAAAAAGCCGAATGTCTTTTTAACTTGCAGTGATGCATCAATCTCGATTTCAGCGAGATTAAACATAAAAGCGTACATTGCTACCGCAGTGCGACCCGCGGCGCGGCTGGCATTGGGTTGAACTTGTCCGCAGGTTTGTGGCTCGTCCGCGGGCATCATCCAGTCGCCAGGATTCGCCGGATCGGGTGCTGGTCCAGTCGACTCGCATCCACCGACGAGGAAGCCGGTCGTGCTGGTTCCTGGAACAAGCTGGGCTTGGATCGTGATATTTGCCGCCCCGTCCTCGGGTATGAAGGTACCGGCCTTTGCCTGATCCGAGCGCAGATTGAAGCAGTACAGACGACACGATTTTGACCACTGAGCGAACGATAGCGCGGGCGAGTCAGCAGGCTCATACGTCCCAGTGTTGGCGAACACGTATGCGAGATATGAACGGACATCGTCATAGTTCTCTGATGCGACCCCGAGAGGCGTCGTGAGGATCTGTCTGCCATTCACGTAAGTGTTGATGGAGCTCACGTTCGGGACGTACTGGCCCCCACCAGCACCCTGCGTATTTATCTGCAGCGTGTTGTTTCCTTGACTATCTGCATCTGTATTCAGCTGTAGGTCACGCTGATCGCTCAGTGGAGACCAGCACACCGACGAGATGCCGGGGTTTCCGGCACCAAGACCGAGCGCGCTACCGAACGCGACAACGAGCAAGTCAGGCATTGTACCACCCTGCAGAATATTTTGGTTTACGGATGAAACCGTAGCTGGGAAACTGGTATTCCACTGTCGGCAGCGCACGTGAGGCAACTTGATTATACCGTTAAGCGCCCATTGCTTGGCCAGTGCCTGGGACGTGATCTGGCTGGGCGTGTAAGTGCGCAGGACCAACGTCACGCTGGTGAATACCACCTGCACGTTGGCGATGGTCCACGGGTGATTTGCGTAGCCTCCGGCGCGATCTTGCGAGTAATTGTCGTAGATAAACCACTGCGAAGTTGGTGCATTTTGCAGCGTGAGGTTAACTGACACTCCCGGGGGTATGAACGCGGCTGCGTCAGCAAGTCCAGCAGGAATGTTCGTTTTCAGGGTGCATTGGCGCCCTTGCAGGATAGGTTTCTTGTACTGATATGCCAACTGCGAGTTGGCATTAGCCGAGCAGTTAGCTGTCAGCGTGCTAATTGGGGTTACGGGCAAAGTAAGGCAATGGACACCGATTTGGTTTGACATCTGGTGCACGACGCACTCGGGAGGAGCAAAGCCGAGGCCGGTAAGGCGCTGATATCGTACAGCAGCCCCGCTCGATGCAGGTCCAGACGACGATTCATTATAAGCATTAGCAGTCCCATAACCTCCGCTGACAACATCGGTAAAACCGGGCTCGTCCGCCCAGTACCCTGCCATCGCGCCCATACCGCCTGATATACCGATATCCATCGCTGGGCAGCTGCCATTAATTGCATTTCGCCCAGCAGTGTAGAGCGAATAACCATAGGTTTCATTACCTCCAGGCAAGGTACCATCGTTTGCTCCAGGAACATATGTGCGAATGCTTGGGCGTCCCCACCATCCTGATTTTTTAGTCACCATTTTGCGGCAAAACTGCGTCTGACCGAGCTGGCCAGCGAAAGTATCGCCGACGTCGACGTTGTTTAGGCGGAGTTGCGCATCCTGGAACATCATATCCGAGGCACCGGGTGCGAGTGCGATCGGTGTCATTTCGTTCACATTGACGTATGTCTGGGGCGCGAGCGCAGTTGACACCTGCGTTGTGAAGCTGGTGAGGATGTACGACTGCGAGAGATCAATCGCAGCTCCGGAGTTACCGATGTAGTTGAATTGGTACTGCGCAGCACCGTTGAGCGATCCAGTCGGGGATATGAGTATCTCTTGGGTGGCTGAGGTCATCGACGACTTGTGATACTCGCCAGTCTTGCCGCCGAAATAGCGGCCATCGATGGACACATCTTCGACTGTGATCGGCTTTGCGAATGCGGACATCGCGGCTTTGTAATGTACGCGGGCAAAAAATTATCCCTCAAATAAAATTAACTTGGGTTACATCGACTTGAGTTTGCTGACCAGAGCGTTTTGGCCCTGCCGCAGTAGCTCGTTTCCTGCGGCGCGAACAGCTGGATTGCTTACGACGGCGCTCGCGGCTCCGCTGGCAAACTTGTAAGCGTGCCGAGCTGCATTGTGCAACGACGAAAAGAAGCCATCCCCGTGCATACCAGCGTGATGAATGCGGTAATGATGGCGGCGCAGACGTCCGCCCTCGAACGGTTCGTGGACACCTTCGAATGCTTCGAGGGTTCCTCCGCGGAGGTGATGGCGGCGATGGTGCTCAAGAGCACCACCGTGCATTAGTTCCAACCCGTTCTGGGCCAGGGCCGCGTTGGTAAGA
The DNA here is from genome assembly GCA_903847325.1 of uncultured beta proteobacterium. Taxonomy (GTDB): domain Bacteria; phylum Pseudomonadota; class Gammaproteobacteria; order Burkholderiales; family Burkholderiaceae_B; genus Zwartia. Next base: position 99 of record CAINDJ010000004.1, on the reverse strand, counting down.
TGGTCAATGATCTCGTCGGCTGACATAGTGGCGTTGTAATGTATTGCGAGAAAATTATTGTTTCATCTTAATGATACTACGCTCGGGCCTTAAGGCCCT
>CAINDJ010000003.1 GCA_903847325.1 uncultured beta proteobacterium | reverse complement strand
GGGAACATTAACCCGGACAGCAGCCCCTGCCGCATGCGTGACATCCTGAAGTTGTTTCATGCGTTGCTGATCAACCAGATCCTGCAATGAAACTGAGTCGAGAAAGTCAACCATTTTACGATTGAGCGTTGACCACAGCTCATGCGTCATACAAATGCCAGGTTTTCCGTCCGTGCCACTGTTACAGTCAGTTTTACCACCACAATTGGTCGCATCAATTGGCTCGTCTACAGCAAATATAATATCTGCAACGGTAATGTTGCGTGCCAGTCTGGCAAGTGTGTAACCACCGCCTGGACCTCGCACGCTCTCAACCAGCTCATGTCGGCGTAGTTTGCCGAAAAGCTGTTCAAGGTATGAAAGTGAAATATTTTGACGCTGACTGATTGCCGAGAGCGTGACAGGACCGCTTTGCTGACGCAAAGCTAAGTCAATCATGGCCGTTACAGCAAATCGTCCTTTGGTGGTGAGCCGCATGACAGTGTCCTTTTTTTAAATAACCAGTCGCTTACCCGACTAAACAACTCAAGTATAAACTAAACCCGACTAAAAGACTAGGGTTTACCTTAAAATTTAATGCCTCAGGAAAAATCCAGTCGTAAAAAAACCGCGCAAAGCGCGGTTTTATCAGACTAGAAACACAATCAGGCAGCCTGATACTGCGTAGCGCGTTTACGTACCAACTCAAGAACGCCCTGGCATGAGTCTTCGAGATAATCAAGAACCTTGCCAAAACCCTCTGGCCCGCCATAATACGGATCAGGCACGGTCGCTTCTTCGAATTCGTTCGCAAAGCGCATCAACAACATCAATTTATGATGATGTGGTTTTGGGCACTGTTGCTGCAAAGCAGACAAATCATCCCAATCCATGGCCAGAATCAGATCAAACTCACGGAAGTCATCAGGAGTAATCTGACGGGCTTCGGTGCGCGTAATCTCATATCCACGTTTTTTGGCTGCAACTAACGCGCGCGCATCAGGGGCCTCACCAATATGGAAGCTATGTGTGGCCGCAGAATCAACTCCTACCACCTCAGAGAGGCCGGCGTCTTTGATCAAATGGCGGAATACGCCTTCAGCACTGGGCGAGCGGCAAACATTGCCCATGCATACGAAGAGAACTTTTGTCATCATGGTGCATATTGTGAGGGAAAACCCGTAAGCTGTCTAGTTTTTTTTTGCGTAAATTTACCTAGACAATATCGAGTTAATAAATTTAATAAACATTGAAAAAAACAATGACTTATATAACATTAATAAAGCTTTACCTTACAATGCTCCAACAACATTTACGAAAAAAAATCATAAATTTGTTACAACCGTGCACTGCAACCACGCACATTTGACCTATCAGGCACCAGAAAGAAGCACTTTTTCCTTAAGAATTCGCAATTGATCGCGTACGGCTGCGGCTTGTTCAAACTCAAGATTACGTGCGTGGTCAAGCATGAGTTTTTCGAGGCGCTTGAATTCTTTAGACAGTGCTTTCTCATCAGAGAGCAGCGCAGTAGAAAAGCCATCCTCGGGTTGATCCCGGAAAGCTGGGGCCACAATGCCATCAATCAACTCTCTCACAGCCTTGCGAACACTTCGCGCCTGAATACCGTGCTCCGCATTAAATGCTACCTGCTTTGTGCGACGACGCTCTGTTTCTCCCATCGCGCGTTTCATGGAGTCTGTTATTCGGTCGGCGTACAAAATAGCTCGGCCATTTAAATTCCGCGCGGCGCGTCCGATTGTTTGAATCAATGAGCGGTCTGAGCGGAGAAAGCCCTCTTTGTCCGCATCCAGAATTGCAACCAGCGAAACCTCAGGTATATCAAGTCCCTCGCGCAGCAAGTTAATGCCAACCAGGACATCAAAGACGCCTAAGCGTAGGTCGCGAATAATTTCAACCCGCTCAACCGTATCAATATCTGAATGCAAGTAACGCACGCGGACACCGTGTTCAGCCAGATAATCCGTCAAGTCCTCGGACATGCGCTTAGTGAGTGTCGTCACCAGCACGCGCTCCTCGATGGCCACGCGTAACTTGATCTCACCCAACAAATCATCAACCTGAGTTCGTGCGGGTCTGACCTCAACAATCGGATCCACTAACCCTGTGGGCCGCACAACTTGCTCGACGACTTGTCCGGTAATTGCGTTTTCGTAGTTGCCAGGCGTTGCAGAGACAAATACGCATTGACGCATGCGGGCTTCGAACTCTTCCATTTTGAGTGGTCGATTGTCCATCGCAGAGGGCAGTCGAAATCCGTAGGTCACGAGCGTTTCTTTGCGCGCGCGGTCACCGCGATACATGCCGCCAAGCTGACCGATCGTGACATGACTCTCGTCAATAAACATCAATGCGTCTTGCGGTAAATAATCAATCAGCGTTGGCGGTGGATCACCAGGTGCCGCGCCAGATAAATGTCGTGAGTAATTTTCGATGCCTTTGCAAAAGCCCAACTCTGCCAGCATCTCCAGATCAAAGCGCGTGCGCTGCTCAATACGTTGAGCCTCCACGAGATGACCATTATCAACAAAATATTTAACGCGCTAGCGTAACTCCTGCTTGATTGCATCGACCGCTCTGAGAACGGTATCGCGTGGTGTCACGTAATGCGAACCAGGATAGATGGTGAAACGCGGAACCTTTTGTCGGACTTTGCCAGTAAGCGGATCAAACAACTCCAGGCTCTCGACCTCATCGTCAAACAGATTTAAACGAATCGCAAGCTCGGCGCTTTCGGCAGGAAAGACGTCGATCGTTTCGCCACGCGCGCGAAACGTACCGCGTACAAATTCGGAATCATTGCGGTCGTATTGCATGGCTACCAGGCGGGCAAGGATCTCGCGCCGTTCAATGCGATCGCCGGTGCGCAAACTCAGCACCATCGCATGATAATCCCCTGGGTTACCAATACCGTAAATACAGGAGACCGTGCCGACAATGATCGTGTCACGCCGCTCGAGCAAACTCTTGGTCGCGGACAAACGCATTTGTTCGATATGTTCGTTAATCGAAGAATCTTTTTCGATAAACAAATCGCGGGCTGCGACGTAAGCCTCAGGCTGGTAGTAATCGTAATAAGAAACAAAATACTCAACAGCGTTTTTCGGAAAAAATTCCCGCATCTCTGCATACAACTGTGCAGCGAGTGTCTTGTTAGGGGCAAGTACCACTGCGGGTCTGCCGAGCCTTGCAATCACGTTGGCCATCGTGAACGTCTTGCCCGAGCCGGTCACACCTAACAGTGTCTGATGCATCAGTCCGTCACGAATACCCTCCTCCAGCAAATCAATCGCATGCGGCTGATCGCCTGCTGGTGGGTAGGGTTGATACAACTGAAAAGGGCTGTCCGGGTAGCTGACAAAACGTGCTTCTTCAAGCCCGGTTGAAATCATTGCATGGGGAGCGACCGAGCTCACACGCGTTTGTTTTAACTCGTGCGCGATGGCAGCAGGAATTGGAGCGGGTTCCTGTACAGACACACTCTCGAAAACGGGATCAAGCGCGACCTCGGCAGCTATTTGCGCAGCAACACCCGCTGCGATTTTCGCTGCGATTTCCGCGGCTGACGCGCAGGCAGTATTGACTGCAGCACCTGCTGCATTTTCTACTTGAGAATTTTTCTGGGATTTAAGTGGCTTGGCCATGCTAGACTTATTCGGGTAAACCCCCCATTATGTCCTGCGTGGACAAAATCGTCTACCTCAATTAGATAAATCCGATGAGCACCCTATTCCAATCCGTTGCACTCGCACCCCGTGATCCCATTCTTGGTCTGAATGAACAATTTAATGCCGATACCCGCGCTACCAAGGTCAATCTCGGCGTGGGCGTTTATTACGACGATCAGGGCCGTATTCCACTGTTAAAGGCAGTACAAAAAGCCGAACTCGCGCGCGTGCAAGCTGCCGTCGCCCGGGGCTATCTGCCGATCGAAGGTATTGCGGGCTATAACAAGGGTGCACAGGAATTAGTGCTTGGCAAAAATTCTCCCCTCATCGCTGCCGGTCGCGTGCTGACCATGCAGGCGCTGGGCGGCACAGGGGCATTGAAAATAGGCGCAGATTTCCTCAAGCAACTCGTACCCAATGCGCACGTCGCCATCAGTGACCCGAGCTGGGAAAACCACCGCGCACTGTTTGAGCGTGCTGGATTTGTTGTCGAGAACTACACTTATTACGATGCCGCGACCCATGGTCTGAATTTCAAAGGCATGCTGGATTCACTCAATGCGATGCCCGCAGATACGATCGTTGTCCTGCACGCTTGTTGCCACAACCCGACAGGTGTGGATGCCACGCCTGAGCAATGGAAACAGATCGCAGAACTGGTCAAAGCCAAAAATCTGATTCCTTTCCTGGATATTGCGTATCAGGGCTTTGGTGACGGACTGGAGCCTGATGCGGCCGCAGTACGTATTTTTGCCGACATGGACATGACCATGTTCATCAGCTCCTCTTTCTCCAAATCCTTCTCACTCTACGGTGAACGCGTCGGTGCGCTGACCATCGTGACAGGTAGTAAAGACGAATCTAGCCGCGTACTGAGCCAGGTTAAACGCGTCATCCGCACAAACTACTCCAACCCGCCCACACACGGCGGCACGGTGGTTGCCAATGTCCTGAACACACCCGAACTATTCGCAATGTGGGATGAGGAACTCGCCGGAATGCGCGACCGTATCCGTCTCATGCGCACACAGCTTGTCGACAAGCTCAAAGAAAACGGCGTCAAGGAAAACTTTGATTTCGTAAAACAGCAACGTGGTATGTTCTCCTACTCCGGCATGACCGCTGCACAAGTGGATCGTCTGCGCGATGAACACGGCATATACGCTGTCAGCAGCGGCAGGATTTGTGTGGCAGCGCTTAATAGCGGCAACATTGATGCGGTGGCTCGGGCGATGGCTTCTGTGTTGAAGGATTAAACGACTGTTTTACTGAGCTTAGCGCTAGATCCGGGTACAAGATCTTGGTGCTTCAGTGCGGTATTGATCTTAAAACAGCCCGATTCATGTGAATCGGGCTGTTTTTTTGTACAGATACTGGTTGCAAACACAGTAATTTATTGGCATAATAGGAACTGTATATAAAAACAGTCTCTTTAATAGAGCACTAAATCAATAACGCCCTCAACTCAGCCAGGTGAAAACATGTCGATCAAACTGACGGACCGCCAGCAACAAATCCTTGATCTGATTCGTCAGGCTGTTGTTAATACAGGCTTTCCTCCAACCCGCGCGGAGATTGCACAAAAACTGGGTTTTAAGTCTGCCAACGCCGCAGAGGATCATCTGCGTGCCCTTGCCCGCAAAGGTGTGATCGAATTGACCGCGGGTGCCTCGCGTGGCATCCGGCTCACGGATCTGGCGCAAGAGTTCTCCGCTGAGTTTGATCCTTTAAGCGCTCATTCAGTGGATGGTGGTTTTTTTGAGGACACAGATCAGATCAATTCAGCGATAGACTCCGCAAGTGACGCCATGAATAACGCTTCGCGACACAGGTCACGGATGTCATCAGGCAGCACCCCTAAACTACGTGATCTGCCCGGTGCAGGCAACATCTTGCTGCCTTTAGTCGGACGCGTCGCTGCAGGTTTCCCTATTCTGGCAACAGAAAATGTAGAAAAAGAACTCAGCGTGGATCCAAACCTCTTTACCCAACGTCCTGATTACCTGTTAAAGGTAAAAGGACTGAGTATGCGTGACGCGGGCATTCTGGATGGTGATTTACTTGCGATCAAAAAAACCAGCGAAGCACGCAATGGTCAGATCGTCGTGGCGCGTATTGATGATGAGGTCACGGTCAAACGTCTGAGCAAAAACGGCAACGTTATTCATCTGTTACCTGAAAATCCTGATTTTGAACCTATCATCATTGAACCTGGTCAGGATTTCTCCCTTGAGGGTATCGCCCTCGGACTCATTCGAAACACGCCATTGCAATGACGTGACGAGTACGCAGGTGATCACCTATGTGACTAATTGAGTGACTAAGTGAGTGATTAATTGAGTGATCTCTCGTTTAATTACTCAGTTTCCCGCCATTGTTCAAGTGCACGCCTGTCACGTTTAGTGGGTCGCCCAGTAATATCATTAGCAGGTTCCGCATAAAACTTTCTTCGCTCCGCAAGCGTTTGCTTACCCAGTAGACTTTCTGGCGTCTCGTCATACAAAAGTTTGGCTAAGGGCGCAGCGCGTCGTACATCAGACACAGTACGGATAAACAACTCTGTGCGTTCCTGCTCGCGAATAATTAAAATTTTATCTCCGACCTTGATCGCCCGTGCAGGCTTTGCGCGCTCACCGTTTACGTGCACGCGGCCGACTTCCACTGCAGCAGCAGCCAGACTGCGAGATTTAAAAAATCTCGCAGCCCAAAGCCATTTATCAAGGCGAACATTATCCAACGTCAGAACAATCCCTCAATACGAACGGATTAGTGCTTGATCACCGGATCCGTCGACGCTGCCGTTTCACTTTTTGCGACGACTGCTTCTGCTGGAGCGACATCAGGTAAAGGCTGAGGGACGCGTTCCAGTGCCACCTCAAGTACTTTGTCGATCCAGCGCACAGGCACAATCTCAAGCTGATTTTTAACGTTATCAGGTATCTCGGAGAGATCCTTGACATTTTCCTCTGGAATCAGCACGGTCTTAATGCCGCCACGGTGTGCAGCGAGCAGTTTTTCTTTCAACCCACCAATTGCCAGGACCTCACCACGCAAGGTGATCTCACCCGTCATCGCCACATCAGCACGAACAGGAATACGCGTCAGTGCCGACACCATTGCCGTTGTGATTGCGATACCTGCAGAGGGACCGTCCTTAGGGGTTGCCCCCTCCGGAAAGTGCACATGCACGTCACGCTTTTCGAAAACCGTATCAGCGATACCCAGCTGCTGTGAGCGTGAGCGCACAACAGTACGGGCAGCTTCGACCGATTCTTTCATCACATCGCCAATCGAACCTGTTCGCTGGATCGCGCCCTTACCAGGCATGTCTGCAACTTCGATCGTGAGCAAATCGCCACCAACCTCTGTCCATGCAAGACCGTTTACTTGACCGATTTGATTTTCTTTCTCGGCCATACCAAAGCTATAGCGCCGAACACCCAGATAATCATGCAGATTCTCTGAAGTCACGATAACTTGCGGCAGTGGCTCTTTAGACTTAGCGGCTTTGGCAGCCTCTGCGTCCGCAAGCAGTTTTTTCACAACCTTACGGCAAATCTTGCCTACATCACGCTCGAGCGAACGTACGCCTGCTTCGCGCGTGTAGTAGCGCACGATATCGCGCAAGGCAGACTCTTCGAGCTTTAGTTCCTCAGGTCTAACGCCGTTGTTCTTCATGACCTTAGGCAGCAAATGGGATCCGGCGATATGGATTTTTTCTTCTTCGGTATAACCCGAGAGACGAATAACTTCCATACGATCAAGCAGCGCAGCCGGGATATTAAGTGTGTTGCTGGTTGCCACAAACATCACGTCG
>CAINDJ010000002.1 GCA_903847325.1 uncultured beta proteobacterium | reverse complement strand
GCCAATGAAAAGGTTCTGCTTCTGTAATCAAAATCAAATCGCTTGAGTGCTTGATCACTCGATTAGCGAGCTCAAGTGACAGTGTCAACGACTCTTTGAGTATAGGAATCGTCTGAAAATGCGTAATAAAACAATAAATTATTTGATTTTCTGCCGCTACAAAAACACTCGAAACAAAGGAGATCGTCCGGCCGTCCCGCGCGCGCTGCTCCATCCTCACACGAGCAAATGTTTTATTTTCCACGCTCTGAACAAAGTTGATAGGAGTTGCCTGAAAGCCCTCCACTTGAACATCCTGCAAAGTCATGGCGAATAATTCATCCTGACTGTACTGCATCAGCTCGCAATATGCCTGGCTAGCTTCGATATATTGTCCGTCAGCTGTCACAGCAAAAAACATGTCAGAGTTATATTTTGAGCCGACCTCTTCAGATAATGGCGGTGGTATTTCAGGATGGCTATTGTGATTCTGCATGGCTCTTTGCGTGGAGGCTTTGTCAGAGGTGGTTAACACATACCTATAGCATTGAAACTAAGAATTACGCAAGCTACCTAAGTCCCATATTAATTAGTATAAATATACCGAGTCATTTATCAGGAATATATATTCGAAAGCTAGTTCATTTAGACAGGTGCCAGACTATTTAGACAGAGAGCGATCAACGGAACACTGCACTAACCCTAAAGTATTGTTTACACGCCAACTAGCTTGAAAAATTCCGCCAAATGATATATGTTTAGAATTGATAACGATATAGAAATTAAAAACTGCTTAATAATCATTGAAATTGTTTAACTACAAGCTCCAATTCACAAGAATTAGGCGATTTCTGTTAACACCCGCTATCTGGCTGGCGCTGTTGGAGCCCTCACACGCCCAGACCGATGTACTCGGAAAAAATACGCGGACCAATGACAGAGTATCGCTTCAGCTGCGCTGGATGCCGCAATTTCAGTTTGCCGGTTATTACATGGCGCAAGCCAAAAATTTCTATGCGGACGAAGGCCTGGACGTCCAGATCATCCCCGGCAATGGTAACCGCACGCAAGTCGTCGAGGAGGTTTTATCTCGCCGTGCAGAATTTGGAATTGGCAATTCTGGCCTAGCTATAGCCAGCATGCAAAATCAACCGGTCACCGTTGTCGCTGATATTTTTCAACGCTCAGCTGCGATCATGATAACCAGACCAGGCCTGGAAAAATCACTCACACTGTTAAGCCAGAAAAATTTAGCGATCAGAAATGTTCAAGACAATCCTGAACTCTATAGCGTCTTTAATAGCCAGGGTATTGCGCCTGCATCATTGCCACACGTGACAACCTCCAGCGAAGGTTATCAAGAATTTATCCGAGGCGAGGCCGACGCCTTTAATGCTTACCTTGGTAACGAATCTTTCCTGCTTGATAAAAATAAAATTCCTTATTCTGTTATTGATCCTCAAGCTTACGGGATCGCTTTTTATGGAGATACTATTTTTACGCATTCAGAATTTGCAAAAAAAAAT
>CAINDJ010000001.1 GCA_903847325.1 uncultured beta proteobacterium | reverse complement strand
GGCTCAGCAAGACAGGCATCCAGCCACCATCCATGAATTTAAGTGTGTTCGCACTAAAAAACACCGTATCAATCAAGACAAAAGCTAACGCACCTAAGATTGCGCGCCACGGCTGCCAATGCCAAATTTTTATAGCAACTGAAATGGCCAGGAAATCAGTGATGAGCATGGTTCCGGTCACCGCGATGCCATATGCGGAAGCAAGGGCATTGGATGTTTGGAAAATTAAAATGACTCCAATGACGGCGATTGCAAGAAAATAATTTACGACAGGCAAATAAATCTGGCCAACTTCATCAACGGATGTTTGCAAAATTTGAACGCGTGGCAAGAAGCCCAGCTGAATGGCTTGCCTTGTCATCGAAAAAACACCGGAAATAACCGCTTGCGAAGCAATCACCGTAGCAAGTGTTGCTAATATGACCAGGGGTGTTTGCAACACAGCAGGCGCCATTAGATAGAAAAGATTGCTGAGCGCAGTGGGTTGGGCGAGTAATAGGGCACCCTGTCCAAAATAGTTTAATAAGAGCGCGGGAAGAACTAGACGTACCCACATAATACGAATTGGGCGTGGGCCGAAATGCCCCATGTCAGCGTATAAGGCTTCTGCTCCCGTGAGGCACAGCACTACTGCACCGAGGGCAAAGAAAGACAGTAAACCATTCGTGCTGAGGAACTTGATCGCGTACACCGGGTTGATCGCCAGCAGTACGTCGGGTTGTTGAAAAATATTCCAGACTCCCAGCACGCCAATGGCTACAAACCAAATCAGCATGATAGGTCCGAAAAACAAGCCGATTGTCGCAGTTCCTTTACGCTGTGACCAGAATAAAGCGCAGAGAATCAGAATGGAGACAGGCAAAACAATGTCTTTTAGTTTTGGTGAGATGAGCTCTAAGCCCTCAACCGCTGACAACACAGAAATGGCTGGCGTGATGACACCATCACCATAGAAAAATGCAGCGCCGGTGAGACCCAGCAATACGATCCATATCCGATACGGTGACCTGTCTCGCACCTTGTTCATCGCAAGCGCCATGAGTGCGATGATGCCGCCTTCGCCTTGATTGTCGGCGCGCATGATGAAGAACACATACTTCAACGTCACAATCATCATGAGTGACCATATGAATACCGAGAGCACACCAAGAATATTATCGTGGCTGATCGGCACCGAATGCACTCCAGCAGAAAAGACCTGCTCAAAAGCATAAAGTGGGCTGGTGCCAATATCACCGTACACAATACCCAGAGCAGCGAGTGCCAAAGCCGAGCGTGATTTATTTGTCATGAAAACGGACTTTTCCGTATCGAAATTGAGGTGGGTGCTGTCCGTCGTAACGGGAGCATTGCTCTGCATACCAAATTAGGTGCTTTATTTTATTTCGATATTCTAATGGCACTTTTTGTGTCAGCCTGCGGCATACAGCCCCGAGGCCTCCTAAGGAACATGCCCTATCCTTAGTCAAGGGCAGGGGGATCAGTCAGATAACCTGTCGAATTAGATGCTAAAGTCCATAAAAGTTGTGCGAAACGAGGTGTTCCGTACTCGTACTTTTAATACATTTACCTCTGGAGTCACTATGTTTAGTCACGTTATGGTGGGTGCAAAAGATCTGGAAGCATCCAGAAAGTTTTATGACGCTATTCTGGGCACGCTAGGCGTAGGTCCAGGCGTATTGAATCGCGACATTAGATATTTTTATCGAACCCCAACGGGTAATTTTGGCGTAACGCTGCCCTTGGATGGTCAGGCTGCGACCCACGCAAACGGCGGCACAATTGGTTTTGCCGCGAAATCTGCAGAGCAAGTTGATGCATTTCATGCGGCAGGCGTGGCCAACGGTGGAGTCACCTGTGAAGATCCCCCAGGATATCGTGAGGGCCCTGCCGGACGCATGTATCTAGCTTATCTGCGCGATCCAATCGGTAACAAACTTTGTGCGATGTTCAGAGAGCCAAAGTAAATAATCAAACCCAACCGCCCCAGGTTGGGTTTTTTCTGGTGACGCTTTATTTAATTTTTCAGCATGTTTTCAAATTCAGCCGCGCGGTCTTTGCTCATCGTGAGCATGCAATCATTGGCCAGGATTCTTGCCATGCTGCCCCCATCAGGGTCGTAGTAAAACGCACAATTAGCGTCTCGGTACTTAATCCAGAGTTTTTGAACCTCAGTGAGTTGTTTGACTCTTGCCGGCGTTTGCTTGCCCACTAAATTTTTGTAAGCAACGTTCAGTCGCTTGTCCTGCACGCGATATTCAATGTCTGTGCATTCGACTATATCCTGCGTGCTGACTGCCTTATCCATGCATAACTTATAAGCCTTGCTATAGCTTTCAAATGGATTCATTTCAGCACTGAATGCCGAGACTGGGGCAAGCCCTGAGGTGAGCCCTGACGAAATCAGAATCGTAGCGAGTAAGTATTTCAAGATTGCCTCCGGTTAAGTCATTCAAATCATAAGGGATTTGCCTTAAGTCCCTGATAACAGTGCAATAATGGCCCCACAATGTAATGAATTTAGTTTGTTTCAGTGGACGAAGAGAACCAATATGACCGATTCCAACGCATACATCCCGCCCAAAGTATGGACCTGGACGCAGCCTAATGGTGGGCATTTTGCCAGTATCAATCGACCTATCGCCGGTGCGACGCACGAAAAAGAGCTCCCTGTTGGTCGTCACCCGCTGCAACTTTATTCGCTCGGCACACCCAATGGCGTAAAAGTAACGATCCTCCTTGAGGAGTTGCTTGCGCTTGGTCATACTGGTGCGGAATATGACGCCTGGTTGATCGATATCCGCAAAGGGGACCAGTTTGGTTCCGATTTCGTGGGGATCAACCCAAACTCCAAGATCCCGGCACTCCTCGATCGCAGCGGGGCAGAGCCGTTAAGAGTATTCGAATCAGGTTCGATCCTGCTCTATCTGGCAGAAAAGTTCGATGCCTTTATTCCTAAAGATCTTGTCGGTCGTACAAAAACCTTGAACTGGCTTTTTTGGCAGATGGGCAGTGCCCCTTATTTAGGCGGCGGCTTCGGACACTTTTATGCCTATGCACCGATCAAAATCGAATATGCCATTGACCGGTTCGCCATGGAAGTCAAACGCGAGCTGGATGTACTGGATCGTCACCTCGCTGAAAATGAGTATCTCTCGGGCGGTGAGTACACCATCGCTGATATCGCGGTCTTCCCCTGGTATGGTGGTCTGGTCAAAGGCTGGTCGTATGGCGCGGCAGAGTTTTTAAGCGTGCATGAATACAAACATGTTCAACGCTGGGCTGATCAGATTTACAGCCGACCTGCGGTTAAACGAGGACGCATGGTCAATCGCATGACAGGCGAGCTATCCGAGCAGCTCCATGAGCGACACGATGCCAGCGATTTTGATACCCAAACACAGGACAAGCTCAAAGGAGCAACCTCGTAATTCTTATGACTACCTACACTGATGTATCCCTCTTTCCACGTAACGCCAAGCCCCTGAGCAGTTATCGTAAGTTCTGGGCCGAGCGCTTTGGCGTGGCACCCTTTTTACCGATGAGTCGTGACGAAATGACTCAGCTCGGTTGGGATAGCTGTGACATTATCATTGTCACGGGGGATGCGTATGTGGATCATCCAAGTTTTGGAATGGCCGTTATTGGGCGCATGCTTGAGAATCAAGGGTTCCGTGTCGGCATCATTGCCCAGCCTGACTGGCAAAGTGCCGAGCCGTTTAAAGCCCTGGGTAAACCAAATCTGTTTTTTGGCGTGACTGCGGGCAACATGGATTCGATGATTAATCGATACACTGCTGATCGCAAAATGCGCAGTGATGATGCCTACACACCCGGCGATGTCGGCGGTAAGCGCCCTGACCACGCTGCGATTGTTTATACCCAGCGCTGCAAAGAGGCTTATAAGGACGTCCCGATTGTATTGGGTGGCATAGAAGGCTCATTGCGCAGGATCGCGCATTACGACTATTGGTCCGATAAAGTGCGTCGCTCAGTTGTGGTTGATAGCAAGTGTGATTTACTGTTGTACGGTAATGCCGAGCGTGCTGTGGTCGAAATCGCGCACAGGTTGGCTGCTAAAGAACCTGTTCGTCAGATTACAGATGTACGAGGCACCGCTTATGTACGACGTGAGACACCCGAGGGCTGGATGGAGATTGACTCCACCAGCATTGATACACCGGGCCGCGTCGAGGCGCATGTCAACCCATACTTAATGATCAGTGAGCAGGCGCTCGAGCAAGGTGAAAGTTGCGCGCGCAATGATGAGGCACGCGTCGTTGCAGATGCAGCTAACTCAAAAAGTGCGAATAAAAAGAACTTGACTGCATCAGAGTCTCCACTTGTTTTTTCACCGAATCCGTCTTTGCAGGTAAAAGGCAAACTCAAAGTCCCACCCCGTGATCGCAGTGTCATCCGACTGCCTTCCTACGAGCAAGTTAAATCAGATCCTGTTTTGTATGCGCATGCCAATCGCGTGCTGCACTTAGAGACTAATCCCGGTAATGCACGCTCACTCGTGCAAGCCCATGGTGAGGGACGAACGGCGCGTGATGTATGGATTAATCCGCCACCGATTCCTTTGACGACCGCAGAGATGGATCTGGTCTTTGATCTACCCTACGCACGCAGCCCACACCCCGCCTATGCGGATGAGAAGGGCGGTCACGACGGGGCGACCAAGATCCCTGCCTGGGAAATGATCCGCTTTAGCGTCAACATCATGCGGGGCTGTTTTGGAGGTTGCACGTTTTGTTCGATCACTGAGCACGAAGGTCGCATCATTCAGAGTCGAAGCGAAGACTCTGTCATTCGTGAAATCGAAGATATCAGAGATAAAGTGCCCGGCTTTACAGGTGTGATTTCTGACCTGGGTGGGCCGACCGCCAATATGTACCGGATTGGCTGTAAGAGCCCTGAAATTGAATCCGCCTGTCGCAAACCAAGTTGCGTCTATCCGGACGTTTGCCAGAATCTGAATACCGATCACAGCTCGCTGATTCACATGTACCGCCGAGCGCGTGAATTGAAAGGTGTTAAAAAAATTCTGATCAGCTCCGGTCTGCGTTATGACCTGGCGGTGAAATCTCCTGAATACATCAAAGAGCTTGTCACGCATCACGTGGGTGGCTATCTTAAAATTGCCCCCGAGCATACCGAGATGGGCCCGCTTTCGAAGATGATGAAACCGGGTATCGGCAGTTACGATACATTCAAGAGACTGTTTGATAAATTCAGCGAGCAGGCAGGTAAAAAACAGTTTTTGGTGCCGTACTTTATCGCCGCACACCCAGGCACCAGCGACGAGGATATGATGCATCTGGCGGTATGGCTAAAGAGCCATGGCTTTCGTGCCGATCAGGTGCAAACCTTTTATCCCAGTCCGATGGCTACGGCGACTGCCATGTATCACTCCGGACGTAATCCGCTTGGGCGTATTACGCGTGAGAGCGAAAAGGTTGATATTGTTCGGGGCGATCGACGTCGACGGTTACACAAGGCATTCCTGCGCTATCACGATGCGAACAACTGGCCCTTGCTGCGCGAGGCGCTCAAGTCGATGGGGCGTGCGGATCTGATCGGAAATGGTAAAAAACATCTAATCCCTTTCCATCAACCGCAAACAGATGGCAGCTATACGAGCTCACGACGTAAAAATTCAACAGTGGCTACCACAGCAGTTGTTCGTCGTGTTGTGACCCCTGGCCGCGTGTTGACGCAACATACGGGACTGCCACCACGTAGCGGAGCGGCAGCACGAAAAGCGTCGGTATCAGTTACTCGACAGTCATCAGATAAACGCAAGTAGGGGTGTTTAAAACAGTTTTAAAACTGTATCCTCACACCAATATTTGCACTGCTCAGAGTCTGCCCGCTTCTTGTTTCAACGTTCACGCCGGCATATGCATAAGCGTTGTCTGCAAACTTAACCGTTCCATATAACCCAGCTTGCACAAAAGTGTTGCCCACGTTGGCGCTTTGTATGGTCGTGCCAAAGCTTGCGAGGTTTGCCGTCAGGCTTGGGTTGATTAGGGTATTCGTGTCTGCACCCACCGCCAGATTGACTCTATAGGTATAAGGCTCGTTCATGGGAGTTTTGTTTGTTGAGCCAATTGAGACGCCTAATAAACCTCTTACTCCATTAGCGGAATAGCTGTTGATATTGAGTGCTGCGGCACTAGCCGTTCCTTCGTCAAATGAAGCTTGATTCACCATTTGCCATGTGGCACGCAAATAGGGCGTGATAACAAAGTCATCAGACATAATTGGGCGGCTAATCCCTACGCTAATCAATGCATCGTTACCGCTGATGCTTTTCGCTTTGAGACCATTAACAGAGGTTGGGTCGTTGCGGCTAACGTCGGTTGAACTTAAACCAAAGCTTGCCATGCCATCCAGGACATAGTCTTGCATGACGGGCATCTTGCCATAGACAAATAGCGAGCCTTGCGCAATGTTGCCAGTACTTTGATTCATTGCAAGGTTTGTAGTCGATAGGGTAAAACCACCCCCTGCCTTTGTTCCGCCATGCTGATAAAGATCCGCACCGAAGGCCGCCTGATAGAGGTTAGCGTTGAATCCATTGGAGGATGAGTCTGAAGCTCTCGTGCCGTACTGGTAGGCGATTTCACCCCAAACTTTGTTATTCGCTGGTCCCCATGTTTCTTTTGCAGGATTCACCTCAGGATTACTGCTGATGTTGGTGCCTGGTAGACCCAAGGTATTGTTTAAAGTGATGCCGCTGCCGGCCGTAGGCACATGATTGTTAGAATTGCCAGCAATGATTGGCATCACCGTGTCAGTCAAATGTGCCATTACTGCATTTTGAACGCGTTGTGCAGTTTGAGGAATCACAGCAAGTATTGCACCGTAAATCTCACCCGACAAGGATTGCGCAAAGCTAGCAATCGATGCGACCGTTTGTGCAGCTGCTGCATACATCAGATTTGTTTGAGCAATTGTGGCTGTACCCGACATCTGTGTTGCACTTAATTTATCCAAGGCTGCAGCCACGGATTGCGTATTACTGTTGACCGAAGTTAAGGTCGTAGCATAAGACGTTGGGATCACCGCCAGGTCGATACTGTTGCTACCTGCATAGTTATAAAAAGGTATAAATTGTGTGCCAGGGGCAAGGCCAGCCGGCTGTGTGATACTGGAAAACGTCCCGGAAATACCCCCTGCTGCAGTGACGATGCGGAAATTATCACCCAGTACAGGGACATACGGCGTACTGCCATAACCAGACTCATTGACCTGAAAAAGATTCTGGAGTTTTGGTGATAAATTCGCTCCCGAATTGATGATGAGCTGACCGCCAATACTCATGTATGAGTAATAGCCTGTTGCCCCAACAGGAGTATTGCTATTTGCTTGGACCGTACCCGCGATATCTTGCTGGTAGGTCGAACCAGCACCGAGTGTGACGTTGTTCGTTGCAGATAGATAGCCTGGTGAGTTACCAGGTTTTAAGGTGCCTGCCACGATGAGGTTGCCATCGATCGTGCCAGTCCCCATGATTGTAGATGTTGTCGATACCAAGACATCACCAGTACCAGTCGGCGAGCTGCCCGCAACAGTTAATACTCCATCGGCAACGATGGTGCCACCTGTATAGGTATTGGCTCCCGCCAAGATCGTATTGCCCAAGCCAGTAAATATGATGCCACCCGAGCCACTAAATAGCCCTGTCAGTAACGCGATGCCGGAAGAGGGTTTTTGAATCTCATTCTTGGAACCTAATAAGGTAAACGCGAAATTAGAGCGATCGTCTTTGGATAAAACCAACGTACCACCCGTCAGAATTGGGGTGGAGGTGACCCCCACACTGCTCAAACTGACTTTTGAGCCCGATGTGATACTGGTAGTCGTAGCGGATGTATTCGTACTGGTAGTCGTAGCGGATGTATTCGTGTCGGATCCACCATTATTCCCACTAGAATTTGCGGACGAACCAGAATTTGCGGACGATACGATCAGATCCCAGATTGTGCCCGACGAGTTATTGAGTTGCCATGTGTAACCGCCCGTGTAGGTACCACTTAAACTACTGGTGACTAAATTACTGGAGGTGAGTCCTGTGAGTACTGCGGTATAGGTGCCTGTTGTGATCGTAGAGGCAGAGACCCCCGAGACAAGGTTGGTTCCGCTATTGCCATAGATGTTAAAGATGATGCCTGAAGTGCTCGGTGCATTGCTGATACTTGAGGCCGTCAATTTGCCGTACGTCGCTGCATTAGGTGCGCCAGAGATGATGATGTTGTAACTGTAGGGTAGGGTGCCGCGATAGGTTAAGGTGCTTTGGTAATTATTCAGCGTCGCGAGAGTACCGTTATTTAACACACCATAAGCTGCCGTTCCTGTGCCAGCGCCTGCGGTGATCGTGCCGATATTAGTCAGGATTGTGACGGAGCCACCATCCTCGATTTGAATGCCTGCACCGTTGGCCCCTGTGGTGGCTGTCCCACCTGTAATGGTGCCATTAGTCAAGTTGGATATGGTGGCGCTTGGGCCGCTTAGAACATTAATGCCGGCACCGCCGGCTCCACCCGCACCCGCAGTACCACCAATAGACGCACCGCCCGAACCACCCGCACCACCAGAAATCGATCCTGAGTTAATTAATGTGAAATTTTTGCTTGCAATTCCAGAACCACCTTGACCGCCATTTCCTCCTGCCAATGCGTAAGGGTGACTACCCCCATTACCACCCGCCCCTCCTTTAATGTCTCCAGCGTTAGTCAAGTTGTAATTACTTCCTCCAAGTCCTGCACCACCCCCTCCAGCACTGCCAGCGCCGAAAGTGGTGTTGTTTGCACCCCCTCCACCCCCTCCGTTGCCGCCAGTACCGCCTGTCACAGTGTTAAATTTAGAGTTAGTCAGCGTAGAAGATCCTGTTATCCAGAATCCGATGCCTCCGCCACCACCACCACTGCCTGGGACTGGGCCTTTCGAGCCTGATGATGACCCGTTCGCTCCCGGATTTCCGATTTTGTTTGAGCTAATGGCCCAGCCACTTCCCCCATTAGCACCATCGCTTCCACTTCCCCCATTAGCACCACCACTTCCTCCAGCGGTTCCACCGCCGTTACCTGATCCTCCAGAACCTCCTGAGCCAGTTGTGCCGCCAGCCCCCCCACCTCCACTCGCTATCGAGTTAGCAGACGATCCACCTGCTCCGCCAGAACCAGCCCCATTGACCCCAAGTCCTCCAGCACCTCCAGTTCCACCCGATGCTTTTCCCCCATTGTTGGCTGCTTGTGCCAATACTGGGGTATTGTGGGTGAGCGAAAAAGCGATGACCGAATAAGCTAATGCTAGGGAGAGGGCATTGAGCTTGAAATGAACAGGCCTAAGAGAATCTCTTTGTGAAATCTCGCGTGCTGATTGCAATGGACCGGTTAATTTCTTTTTCATCTGGATTAGGCTAAGGTGAAGTACATCGCTATTGCTAACCTAGACAAATTGAGTTTCGGTATTTCTTAACGATAATGCAAGGGGATAACGTTGAATAAAAAAGTAAGATAAATACTTAATTTTTCATAAAAGAATAGATTGCTTCTGCCCATTTATAAAATGTATACCAAAATTAATTACCATAAAGGCAGGTTATAAAAAGAATGAGAGTTCTTGATCAAACAAACTTGTCAGCAATTCAGACAAGTTTAGCGAAACAACTTTATCGTCGCGCTGAGGCAGGCGGACGCATTGCTGTGCCAGTAGTACCTGCAATGGTTGATGAGTATGTGCGCATGTGCGATAACGTTTTTAAAGCGCTGGGCGTGTACTTTAACGAGGCCGAGCTCAGTCAGCTTCGCAGCGCGTTAGCCACCGAGCTTGAGCTGGCTTTTAAAGCCTCGCATCGATCACAAATCATCATTAGTTATGAGTCGCCGATAGGCTCGACGCTTAACTATCATATCCAAGCGCAGTGGTACACCATCGAGGCTGAATATGAAAAGTGGATCGCTACGCGAACCCCTCCCTATTTTGGTGTCGAGCCTGATGCGCGTGTATTGAGTTTGGTCAGTACAGCGAAGGATCCTCAGCACTTTCCTATTCTTGATATCGGTGCAGGTACAGGGAGAAATGCGTTGCCCCTAGCTCGACGTGGGCATCCCGTAGACGCCATCGAAGTCACAACGCAATTTGCTGACACTATCCAAAAGCAGTCCAGTCATGACTCACTCACTGTACGGGTGTTTAGGCATGATATCTTCGATGAGATTGTCGGGCTGCGCAGTGATTATCAGCTGATTATTCTTTCAGAGGTTGCACCTGATTTTTGTTCGACTGAGCATCTCCAAAAAGTCTTTGCATTAGCCGCTCAATCACTCGCAACAGGAGGTCGATTTGTGCTCAATACTTTTGTTGCAAAGCAAGGATATATTCCCGATGCAGCGGCCCGAGAGTTAGGACAACAATGTTACTCAGCGATTTTCACGCCTCTTGAAATAGTCGGTGCAGCCAATGGACTGAAACTAGTACTCGAATCAGATGAGTCTGCGTACGATTATGAAAAAGCGCATCTCCCTGCCAATGCCTGGCCTCCAACGAGTTGGTACGAATCTTGGGCGAGAGGGCAGGATGTTTTTGGAATTGAAAGTGAGCAAACACCTATTGAGCTGCGTTGGCTAGTTTATCGAAAAGTAGCTTGAGAAAATAATCAGGCCTAAAAATGCCCCCTTTCTCCACACCGATCATTATTCTACTTTTAGCCTTAACAACACCACTCTGCGTTTACGCAAAAATAACCCTTGAGTGTGTGGTGACAGGCAACGTGCAATATACCGATAGCAAAGGGGTAACGGCTGAGCAACTTCCTGCAGAAAAAGTGATCGTTACGATCGACGACAGCAAAGTCAATATGCCAGTTAAGTTTAAAACGACTGCAGACTATTCATTTTTTATGGATGGCTATCTAAAATCCGCGACCATCAAAAATATCTCTGATGACCAGCACTTCAAGTGGACGTATTTGGAGACTACAAAAATGTCAAAAACCACTGGTAGCATTGAGGTTGATCGCCGTTCATTGCAAATAAAAGTGACGGATTCATGGATGCATCATAAAGAGAATTTGACGACTCTTACGCGCTTTGTGGGCACGTGCAAGCGCTGAGGATCAGATGAAATCAATCTTTTTTTTATTTTTAACGATATGTTCTGCAGGGTCCGTGCACGCTGCAAGTTTTGATTGCACCAAAGCCTCATCCAAGATGGAGAAAGCCATTTGCGAGAGCGCTGAGCTTTCGAGGATGGATGAAGTGCTTGCTTTATCGTACAAATCGGCCAAAGAGCGTCTCTCGACACAAGCGTCCGGCACACTCACTAAAGGGCAGATCTCTTGGCTGCGCTTTACTTCAAACTACTGTTTTGTCGACTACGACGCAAGCGCTGTCCCTGCCTCTGTTGCTAATAAATGTCTTGTCGATACATTCGGCTTACGGATCAAGGAGCTTGATTCGACAGGTCGCATGATTGCTGGATATAAAAGTTTTCTGATGATTAACGATTCAATCAAAATCGTGCGGACAGAGAAATATATATATACGATCCAGCAAATATATCCACAATTTGATAGCGTCTCTGAGCAGGCCATCAAATTGAATAAATTTTTGGCCGATATTGAAGTCGCGAAGCTTGACGATTCACGAGGCAGCGAATCTTACGAGGTGAGTTTGAATACTCCCTCGCGCGACTGGCTGGTCAAGGATGTACATGCAGATAATATGATCGGTCCCTACCCGGAAAGCACCCATACTTGTTCTGTGTATTCGCTGGGTTTAGGCCGTGTCGTGCGGGTAGGCGATGTATTTGTGAATTCAGCTTGGCAACGTATCGCACGCGATGTTTCTGTTGAACATTTCAAGGCGCTCGCCAGCACAGAGAAAGACTTTCCATTGGAAATGGTCTCAGGCTACGAGCAGTTTGCGCTCGACCCAGCAAAGGAATTCCAGTTTTGTATCGATGCGAAAGGTATCTTCGTCGAGGGATTCCTCCCCCATGTCGCGCGAGCCTTTGATGGCGTGACCATCGGGTGGGACAGAATCAAAGCGGTGCTGACTCCGTATGCGCGAGAGCAAGTTCAAGAGTTGATTGGCAGATAGGGAGCCAGGACCTGGCTGTCATTGCACCCGATCACATTAATCTAGTTTTCTTTGTAGTCCAGTCCCTTCAAAATACCCGCCCACTTGACTGCCTCGTCCTGAATGAATTTTCCAAACTCTTTTGGTGTGGATGGCTTGGGCTCAACGCCCAGAGCAATCAGACGATTTTTAAATTCAGGATCGTTGACGGTCTGCATCAACGCATCGCTTAGTTTCTTTTGAACCTCCGCTGGCATGTTGGCTGGACCAACAATGCCATACCAGGTAGCCATGTCGTAGTCAGGTAATCCTTCTTCTGCAATAGCAGGGATATTGGGGGCCGCCGCAGACCTTTCTTTTGTGGTCACACCGAGTGTGCGCAACAAGCCCTGTTCAGACAAGGTAATTCCACTGGGCAGGAACGGAAAGGCGAGGTCAACTTCACCTGCCATGAGTTGCGGCAAAAGACTGCCAGAACCTTTATAGGGAATATGCACCATATCTACTCCGGAAAGTTGTTTAAACAATTCTCCGGATAAGTGGACCGACGAGCCTATGCCCGAAGAAGCAAAATTGATTTTCCCTGGATTGGCCCGGCCATAATC